>NZ_JBEZDJ010000016.1:0-187089 GCF_040648275.1 Micromonospora sp. NPDC049171
CAGACCGTGCAGGTCTCCGCCTACCCCGACGCCTACGCCCAGTGGGAGCAGCAGGCCACCGACCTGGTCGGCCAGCACTGGAACAGCTGACCCCCGCACTACCAGCGCCACCGCACGAAAGCACGACCGCATGACCAGCACCACCGCACGAAAGCACCACCGCACCACCGCCGCTGGCCGGCACTCCGTAACCGGGGTGCCGGCCAGCGGCGTACCCCTGGTGTTGGTGTCAGTTCTTGTGGTGGCGCGTGCGGAGGATGTCGATCAGCGCGCAGATCAGCGCGAGCGCGATGATGCCGGTGGCCAGCATGAGCGACCGTTCGAAGGCGGTGGTCCAGTTGCCGCGGCTGTCGGCCAGCGAGGAGAAGAACAGCGAGCCGACGGCGGCGATGCCGGCGGCGGCGCCGATCCGCTGACCGGTCTGGAGCATGCCCGCGCCACTGCCCGACTGCGCCACCGGCACCTCGGCGAGGGTGATCGTCTGGTTGGGGGCGATCACCAGTCCACTGCCGATGCCGGCGATGAGCAGCGGGCCGGTGGTGACCCAGGGCGCCGGGGCGTCCGGTGCGAGGCGTAGCGCGACCACCGTCGCGGCGAGCCCGACCACGACGGTGAGCAGACCGATGGCGACGAGTGGTCGGCCGATGCGGTTGACGATGCGGCCACCGAGCACGGCGGCGGCAGCCGAGCCGAGGGCGAACGGGGTGATGGCCAGGCCCGCGACGAGCGCGCTGTAGCCGAGGCCCATCTGGAGGAACAGGGTGAAGATGAAGAAGATCGCGGTGAAGCCGCCGAAGTAGACGAGCGCCAGGATCGAGCCCAGGGTGTACGACTGGAGGCTGAACAGCCCGAGGTCGAACAGCGGTTGGTGGTTGCGGGCGTACCGCCGCTCCCAGAGCCCGAAGGCGACGAGCACTGCCAGGCCGGTCGGGATGAGCGCCCATTTCCAGGGGCTGTGCCACTGCTGCTCCTGGACGAGGGGCAGCAGGACCAGGACCACACCCACACCGAGCAGGAGTACGCCGACCGGGTCGAGTCGACGCCAGCCGGGTTGACCCGCGGGACGGCCGGGCAGCAGCCGCCAGCCGAGGAGCACCGCGAGGATGCCGACCGGCACGTTGACGAAGAAGACCCAGCGCCACCCGTGTTCCTCGCCGCCGACGGCGATGAGCAGCCCGCCGAGCAGCGGCCCGACGGCGGTGGAGATTCCGATGGTGGCGCCGAGCAGCCCGAACGGGCGGGCCCGTTCCGGCCCTCGGAAGAGTTGCTGGATCAGCCCGATGACCTGCGGGTTGACGATGCCGGCGGCGGCGCCCTGGAGCAGTCGGGTGATGACCAGCCAGGTCGGGGAGGTGGCGAGGCCGGCGAGCGCACTGGTCACGGTGAACAGGGCGATGCCGAAGACGAACGCGTTTCTTCGGCCGCGGGCGTCGCCGAAGCGGCCGGCGGGCACCAGTGCCAGGCCGAAGGTGAGCGCGTACCCGGAGAGGATCCACTGCAGGTCGCTCGACGAGGCGCGCAGCGCCCGGTCGATGGACGGCACCGCGACGTTGACGATGCTCACGTCGAGCAATGTCATGAACGCGGCGACAAGTCCGACGCCGACGGCCTGCCAGCGTCGTCGGTTCGCGGCCGCGTCCACCGGCTGCGGCGGGTGCGCCGCACTCATCGTGCCCCCCGTTGACAGTCGATCAGCATTGTTGATCGCTACCCGGGTCACCGGGGGGCGAATCGTCTCGGCTGGTTCCGCGGGTCACGCCATCTGGCGGGCGCAGAACCGGGGACCGAAGTCGAGGCCCGCCATCGGCGAGTCCTCGCGGTGCAGCAGGCCCTTCTCGGTGAGCAGGTGCAGGGGGCTGCCCACCTGTTCCTGGGTCAGCCCGGACTCCTCGGCGATCAGGTCCGGGTACGGCACCTGTCCGCGTGCCTCCAGGGTGGTGACCGCCTGGTATACCCGTTGCTCGGCTTCCGACAGTTGCACCTGCTGCATGGTTCCTCCTTTGTTCGCCATCGAACTCGTTCGTCCGCCATCGAGGCGGTGTCGTCCGCCATCGCGGTGGCGGTTGCGCGGGGTCGGTTACCCCCTCGGTGACCGAAGATGTGCACCCGATCGGGCGGTCGCGGCGGCCGGCGGGTCCGACGGTGGTGGAGACTAGGCTGCTTCCGTGATCGTCTGGGATCTCGTCGTCGTCGGCGCCGGCCCCGCCGGGCTCTCCGCGGCCTACGCCGCTGCCCGCGCCGGTGTCTCCACACTTGTTGTCGAGCGTGCCGCGCACCCGCGGTACAAGACCTGCGGTGGTGGTCTGATCGGCACCTCACTGGCGGCCGTCGGTGATCGGATCGAGGTGCCCGCGCACGACCGGGTAGACCGGGTCACGTTCACCCGGGATGGCCGTCGGGAGTTCACCCGGCGCAACGACAGCCCGGTGGTGACGATGGTGCGCCGCGAGGAGTTCGACGACCGGCTGCGCGCGGCGGCGGTCGCCGCCGGCGCGCAGGTGCGGGAGCGGGTCGCCGTCCGCGCGATCGAGCAGGACCCCGAGGGGGTACGCCTGCGGCTGGCCGACGGTACGACGATCGCCGCTCGTGCCGTGGTCGGGGCGGACGGCTCGTCGGGGGTGACCGCCCGGCACGTCGGGGTGCGGTACCGGCAGGTGGATCTGGGTCTGGAGTTGGAGATTCCGGTGCCGCCCGCCGAGCAGGAACGGTGGCGGGGTCGGCTGCTGCTGGACTGGGGTGCCATGCCCGGCTCGTACGCCTGGGTCTTTCCCAAGGGTGACCGGTTGACCGTCGGTGTGATCGCCGGGCGGGGCGCGGGGGAGGGGACCCGGGAGTACCTGCGGCGGTTCGTCGACCGGTTGGGGCTGACCGGGTTGCCGGCGGAGCACGACTCGGGCCACCTGACCCGGTGCCGCGAGGAGGATTCGCCGTTGCGTAACGGTCGGGTGCTGGTCGTGGGGGATGCGGCGGGGTTGCTGGAGCCGTGGAGCCGGGAGGGCATCAGCTTCGCGTTGCGGTCGGGTGAGCTGGCCGGCGCGGCGGTCGCCGCCGGTGATCTGGCCGGGTACGAGCGGGCGGCCGCCGAGCGTCTACTGCCGGAGATGCGGGCGGGGTTTCGGCTGCTCGACGTGTTCACCCGCCGCCCGGACGTGTTCCACGCCCTGTTGGCGACCCCGCCGGGCTGGCGGATGTTCGTCCAGTTCTGCCAGGGGCGGGCGAGCTTCGACGAGATGCTGGGACGTCGGCCGATCCGGGCGGCCCTCGCCGTGCTGGACCGGTTGTCCCATCCATCGCGCCAGGCCACCACCGCTCACCCAGTATCCTAGGATGCCTTACGGGGTGTGCGCACGGCTACTGGCGCCGACCGGCGTGACCGCCGGACAATCACAGCGGAGCAGCAGGAGGCGCTGATGACCGGGCAGCCGTTCACCGATGACGAGTACGCGTTTCTGCGCCACGCGAGGTTCGGCGAGTTGCCGCCCGCCGTCCGTCCCGACGAGCGGGTGGCGCTGACCGAGACCGATCCCGGGCGCGACCGGCCGGAGGAGTCCGAGGACCCGATCCGCTGGAACGTGCAGGGCTGAGAACGCGCAACGGGCCGCGGGTGTCGCCACCCACGGCCCGTGTGTGCTGCGCGGGGATCAGAAGACCGGCACGCCCTCGCGTACCAGCCGCCAGTTCGGCTGGAAGAAGTCGTCCGGGTTGATCGTCCCCTTGGCCTGCGCCCAGTCGATGAGCAGCTGGCGGATCTCCTGCTGCGCGTTGTAGACCTGGGTCTTCACGATGCCGGGGAAGTTGCCGCCGCCGCTGCGCCGGTAGTTGTTCACCGCCACCACGAACTGCGCGTTGTCGGCCACCGGCGTGTCGGTGCCGGCCAGCACCAGGCGGGTGATCCGCTGCCCGACCGGCTTGGAGATGTCGATGTCGTAGTCCACGCCGGAGAAGACGTCGTAGTTGTAGTCCGGCACGGCCGGGTCACTGATCTGCTCCGGGTCCACCGGGGCGCCCGGGGCGAGGGTGCGGAAGAACTTCGCCGAGTACTCCAGGTACGCGCGCACCTCGGCACCGCTGAGCACGACCGCCTCGAGGGTGTTGTCGTACACGTACAGCCCGGCCACGTCGCGGATCTTCACGTCGCCGGCGGGGAAGACCGCGGTACGGCTGAACGGCGCCGCGATCGACAGCACCGGCAGGTCGGCGTACGCGGTGCCGGCCAGCGCCGCGCCGACCACCTCGGTCTGCACGTGGTTGATGAAGTCCAGGATCGGCGTGTCCTTGTAGCGCGACTCCGCCGCCGACAACTCGACAGTGGACTGCGCGACGACCTGGTTGACGTACGCGACGGTCTTCTGGTGTTGGGTCCGCACGGCCGCGAGGACCTTCGGGTCCTCGACCACCGTGTTGGTGTTGAGCATGGTGGCGGCCTTCGTGGTGATCGCCCAGCGGCCACGCTCCCGGGTGAGGGTGAAGTCCATCCGGGTGAGCCGCTGGCCCCACTTCGACGGCTCGGAGAGCAGCACCTGCGCGCCGGTCCGCTCGTTGGTGACGAACCGCTCGACCACCTCGTTGTGCGCGTGACCGAAGAGGATCGCGTCGATCCCCGGCACCTGCTGGGCGATCAGCGCCACCGGGTTCTCGTTCGGCAACTCCGGACCGTAGCTGGAGGTGCCGCTGTCACCGCCGTGCGCGGAGATCAGCACGAGGTCCGCGCCGCGGGCCCGCATGATCGGCACCCACTTCGCGGCGGTCGCGACCATGTCGTCGAAGCGCAGCTTGCCCTCGACGTTGCCCCGGTCCCAGATGGCCACACCGGGGTTGGTCAGCCCCAGGATGCCGACCCGCAGGGTCGGCGCGGCGAGACCGAGGGAGACCTTCTTGATGACGTACGGCTGGAAGGCCGGCTTGCCGGTCTTCGCGTTGACGGCATTCGCGGCGAGCGCCGGGAAGCCGAGCTGGCGGATCCACAGGTCCAGCAACGGCAGGCCGTAGTTGAACTCGTGGTTGCCCAGTGTCACCGCGTCGTAGTCGATGACGTTCATCGCGCGGGCCATCGGGTGCTTCTCGCCGGTGGCGGTGATCGGCTCCTGCTTGGCGTAGTACGTGGCCAGCGGCGTGCCCTGGATCGTGTCACCGGCGTCGAGCACCAGCGTCGCCTTGCCGCGCCGCTCGCGGCGGATCTGGTTGATCAGAGTGGCCAACTTCGCGACGCCGATGTCGTTGTGCTTGCTGTCGTCGTACTCGGCGTCCCGGTAGTAATCCCAGTTGTGGACGTTGCCGTGCGTGTCCGACGTGCCCAGGAGGGTGAGGTCCCAGGTGCGCGGCCGGGGCCTGCCGGCCGCCTGCGCGGGCGCTGCGGCGATCAGCGGAGCAGTCGCCGCGGCAGCGGCGGCGACGAGCACCTGACGGCGCGACGGGCCGGAGGGAGAGGTCATGACGTGCCTTTCCGTGGGGGTGGACGCGCTTCGTGGGCGCCTCGCGCACCATAGCCAGCGCCGGTCACTCCCGCCACGGCAGCCCCGATCGTTGCAGCGGTTTCCGCAGGCCACGGCGGGGTAGGGCGATCCGGGAGGACATTCGCGGGAAGGCCCCGCTTCCCGCGCGCAGCGAGGAGAGTTTTCAGTGAGCGAGGACCAGCACACCCAGCAGGACCCGACCAGCCAGTACGGCCAGCAGTCCGGTCAGCCCCCACAGCAGCAGTCAGCGCCCGGCTCGACCGGGGAGATGACCCCGAAGCCGGACCACGGGGAGGAGTCGTACCGGGGCAGCGGCAAACTCGACGGCAAGCGGGCGCTGATCACCGGAGGTGACTCCGGGATCGGCCGGGCCATCGCGATCGCGTACGCCCGGGAGGGCGCCGACGTGCTCATCTCGTATCTGAGCGAGGAGGAGGACGCCGACGCCCGGGAGACGATCCGGCTGGTCGAGGCCGCCGGCCGGCGGGGCGTCGCGGTCCGCGGCGACATCACCGACGAGGCGCACTGCCAGGAGTTGGTCGACCGGACCGTGCGGGACCTGGGCGGCATCGACATCCTGGTGAACAACGCGGCGTACCAGATGTCACAGGACAAGGGGATCCTGGGGATCAGCACCGAGCAGTTCGACCGGGTGTTCAAGACCAACCTGTACGCCATGTTCTGGCTCTGCAAGGCCGCCATCCCGCACCTGCCCGAGGGGTCGGCGATCATCAACACGGCGTCGATCCAGGCGTTCGACCCGTCGCCGCAACTGCTCGACTACGCCACCACCAAGGCGGGGATCGCCAACTTCACCAAGGCCCTCGCCGCCGACCTGGCCGAGCAGGGCATCCGGGTCAACGCGGTCGCCCCCGGCCCGGTCTGGACGCCGCTGATCCCGGCCACCATGCCGGAGGAAAAGGTGAAGCAGTTCGGCACCGACACCCCCGAGGGTCGCCCCGGCCAACCGGCGGAGCTGGCTCCGGCGTACGTCTTCTTCGCCTCGCAGGAGTCCAGCTACGTCACCGGCGAGATCCTGGGGGTCACGGGCGGTCGACCGACCAAGTGATCCGCCGTCGGGGCGGGCGCCGCTCGGCTGCCCGCCCCGACGCGGCTCCTCCGACGCCGGGCTGGGGTCTTCTTGCCTGCTTCGTCGCCGTCAACGCGGCCACGCGGCGAACTGGATTGGTTCGGGGCGTCGTGGTGTGATCTGACGAGCGGCGGTCGCGTCAGCGCGGCCAGGTGGCGAAGCGCTGCCGGACCTGGGCGATGTCGGCGGCGCCGAGGCCGTAACGGCCGAAGCGCTGCTCGGACAGCCGGTCCAGGTAACGGCCGGCGGCCCGCACGTCCGCCGGATCCAGCGCGGGGTCGACCTGCCGTGCCAGCACCAACAGTTCGGTCACGTCGTAGTGCTCCAGCGCCGCCGCCACGTCGATGAAGTCGCGGACCTCCCGCCGGTTGACCAACGCCGCGATCTTGTTGGCCACCAGGTCGCGGACGTCCATCACCGGGCCGAGGTCCATCACCACCGGGCTCTGGTGGCGGTCCAACCGGGCCAGGCTGAGCCGGATCTGCCGCCCGTCCCGGCTCACCACGAAGTCCTTCATGTCCTGGTCGTATCCGTCGAACAGCTCGCCGAGGTCGCTGTCCGGGTCGGCGTCGGTGACGGTGAAGCCGGCGCGTTCCAACGCCATCCGCACCCCGGCGGACGCTGCCGCGGCAGCGCCCTCCACGTCGGCGAAGAGGTCGACGTCCTCCGTCGGGCGGGCGACCAACCCGTGCGCGGCCCAGGCGACCCCACCGCCGAGGACGAACCGGTACGGCCCGGCGGCGGTCAGCGCCACCCGGGCGACCTCCCGGTAGAACTCGTGCAGGTGCGAGCCGATCACGCCGCGCGCAGGCTGCGGTGTCGGCTCTCCCACGCCTGCCGTACGCCCCGGGGCAGGTTGAGCAACCGCCACACCCGGCGCAAAGTCCGCCCGTTGATCAGCGCCCGCAGATCCTCTGCCCGGGTGGTCTCGCGCAGCACGTTCTCGTACATCCAGAGCAGTTGGTCGGGGTCGCCGAGGTCGAAGGTGCGCTCGGCGTTCCACATCAACCGCACGGGCAGTTCCACGACACCCCGGGTCGGGCCGGCCAGCTCGGCGAGCGTGCGCGCCACCACGGCCGGACGACCCGGGCGAGCCAGGAAGGCCACGCCGGTCGGGGTGGGGGAGAGGGCCTGCATGCTGTCAGGGTAACGCCCGCCAATGCCGGTGTCGTTCAGGATGAACCCGGCGCGCGCCGCCAGGCGCACTCACCCAGCTGTACCCGACGCGATTTTTGTCCGGTTTGCGCGTCATGGCGGGCTCGTGCCGTTCGTGATCGACTCGGGTTTGCGGAGTTCGGGGTGTCCGGGCGTGCGGGATACCGCGACTTTCATGAAGGCGAGTGGATCATGCCTGGCGGGGGCGGTTCGGGGTCGTGGGTGCGGGGTGGTGTGGGTGGTTTGTCCGGTGGGGGGTGGTTGTGGGTTGTGACCGGTCGCATCCGTGGGCCGGAATCGTGGCCGGGCCGGGGTCGTTACATACCCTGACGATCGCAGCACGACCTGCCGCCCGCCCGGCCCGCAGGGGTCAGGATGCGGCTCCCGCAGGTCGGAATGCCGACCCGGGCCCCGTCGTTACAGTCCCCACGAACGACCGTAGGCACCGCCCCGACGAGGGTGCCGCGCGACGGGCCAACCCGGAATGACCCCGGCCCCCCGGTCGTTACACCTGGACCCCGGCGCCACGAGCCCCCCGCTCGCAGGTCGCCGACCGTCGAAGACTTTCCCCCCTTGTATGTGCAGCGCCGGACGAGGTGCTCACACCCGCCGTCACCGTTCCCCCTCGGTGGCAGCGGGTGGTCCTACCCCCGAAGGAGCTACCCCCATGAACACGATCATGCGTAAGAGTGTGCTGTCTGTTGCTGGTCTCGCGTTCGCCGGTGGTGTGTTCGCCGGTCCGATCGCCGCGCACGCCAACCCGGTCGACGCCAAGCCCGTCGCGGCAGCTGTGCAGGGCACCGCCCTGAAGCCGCAGGGTGAGCAGTCCCGGATCACCCTGAACGATGAGCAGAGCGCGAACGTCAAGGCGATCATCGCCGCGACGAAGAAGGCGGGTCTGCCCGAGCGGGCCGCGGTCATCTCGATCGCGACGAGTCTGCAGGAGTCGAAGTTGGAGAACCTGGGCCACCTGGGCGATATGAACGACCACGACTCGCTGGGCCTGTTCCAGCAGCGCCCGAGCTCGGGTTGGGGTACCC
Source organism: Micromonospora sp. NPDC049171 (assembly GCF_040648275.1). NCBI lineage: Bacteria > Bacillati > Actinomycetota > Actinomycetes > Micromonosporales > Micromonosporaceae > Micromonospora > Micromonospora sp. NPDC049171. Next base: position 8,739 of record NZ_JBEZDJ010000016.1, read on the forward strand.
CGGAGCAGATCACCGATCCGGCCTACTCCACGACGGCGTTCCTCAAGGGCCTCAAGCAGGTCGACGGCTGGCAGGACATGCCCCTGACCGAGGCCGCACAGACCGTGCAGGTCTCCGCCTACCCCGACGCCTACGCCCAGTGGGAGCAGCAGGCCACCGACCTGGTCGGCCAGCACTGGAACAGCTGACCCACCGCACGGCACTACCGCAGGACATCGACCGTTGGCCGGCACCCCCGTAACTCGGGTGCCGGCCAACGGTGTTTCCGTTGGCCGGTGTCGCTAGTCCGTCGGGGTGCGCGAGGCGTTGTCCGGTGTTCCGGGGAGGTGGCTGGTCCGGCCTGGTGGACGGTTGTTCGGAGATCTTGGACAGTTTCCGTTCAGGCGAAACGGAAACTGTCCAAGATCTGGTGCGCGGCCCCGTGATGGGGAACAACGTGGGTGCCGGGCCGGTTGTGGAGGGTGTCGGTGTGACTCAGTGTCCCCGGGCCTCACCTAATATCGCCTTCGCGGAACACCGTTCGGCTGGAGCCGCGTCGTGCCACTCGCCGAGAGGCGACCTGCACACCGACACCAGCGCCGCCCCCGGCCCACACAGCCGGGGGCGGCGCTGTTGGTGGGGCCGGAGCCGGCACAATTGTTCGGGTGACCGATTTTCAGCCCTGGCCCGAGCAGCCGGGTCTGCTCGTACTGCCCAGCGGGACGACAGTGCGCGGACGCCGCATCGCCGCGTCGACCTCGCCCGCCGACTTCGCCCTGCTGTTGGCGGATGGTCCGGAGCCGGCCTGGATGCATCGGCGGATCCGGTGGCCTGATTTCTGGGTGCCGACCGATCGGGCGGATGCCCTCGACGCGCTGCGGGAGGCGCTGCGGCGTGCGCACGACGGTGCGCGCGTCGAGGTGGCCTGCCGGGGTGGGGTGGGGCGCACCGGAACCGCACTGGCCGCGCTGGCGATCCTCGACGGCCTGCCGGCCGAGCGGGCGGTGGCCTGGGTCCGTGCGGGTTACCACCCGAAGGCGGTGGAGACGCCCTGGCAGCGGCGCTGGCTGCGCCGCGTCGCCTGACCTGCACCGCCCGCCCGCCGCTGACCCGGCGCAGCGCACCGCCTCCGCGCTCTACGGCACGGCAGTGGCGGCGGTCGGTGGTGTCACCCCTGGCCGACCACCGCCGGCGCGTTGACGTACTCACGCAGGTGGGTGGCGGTGAGCGTGTCACCTTGGGCGACCAGGTCAGCGGGCGTGCCGGTGAAGACGATCTGTCCGCCGTCGTGGCCCGCGCCCGGGCCGAGGTCGATGAGCCAGTCGGCGTGGGCCATGACCGCCTGGTGGTGTTCGATGACGATCACCGTGTTGCCGGCGTCGACCATCCGGTCGAGCAGGGCCAGCAGTTGGTCCACGTCGGCGAGGTGCAGGCCGGTGGTGGGTTCGTCCAGTACGTACGTGGTGGTCTTCTCCGCCAAGTGGATGGCGAGCTTGAGTCGTTGCCGTTCCCCGCCGGACAGGGTGGTCAGCGGCTGGCCGAGGCTGAGGTAGCCCAGCCCGACGTCGACCAGTCGACCGAGGATGAGGTGCGCCGGACCACCAGGGAAGAACGCGTACGCCTCGGTGACCGACATGGCCAGCACCTCGCTGATGTTCTTGCCGCGCAGCGTGTACGTGAGCACCTCGTCGGTGAAGCGTCGTCCCTCGCACCGTTCGCAGACGCTGGCGACGCCGGCCATCATCGCCAGGTCGGTGTAGATCAGCCCGATCCCCTTGCAGGCTGGGCAGGCACCCTCGGAGTTGGCGCTGAACAGGGCTGCCTTGACCCCGTTGGCCTTGGCGAAGGCGGTGCGGATCGGGTCGAGCAGGCCACTGTAGGTGGCCGGGTTGCTGCGTCGCGACCCGCGGATGGCGGACTGGTCCACGATGACCACCCCGGATCGGCCGCGCAGCGAGCCGTGGATCAGCGAGCTCTTGCCGGAGCCGGCCACACCGGTGACCACGGTGAGCACCCCGAGCGGGATGTCCACGTCCACGTCGCGCAGGTTGTGCAGGTCGGCCTGGCGGATGGGGAGCTGCCCGGTCGGTCGGCGCACGTCGGAGCGCAGGGTCACCCGGTGGTCCAGGTGCCGGCCGGTGAGGGTGTCGGAGCGGCGCAGGGCGGGCACGTCGCCGGTGAAGCAGATCCGGCCACCCGCGGTGCCGGCCCCCGGCCCGAGGTCGACCACGTGGTCGGCGATCGCGATGGTCTCCGGCTTGTGTTCGACCACCAGCACCGTGTTGCCCTTGTCGCGCAGCCGCAGCAGCAGGTCGTTCATCCGGGCGATGTCGTGCGGGTGCAGGCCGACTGTGGGTTCGTCGAAGACGTACGTGACGTCGGACAGGCTGGAGCCGAGGTGCCGGACCATTTTCACCCGTTGCGCCTCGCCGCCGGACAGGGTGGCGGACTCCCGGTCCAGGCTGAGGTAGCCCAGCCCGATCTCGACCAGGGACTCCAGCAGGTCCCGCAGGTTGGCGATCAGTGGCGCCACCGATGGATCGTCGATGCCCCGGACGAACGCGGCCAGGTCGCTGATCTGCATGGCCGAGCAGTCGGCGATGGTGCGCCCGGCGATCCGCGACGACAGGGCCGCCGCGTTGAGCCGGGTGCCGCCGCAGTCGCCGCAGGTGGTGAAGGTGACGGCCCGGTCGACGAAGGCACGGATGTGCGCTTGCATCGACTCGCGGTCCTTGGCCAGGAGGAGCCGCTTGACCTTGACCGCCAGACCCTCGTACGTCAGGTTGTTGCCGCCCACCTTGATCTTCGTGGACGGCTTGTGCAGGAGGTCGTCCCACTGTTGCGGGGTGAAGTCCTGGAGTTTGGCGTCCGGGTCGAACAGGCCGGAGCCGACGATGGTCTGCCAGTACCAGGAGCCGACCGCGAAGTTGGGCACGGTGATCGCGCCGTCGTTGAGGGAACGCTCGACGTCGACCAGCTGGTGCACGTCGAGGTCGGAGACCCGGCCCAGCCCTTCGCAGGTGGTGCACATGCCCTCGGGCAGGTTGAAGCTGAACGCTCCGGCGCCGCCCACCTGCGGGTCGCCGAGCCGGCTGAAGAGGATCCGCAGCATCGCGTACGCGTCGGTGGCGGTGCCAACCGTGGAGCGGGAGTTGACCCCCATCCGCTCCTGGTCGACGACGATGGCCGCGCTGAGGTTGCGCAGCGAGTCGACGTCCGGCCGGTTGAGGTTCGGCATGAACGACTGGAGGAAGGTGCTGTAGGTCTCGTTGATCATGCGCTGGGACTCGGCGGCGATGGTGCCGAAGACCAGCGACGACTTGCCCGAGCCGGAGACGCCGGTGAAGACGGTCAACCGGCGCTTGGGGATGTCGACCGAGACGCTGGCGAGGTTGTTCTCCCGCGCTCCGCGTACCTCGATCATGTCGTGGCTGTCGGCGGCGGACCATGCTGGCTGCGACATGCGAACCCTTCACAGAGTCGTGGCGGGACTCGTCCCCCGCCGAAGCTGACGGGTTCCATTGTCTCATTCATGTCCATGTAGAGACTTTCGGCGACAGCGCAGCGGTGAGAGTGGCGAGACGCCCCGGGAAGTCTCAAATCACGACGTAAGCGGTACGGTGGCTGGCGTGGACGTCGCCCCGGAGGATCGGTTACGTGCCGTGGACCTGGCGGCCACCGTCGGGATCTCGGTGCAGCAGGTGCGCAACTACGTCGAGTTGGGTGTGCTGCCGCCGGTGCGCCGCACCCCGAGCGGTTACCGGATCTTCACCAGCGAGCACGCCCGGGCGCTGACCGTGGCGCGGCGGCTGGCCGAGGGGCACGGCTGGAGCCGTACCCGGGAGGTCATGGCCGCGGTGCACCGGGGTGACCTGCCGGCGGCCCTGGCGGCGCTCGACGGCGGCCATGCCGAGTTGGACCGGGAACGCGCCGAGATCCGCCGGGTGCTCGGCGCCTTCGAGACGGTGCTGGCCAGCCCACCGGCGGCCCGGCCCGCGGCACGCCACGGCGCCCGCATCGGCGAGGTCGCCGCCCTGGTCGGGGTGCGGACCTCGCAGCTGCGTCTGTGGGAGCAGCGCGCGCTGCTGCGGCCGCACCGCACCCCGGGCACCAACTACCGGGTGTACGACGAGGCGGAACTACGCGCCGCGCAGGTCATCGCGTTGCTGCGCCGAGGCGCGTACCCGTTCGAGATCATCGCGGCGGTGCTGGGGGAGTTGCGGACCACCGGCAGCCCGCAGCGGGTTCGCGCCGAGCTTGCCCGCCGCGAGCAGGACCTGCACGCGCGCAGCCTGCGCCGGCTGCGGGGCAGTGCCGCCCTGTACGACTACCTGCGCGCTCGCGGCGACGCGGGTTGACGGTCATCCCGTCCCGCCGGGCGATCTTGTTGACTAGGGTCGGGCACATGAGAGCTGCGCTGCTGGCGGCCACGGCGTCCGCCGTCCTGCTCGCTCCCGCGCCGGTCGCCGCCGCGGGAACGCCCGCCGGGCCACCCGTGCGCTGCCCGCGGGTGCCGGCCCCGGCGATGTCGCGTCCACCCCGGCCCTCGCCCCCGCCCGCCATGCCCGAGCAGCGGGTGGTCGGCGGCGCGGCGCTGGACACGGCCGGCCTGGTCGTGCCGGCCGACGCCGCCGCGCCACCGGCGATCACGGCCACGTCGTGGCTGGTCGCCGACCTGGACAGCGGCCAGGTGCTCGGCGGTTGCGGCCCACACGAGTACGGCACGCCGGCCAGCGTGCAGAAGCTCCTGCTGGCGGCCACGATGCTGCCCCGGCTGGACCCGAAGCAGCCGGTCACCGTCACCGAGGACGATATGAACATCGAGCCCGGCTCCTCGGCGGTGGGCCTGGTCGCGGGCGGTCGCTACACCATCGAGACGGTCTGGCTGGGTCTGCTGCTCAACTCCGGTAACGAGGCCGCGAACGTGCTGGCCCGGCTGGGTGGTGGGGCGGACGGCGCGGCCGGCGGCGTACGCGCCATGAACGAGCAGGCCCACCGGCTCGGCGCGCTGCAGACGCACGCGGTCACCCCGTCGGGGCTGGACGGCAGGGGGCAGTTCACCAGCGCGTACGACCTGGCGCTGATCGCCCGGGCCTGTTTCGCCGAGCCGACCTTCCGCCGGTACGCGCTGACCGAGCAGGCGGAGATACCCACCCAGGCGGCGCAGCGCACCAAGGGTTTCCAGATCCAGAACGAGAACCAGCTCATCTACCGGTACCCGGGTGCGCTCGGGGGCAAGACCGGCTTCACCGACCTGGCCCGGCACACCTACGTGGGTGCGGCGGAGCGTGACGGGCGGCGTCTGGTGGTGACCCTGTTGGGTGCCGAGTCGGCGCCGAAACGCGGGTGGGAGCAGGGTGCGGCCCTGCTGGACTGGGGCTTCACGCTGCCCCGGGACGCCTCCGTCGGTCGGCTGGTCGAGGCGGGGGAGTTGACCGCCACGCCGACGGCGGGATCGTCCGCGCTGGCGGCACCCGGTGCGCCCCGGCCGGCGGCGGCCAGCGGGCCCGCGCGTACCGGCTCGGGGTGGTTGTGGGCGGTGACCGCGACCAGCGGCGCCGCGGTGCTGGCGCTGCTGGGTGGGCTGCTGTGGCGGCGTCGCCGCCGGCTGCCCTGAGCCGCGGACCGCGCCGCGCCGGCGGTTGCCTGAGCCGGCGGCTGCCCGGACGGATCGACATCGGGCGCGGGCATCCATAGACTCCGGTCTTTCTGGCACCACGAGTCCAGGAGGATCACCGTGTCGAGTGAACTCGAACCGCGCCCCGGCGTGGCGGCACCCCGTCGACCGCTGCGCGCCCTGTCCCGCCTCGCGGGAGCGACAGTGTTCGCCGGGGCGCTTGTCGTCGGGGCGTCCGCGAGCGCGGTCGCCGCGCCCGCCGCCCCCGTGGGCGCTTCCACCGCGTCGTCCACCGCCGCTGACGCCGCCACCCGACCGCCGCGCACCACCCACGGCCCGTGCGCGTACACCGAGACACCCGACGAGCCCGCGGCCCGGCCGGTGCCGCTGCCGCCCGACCCGCGACGGACCCCGGCCCGGGGCAGCGTCCGGGTGACCCTGAAGACCAACCACGGGTCGATCGGGCTGACCCTGGACCGGGCCGCCGCGCCGTGCACCGTGCAGAGCTTCCTGCACCTGGTCGGCAAGCGCTTCTACGACCGCACCCCGTGCCACCGGCTCACCGCGTATCCCACGCTGAGTGTGCTGCAGTGCGGTGACCCGTCCGGCACCGGCGAGGGCGGCCCGGGATACCGCTACCGCGACGAGCTGCCGACCGGCCTCCCGCCGGCACCCACCGACCCGACCGGGGAACGCCGGGTGTACGCCCGGGGTGTGCTGGCCATGGCCAACGCGGGGCCGGACACCAACGGCAGCCAGTTCTTCCTGGTCTACGCCAACTCGGCGCTGCGGCCCAACTACACGATCTTCGGCGAGGTCGACGCGGCCGGGCTGGCCACCCTGGACCGGATCGCCGCCGGGGGAGTGGCACCGACCGCCGAGGACCCGGCGCCGGTCGACGGCGCGCCCGCGCTGCCGGTGACCATCCACAAGGCCGTCCGCGCACACCACCACCACTGACCGTACGGCGCGGTGGGCGACTCCCGGTCGCTCACCGCTCCGGCGTGCTCACCCCGGCACCCGAAATTTTCGGGATCGGACCGGAACTGGTCCACCCGGTCTCCGACCCGGTTCCGACCGTCACGACGGGCCGGACGACCCGGACGGTGGGGCGGTGCTGTCGCGGACGACCAGCTCGGTGGCGAGTTCCACCCGCGGCGAGTCGATGCCCTCACCCTGGGCCAGCCGCAGCACGGTCCGTGCCGCCAACCGTCCCATCTCGACCAACGGTTGGCGCACAGTGGTCAGTGGTGGCGAGGCCCAGCGGGCTTCCGGCAGGTCGTCGAAGCCGATGACGCTCACGTCGTCGGGCACCCGCAACCCTCGGCGGCGGATGGCCTCGTAGACCCCGAAGGCCATCTGGTCACTCGCGGCGAAGATGCCGGTCGGCGGATCGGCGAGGTCGAGCAGCGCGGTCCCGCCGGCGAACCCGGAGGAGTGGTAGAAGTCGCCGGGGTAGATCAGCGCGTCGTCCACCGGCACCCCGGCGCTCTCCAGCCCGGCCCGGTAACCGTCGAGCCGCGCCCGGCTGCACAGCAGGTGCGTCGGACCCGCCACCAGGCCGATGCGCCGGTGCCCGATCGCGAGCAGGTGCTCGGTCGCGGCCATCCCGCCGGCCCAGTTGGTGGCACCGATCGTCGGCACGTCCATGGCCGGGACACCGGCCGGGTCGACGACCACCACCGGCACGTTGAGGCGGCGCAGTTGCGCGTGCAGCGGTGGGCTCAGGTGCGAGGTCACGAAGATGACGCCGTCGGTGGCCCGGGTGCGCAGGTTCTGCAGCCACTGCCGGGCGGCGGTGGGCTGTCGGTGGATCGCGGAGACCACCGTGCCGACGCCCGCGCCGTGCCCGACATCCTCCACGCCCCGGATGATTTCCACGGCCCAGGGGCTGTCCAGGTCGTTGAAGACCAGGTCGACGAGGCCGGCGCGGCGGACGCTGCGGCTGGTGCGACGCCGGTAGCCGTGGTGGCGCAGCAACTCCTCGACTCGCTCCCGGGTGCCCGGGGCGACATCGGAGCGACCGTTGAGCACCCGCGACACGGTTGGCACCGACACCCCGGCCTCCCGTGCGATCGCGGTGATGGTCACCCTGCGTCCGTCGTCCGCGCTCACCCGCGTCTCCTTCACCGAGCCGGAAGAACGACCACAAGCCGTCGTCAACCGAGGATCCCGGAACGGTGTGCCCGTTCCACGCGTCATCTTGCCTCACCGACGGGGGTTGACGACATGCCAGGTCGGTTCTAGCGTTCGGCAAAGTTGCGGAAGCTTTCCGGAAGTTCGGCGGACCGAGGGCAGCATGTACACCGATCTACCTGAGGAACAGCTGCGCGACTACCGGGGCGTCGTCCGGGAGCCGGCGGACTTCGACGACTTTTGGGCCGACACCCTGGCGGACGCCCGGGACGCCGGCTGGCCGGTCCGGGTCGAGCCGGTCGCGACCGAGTTGACCAGCATCGACGTCCTCGACGTGACCTTCGCGGGGTTCGCCGGCCAGACCGTGCGAGCCTGGCTGCGGGTGCCGCACGGCGCCGACGCGGCACTGCCCACGGTGGTCCAGTTCGCCGGCTACGGCGGCGGGCGCGGGCACCCGCTGGAGAACCTGCTCTGGGCGGCGGCCGGGTTCGCGCACCTCCAGATGGACACCCGGGGGCAGGGCTCGGGATGGAGCCGAGGCGACACCCCGGATCTCGGCGTGGCCGGCCCGGAGGCACCCGGCGTCACCACCCGGGGCATCACCGACCCGAAGACCTACTACTACCGGCGGCTGATCACCGACGCGGTCCGGGCGGTGGACGCCGTCCGGACCCTGCCGCTCGTCGACCCGACCCGGGTGGCGGTGCTCGGGCACAGCCAGGGCGGCGGGTTGGCACTCGCCGCCGGTGCGCTGGCACCCGGGGTGCGGGCGGTGGTCGCGCACGTGCCGTTCCTCTGCGACATTCCGCGCGCGGTGGTGACCACCGCCGTCCGCCCCTACCGGGAGATCCGCGACTACCTGGCGATCCACCGCGGCGCCGAGGAGCGGGTGCTGACCACCCTCGCGTACGTCGACGGGGTCAACTTCGCCCGGCGCTGCCGCCGTCCGGCGAAGTACTCGGTGGCGTTGATGGACGACATCGTGCCGCCGTCGACGGTGTACGCGGCGGTCAACGCGCACGCCGGGCCGACCGAGTTGGCCGTGTGGCGGTACAACGGCCACGAGGCCGGCGGGATCGACGACGACGAGTCGGCGCTGGTCTTCCTCCGCGACCACCTGACCGAGGGCTGAGCCGGCACGGCGTGCCGGGCGGGGCTGAGCCGGCACCGGGTGCCGGGCAGGGCTGAGCCAGCACGGCGGGCCGGGCCGGCCGATCCGGCACCCCGTGCCGGGTGGGGCTGATAGACAGGACTCGTGCGCCATCGCATCGCCGTCGTGCTCGCGTTCGCTGGGCTGCTCGGTGGTTGTTCGCGACCGGAACCCCGCCCCGCGCCGGCCACGCCGTCGTCGACGCCGGCCAGCCCCACGCCGAGCCCCGCCCCCAGGCCCACCCCCACCGCGTCTGCCGCCGCCGCGCTCCGGCTGCCGGGCTTCGTGGTGCTGACCGACCTGGACCCGCGCATCCACGCCGACATCCGCTACGCCGCGGCGCACAACTTCGTCGGCCGCCCGATCACCGGCTACGCCGAGCCGCTGTGCCTGCTCACCCGGCAGGCCGCCGAGTCGCTGCGCCGGGTGCAGGACGCCGCGCTGGCCGGTGGGCACAGCCTCAAGGTGTACGACTGCTACCGCCCGCAGCCGGCGGTGGACGACTTCGTCGCCTGGTCGAAGCGCCCCGGTGAGCAGCAGACCAAGGCCGAGTTCTACCCGGACCTGGCCAAGAACCGGCTCTTCGCCGACGGTTACATCGGGGCACCCACCGCACACAGCCGGGGCAGCACCATGGACCTGACGCTCGTCGACGAGCCCGCCGCCGGCCAGCCCGCGTACCGGGCCGGGCAGCCGCTTGTCGCCTGCACCGCACCCCGGGGGCGGCGCTTCGCCGACAACAGCATCGACATGGGCACCGGCTTCGACTGCTTCGACTCCCGGGCGCACACCGCCGACCCCCGCGTCAGCGGGGCGGCGCGGAACAACCGGCGGTTGTTGCAGCGGCTGATGACCGACGCCGGCTTCGTCAACTACGACCGGGAGTGGTGGCACTACAGCCTGCGCGACGAGCCGTACCCGGACACGTTCTTCGCCGCGCCGGTCGCCCGCTCGTCGGTCGGCTGACCGCCCGGCCCGGCGGCACCGGCGCCGCTGCCGCTGCCGCTGCCTACGGCATGATCGCTGTCATGAGCACCGAACGGATCGGCCCCCCGGTCACCGGCGAGGAGCGGGAGACGCTGCGCGCCTTCCTCGACTTCCATCGGGCGACCCTGGCCCTCAAATGCGAGGGTCTGTCCGACGAGCAGCTACGTCGGCAGTCCATGCCGCCTTCCACGCTGAGCCTGCTCGGCCTGGTACGACACATGGCGGAGGTGGAACGCGCCTGGTTCCGGCGGGTCATCGACGGCGAGGATATTCCGTTGGTCTGGTCGGAGACCGGCGACTTCCAGCAGGCGTACGACGCCAGCTCGGCCACCCGCTCGGAAGCGTTCGCCGCCTGGGAGCGTGAGGTCGAGCACGCCCGCCGAATCGAGCTCGCTGCCCCGTCGCTCGACGTGACCGGCCACAACGTCCGCTCCGGCGAGACCGTGTCGCTGCGGCTGGTGATGCTGCACCTGATCCACGAGTACGCCCGGCACAACGGGCACGCCGACTTCCTCCGCGAGGGCATCGACGGCACCGTTGGCGTCTAGGTTGTCTCGCGGATCATGAATCTCGCTCGTTAGACCTGTTGTGGCACGTGGCGATCTGACGAATCACGAGTGGGCTGTGCTGGCGCCGTTGCTGCCGGCGCAGCCTGTTCGTGTCAGGTCCAGTAGAGGATCCGGCAGGCCGGCACCCGCGAGCCGAGTTCGGCGGTGAACCAGGCGCGAAGCTCGGCCATCGTGTCGCGCGGGTAGACGTACTTCACCGCGCCGAACTTGCCGTGCTTACGGCTGCGCGACTCCTCGTCCATCTCCAGCCGGGTGCGCGGGTACCAGCCGAGCAGCACCTCCTTGCTGCCCGGCGTGAACCGGTGGGTGATCAGCTCGGCGGTCAGGTCCAGCTCCGGCACCCCGTCGACCGCCGCGCGGACCTGGTCGAGCAACTCGCCGTAGCGGTCCCGCCAGTCGGGCAGCGCGATGATGGGGGCGATGGTCAGCCCGACCGGGTAGCCGTCGAGGGCGAGCCGGCGCAGTGCGGCCAGCCGCTCCGGCACCCGGGCGGTGCCGCCCTCGAAGCGTTCGCTGACCGGGGCGCAGTTGACGCTGAAGCGGACCCGGGTGCGGCCGGCGTGCGGCAGCCCGACGAAGGTGTCCACGTCGGCGTACTTGGTGGTCCAGCGCAGTTGCACGGGCGCGTCCCAGTCGGCGAAGTGCTGCACCGCACGCCGCCAACTGCCGGTCAGGTGCTCCAGCGCCAGGGGGTCGGTGTAGCAGGACGCCTCGAAGGTGGTGCCCTCGTCGGCGCGCCGCGCGTTTCGGCTGGTCACCGTCCCGCGCCCGGCGTAGGCGGCCAGCCCGGCCAGGATGTCGTCGAGGTCCGCGTACACCCGGGTCACCGGTGGGCCGGACAGCGATCCGGCGAGATAGCAGTATTGGCAGTGCGCCGGGCAGCCCTCGGCGAGGTCGACCCGCCAGTCGGCGCTGGGCGCGATGGGTTGCAGGGTGCGCCGCGAGGGTGGGCTGACCACGATCGCCATGGTGGCCTTGGCCCGCGCGTACGTCTCCCGGTCGGTCTGTCCGCGTACCCCGGTGAGCCGGTTGGCGCGCAGGTGTTCCACCTCGATGCCCTGTGCCCGCACCCGCTCGACGATCCGCTGACCGTGCGGGTGGTCCAGGGCGGCCGGGGTGGCCACCACCCGACGCGGGGTCCAGCGGCGGGCCGGCCGAGCCGCGGGTGCGAGCCCGGCGAGGTCACGGGTCGGCACCCACTCGCCGCTGGCGTCGTGCGGCGCGGCGGGCACGTCGACGGCGAGTGGCTGGTCGACGTCGACGGCATCCGGGCTGGTCATCCGGCCGGGGTACCCGCTGTCGCGGGAATCCCACCCGATCGGCCGACCCGCGATTGACGCCACCGGTGACACCGCATAACCTTTCGTCTATCTGTAAACCTTGTGAACAGATCCAGGTCGACGCGGCGGCGCGCGTCCCCACCGAAGGGACGATCAGGTGATCGCAGAACTCTCCTCCCGTACCAGACGAATCCTGTCGTTGCTCGTCGCCCTCGTCGTCGCGGTGAGCGCCGGCCTCGCGGTCAACGCCTCGCGGAGTGCGCAGGCCGCGCCGACGTTCAAGGTCCTGGCCTTCTACAACGGCACCTGGGACGCCGCGCACATCGACTTCGTCAAGGACGCCCGGGCCTGGTTCCCGCAGGCCGCCGCCCAGTACGGCTTCTCCTGGGAGGCCACCAACAACTGGAGCCTGCTGAACTCCGCCAACCTGGCCCAGTACAAGGTCGTCATGTTCCTCGACGACGCCCCGCCGACCGCCCAGCGGGCCGCGTTCCAGCAGTACATGCAGAACGGCGGGGCGTGGCTGGGCTTCCACGTCAGCGCCTGGACCGACAACCCGTCGAGCTGGAGCTGGTACTACAACACCTTCCTCGGCACCGGTTCGTTCCAGACGAACACCTGGGGGCCGACCCGGGTCACCATGCGCGCCGACAACCGCACCCACCCGGCCACCCGGAACCTGCCCGCGACGTTCCCCTCGTCGATCAGCGAGTGGTACTCCTGGAGCAACGACCTGCGGCAGAACCCCAACATCGACATCCTCGCCTCGGTCGACGCGTCCAGCTTCCCGGTCGGCACCGACCCCAACCAGTCCTGGTACGGCGGGTACTACCCGCTGGTGTGGAGCAACCGGCAGTACAAGATGCTCTACGCCAACTTCGGGCACAACGCCATGAACTACAGCACCAACACCGGGCTGTCGTCGACGTTCGACAGCGCGCAGCAGAACCAGCTGCTGATCGACGGGCTGCACTGGCTCGCCGGTGCCGGCACCGTCCCCCCGACCACGCCCCCGCCGACCGACGGCATCTCGCCGACGGCCTGGCACACCGTGGTCAACCGGGGCAACGGCAAGTGCGTGGACGCGCGGGCCGCCGCCAGCGCGAACGGCACCGCCATCCAGCAGTACGCGTGCAACAGCAGCGCCGCGCAGCAGTACCAGTTCGTGCCGACCAGCGGCGGCTACCTGCGGGTCAACAACCGCACCAACGCCGCCCAGGTGCTCGACGTGACCGACCGGTCGACGGCCGACTCGGCGCCGATCCAGCTCTGGTCCTACAGCGGTGGCAACAACCAGCAGTGGCGAGCCGAGTCCGAGGGCGGCGGCTACTACCGCCTGGTCAACCGGCTCAGCGGCAAGTGCCTCGACGTGCCCGGGGCGTCCACGGCGGACAGCGTCCAGCTCATCCAGTACGCCTGCAACGGCACCGCGGCGCAGTCGTTCCGGCTGGTGCCGCAGTCCTGACCGGGGGGAGCGCACTCCCTCGCCGGAGGGAGGTGCCGCGCACGCTCGGTTCCTAGCGTGAGCGGCATGACGACAAGTGATCGGCTTACCGGGGCGTGGCGCGCGGCCCACGCCCCGGTCGCGGGAGTGCCCCGCTGGGCGCGAAACGCCGCGTACCTCATCCCGTTCACCGTGCTGCCGTCGGGCCTCTGGCGGCTTCCGGTCGCGTTCCGCGACGGCATCGGGTTCGACGGACGGGTGTACGTCGTCTGCCTCTCGATCGTGGCGGAGCTGATCGCGTTCACCGCCGTCGGGCTCGTCGCCGCCTGGGGAGAGCGGTTCCCGCGCTGGATTCCGTGGCTGGCTGGCCGCCGGGTGCCGACGCCGGCCGCCCTCATACCCGCGACGCTCGGCGCGACATTCCTGACCGTCCTGTGGACCACAGCCTTCGCCCGGATACCCGCCGGGGTCACCATGAGAGGCACGCCGCTCCCGGCGGACTTCCCCACCCAGGGCGGCGCGTGGGAGGCCGCGATCTTCTATGCCTGCTATCTCCCGCTGCTGCTGTGGGGACCACTGCTCGCGGCGGTCGCCTACGCCTATCACCGGCGACGGCAGGGCAGCTACGACACCTGAGCGGCCCGACCGAACCGGGCGGCGACGGCACGCACGACGGCGTGCAACTCCGGCGGGTCGAGCACGTCGAAGTCGACCTCCAGGGTGCTGATGAACGCGGCCAGGTTGGTCAGCGACTCCCCACCGGTGTGCAGCAGGCAGGTCCGCTCGTCGATCGCCTCCAGCAGGCCCGCCGTGGTGGGGATCCGCTGCGCCATCTGGTCCGCCGACGCGTGCAGGCGTACCCGTGCCGGGTGCGGCCAGGCGGCGGAGCCGACGCCGCGCAGCACGTGCGCGACCGCGTCGCCACCTGGCGGCTCCCGGGGTGCGAAGCGCGGACCGGTCGGCACCCGGGGCTGGATCCGGTCGGCGCGGAAGGTCCGCCAGTCGGCCCGGTCGGTGTCCCAGCCCAGCAGGTACCAGCGCCGCCCGGTGTAGACCAGCCGGTACGGCTCGACGTCGCGCACGGTGGCCGTGCCGTCGTGCCCGGCGTAGTCGAAGCGCAGGCGTTCCGCCCGGTGCACCGCCGTCGAGATGGCGGTGAGCGTGCCGGCGTCCACGGTCGGGCCGCCGCCCGCGGCCGAGACCGTCGCCGCCCGCAGGGCGTCCACCCGGTGCCGCAGCCGCGACGGCAACGACTGTTCCAGCTTCGCCAGCGCGCGCAGCGACGTCTCCTCGATGCCGGTCACCGAACCGCCGGCTGCCGCCCGCAGCCCGACGGCCACCGCCACGGCCTCGTCGTCGTCGAGCAGCAGCGGCGGCAGGGCCGATCCGGCGCCGAGCCGGTAACCCCCGGCGACCCCGGGGTGGGACTCGATCTGGTAGCCCAGCACCCGCAGCCGCTCCACGTCGGTGCGCACGGTGCGGGTGGTGACCGCCAGCCGGTCGGCCAGCTCCGCGCCGGACCACTCCCGGCGCACCTGTAGGAGGGTCAGCAGCCGCAGCAGGCGCACCGAGGTCTCCACCATGCCCGCGAGTCTGCCCTACCGTCGCGGAGCCGGCCCTCAGGTCGTGCGCTCCAGGAGGGTGATGCTCAGCAGCGGGTACTGCCAGCGCTGTGCCTCCCGGTAGCCGGCGCTGATCCGTTCCCGCTTGCCGACCACCATGTCGCGCAGCGGGTCGGCCGAGGGATCGGCCCCGACGACCCAGATGCGCGGTGGTGTGCCGAGGCAGCTGGCGTCCGGGCACTCGGTTGCCAGGAACCTGCCGTCGCTGCGTTGCGGGGCGACGCGCAGCACGTCCGGGGGGCGTGGGGCGGGCAGGTAGCGCTCGTAGATGTCGCGTGGTGACCAGGGGATGCTCGGGTGGCTGTCCGGAAACACCACGACGTCGCCGGGTTGGTAGCGGGGACCGATGACCGCCGCGATGCGGTACGAGTCCTGGCTGTGGCCGGCGTGGGCGCGCACGGCGACGTGTGCGGGGAAGGCCAGGACGACGGCCAGGCCGACCGCGACGACTGCCGACGACCGCCCGACCTGGGCCAGGGCGGACGCCGCGAGGACGGCAAGCGCCGGCAGCACGACCAGCACGTAGCGGGCCACCCAGACGTGCAGGTGGGTGCCGGCGAGCAACAGCAGCGCCATCGGGACGAACGCCGCGCCGGCCAGGCAGACGGACGCCGGGGCGCGGCGCACGCCGAGAACCGCGAGGACGAGGACGAGCCCGCCGACGGCCGCGGAGTGGAAGAGCCGTTCCGGGAACGCCTGGAGGGCACTCAGGTTGACAAGCGCGATCCAGGACACCTGGGCCGCCTGCCCCCAGCCCCAGACGGACAACGCGAGCGCCGGCAGCACTCCCACACCGGCCGCCGTCACCCACCGCCGCACGGTCCGCCAGCCCTGGGCGCGTCGGGGGAGCTGCCACCAGCCGACCGCGACGGCGTGACCCGCGAGCATCAGCAAACCATTGAGCGGATGCAGCAGCCCGACGAGACCGACGGCGGCGGCGTACCCGATTAGGCGCCGGCGCGTGGGCTCCTCCAGCAGGCTGATCAGGAACCACACGGCGACAGCGGCACCGAGGATCACCAGGGCGTAGGAGCGGGCCTCCTGCGCGTACCGGGAGGTCACCGGCAGGATCGCGAAGAGCAGCCCCGCCAGCAGGCCCGTCCCGGTGCCGCCGAGCCGACGCCCGAGCGCGGTCACCACCACCGTGGCGACGGTGACGGCGGCGACCGAGGGCAGCCGCAACGCGGCAGTGGACGTGCCGGCCACTGCGGTGTACGCCTTCATCAGGGCGTAGTAGGGCGTCAGGACCGCGTCCACCGAACCGGCGAGTTGCCACAGCTGTGACCAGCTCAACCGGACCGCGCCCCAGGTGGCCAACTCGTCGGCCCAGAGCGCCGGACCGGTCAGCCGCCACCGGCCCAGCACCAGCGCCACCAGCGCGGGGGCCACCCAGCTCACCACCGTCCAGCCAGACCCCGTGCCGTACGCCTTCCGATCCGTGTCCGTGCCCGTCAGGTCCGCTGCGGTGTCGATCGTGCCGACGCGGTGCGGTGGCCAGGTGGTGGTGATGGTGGTTCTCCCGGAACAGGGGCGGACAGTGCCCGCGCGAAGCTAGCCGCGCCAGGTGAGCACGCCACGGCGCGCAGTCGGACAGCCGGTGAACTGTGTGCCGGCGGCCGGGAGCGGCGATATCCATTGCGGACGCCCCGCCGCCCTCCTAGTCTCGTCGGTGCAAGGTCGAGAAGAGCACACCCGGAGGGAGTACGCCGTGCCGCGACGCATCCGCACCGATGCCGCCCGGCGCCTGCTTCCTGCCGGCGCGTCTGTGCTCGGCACTGCCACATCCTGTGCCGATGGCGCGTTGCGGGGCAACGAGCCGGGGTGGCGCGACTGACGCCGACGCTGACGCGTCCGCCGGCCGCCCCTCCCACCGGGATCGGGCGGCTGTTTCGTATCCGCGCCCGCCGCCGGACCCGGCCGGACAAAACTTGATCATTATCGGTCACCGCACGACAGAAGGAGACCACGATGGGATTCACCCCCCTCGCCGGTACCCGGGCACCGGTCCGGGTCTGGACCGACCCGTACGCCATCGAGCCGCAGGCCGCCCGGCAACTGCGCAACATCGGCGCGCTGCCCTGGGTGCAGGGCGTCGCCGTCATGCCCGACGTGCACTTCGGCAAGGGCGCCACGGTCGGCTCGGTCATCGCCATGCGGCAGGCCGTCTCGCCGGCCGCGGTCGGCGTCGACATCGGTTGCGGAATGTCGGCGGTGCGCACCTCGCTGACCGCCGCCGACCTGCCGGACGACCTGGCCGGGCTGCGGTCCGCGATCGAGGCCACCATCCCGGTCGGCTTCGCCCAGCGGCAGGACTCGGTCGACACGCGTCGGATCCGTGGCCTGGAGCAGGCCGGCTGGGACGACTTCTGGGGCCGCTTCGCGGGCCTGGACCGGCGGGTGGCGCAACTGGAGACCCGGGCGCGGCGACAGCTCGGCACCCTCGGCGGGGGCAACCACTTCATCGAGGTCTGTCTGGAGCAGGGCGGTGCCGACGAGGGCCGGGTGTGGCTGATGCTGCACTCCGGGTCCCGCAACATCGGCAAGGAGTTGGCCGAGCGGCACATCGGGGTGGCCCGAGGGCTGCCGCACAACGCCGACCTGCCCGACCGGGACCTGGCGGTGTTCCTCGCCGGGACGCCGGAGATGGACGCGTACCGGCGGGACCTGTGGTGGGCGCAGGAGTACGCGCGGCGCAACCGGGCCGTCATGCTGGCCCTGCTCTGCGGGGTGGTGCGCGAGCACTT
The DNA here is from genome assembly GCF_040648275.1 of Micromonospora sp. NPDC049171. Classification (NCBI taxonomy): domain Bacteria; kingdom Bacillati; phylum Actinomycetota; class Actinomycetes; order Micromonosporales; family Micromonosporaceae; genus Micromonospora; species Micromonospora sp. NPDC049171. Next base: position 26,267 of record NZ_JBEZDJ010000016.1, read on the forward strand.
CCCGCAGGTCGGCTACGACGAGCCGATCTCGTGCCACCACAACTACGTGTCGGAGGAGAGCTACGACGGGGTGGACGTGCTTGTCACCCGCAAGGGCGCGATCCGGGCCGGCCGGGGCGACCTGGGCATCATCCCCGGCTCGATGGGCACCGGTTCGTACATCGTGCGGGGCCGGGGTAACCCGGACGCGTACTGCTCGGCCTCGCACGGGGCCGGGCGGCGGATGTCGCGGGCGCAGGCCAAGCGGACGTTCAGCACGGCGGACCTGGCCACGCAGACCGCCGGGGTGGAGTGCCGCAAGGACGCCGGGGTGGTCGACGAGATCCCCGGCGCGTACAAGGACATCACCGAGGTGATGGCCCAGCAGGACGACCTGGTCGAGGTGGTGGCGCACCTCAAGCAGGTGGTCTGCGTGAAGGGCTGACGTGCCGCGCGGGCCGGGCCGACCGGCCCGCGCGGCGACGCTCAGAAGCCGACGAAGACCCGGCGCAGGTCGTCCAGGGTGAGCGGGCCGGTCACCCGCACGCCCTCCGGGGTGTACGCGGAGCCGAGCCGGCCGACCGCCAACCGCAGCCACGCCTCGGCGGGTGCGGTCAACTCACCGTCGGCCTGCGAAGGCGCGTCGACAACCTCGACCTTCTCGCCCAGCCGCAGCCCGAACGCCCGCTCCGGTGCGTGCAGGCGAACCAGCAGGGTGGCCTCCCGCCCGGCCAGCTCCTGCGGCCGGCTGGTCCAGCCCAGCATGCCGGCGACCTGGTCGAGCAGCAGCGACACCGCATCCGGCGTCACCGCCGCGAACGGGTTGAACGCCACCTCGGCGTCCCACTGGTGCAGCGCGAACTCGCTGAGCCGGAACCGGGCCGCGGTGGCCACGTCGACAGGTTCCGGCAGGAAGCCAAGGTCGATCCGCATCGACGCCCGGGTCTCGGCGTCCAGTGCCTCGTACGCCTCGACCAACCGTTCGTTGGCGGCCAGGAACCCGGCGGCGTGCTCGGCCGGGGACATCGCGTCCCAGCGCGCCCAGACGCCACGGTTGAAGTCGCCGTCCGGGCCGGGCGCGCCGGTGCGGGCGGCGTCCAGCGTCGCCAGGTTGATCTCGGCGCCGCTGCCCAGGTGGCTCAGCACCTGGGACACCTGCCACTCGCTGGCCCCCGACGGGCGGAGCAGGTCGTCGTCCTTGAGGTCGCGGACGAACGCGGCGAGCTCCTCGTGGCCCGCGCGCAGAGCGGTGATGATCTGGTCAGCAGGGGTTGACATGGATCTCCTCAAACGGATTTTCGACGATGGTCGGGACGGTACCGGACACGACCGCCGGCCGGCCCACCCCACGCTCGGGGCGTCCGACCGGCGGCCACGTCGGTCAGCTCAGCCCATGTGCACGGTGTTGCCGGTCGGGATGTCCTCCTTGCGCACCTTCACCAGGAACAGGGTCGCCAGGCCGGCGAGGATGATCAGCACCGCACCCCACGCGAACGCCACGCGGTAGCCGTGCACCAGGCCGGCGACCTGGTTGACCGGGTTCGGCGCCCGGTCGACCAGGTAGGCGGCGACCGCGCTGGTGTAGAAGGTGTTCAGCAGCGCGGTGCCCAACGAACCACCGACCTGCTGGGTGGCGTTGAGCGTCGCGCTGGCCGCGCCGGCGTCGTGCTCCGGCACCCCGACCAGGGCGAGACTGGACAGCGGCACGAAGGTGAAGCCCAGCCCCAGGCCCAGGATCACCTGGGCGGGCAGCAGGTGGGTGAGGAACGAGGTGTCCACGTCGATCTGGGTCAGCACCAGCATGCCCAGGGCGGCGAGCACGGCACCGGCGACCATCAGCGGCTTGGCACCCAGTCGCGGCATCAGCTGGCTGGCGCCACCCGCGGCGATCAGCACACCGGCGGTGACCGGCAGCGACGCCAGACCCGCCTCCAGCGGCTTGTACTGCAACACCACCTGGAAGTAGAAGGTCAGGAAGAGGAACGCCCCGAACAGGCCGGCGCCGATCAGCGTGGAGGTGAGGAACGCCCCGCCCCGGTTGCGGTCCAGGACGATTCGCAGCGGCAGCAGCGGGTGGCTGGAGCGCAGCTCGATCACCACGAAGACGGCGAGCAGCAGCACGCCCGCGGCGATGAAACCGAGCGTCGCGGCGGCGTCCCAGCCGTCCTCGGCGGCCTTGGTGAAGCCGTACACCAGGGAGACCAGGCCGGCGGTCACCACGACCGCGCCGGGTACGTCGTAGCGGGTGTTGCCGTGCGCCCGGCTCTCCGGCACCAGCGGGATCGCGAACGCGATGGCGATGGCGGCGACCGGGATGTTGACGAGCAGGCACCAGCGCCAGTCGGCGTACTCGGTGAGCACCCCGCCCAGCAGCAGACCGACCGCCGACCCGCCGCCGGCGATCGCGCCGTACACCGCGAACGCCTTGGCCCGCTCGGTGGCCTCGGTGAACAGCACGGTGAGCAGCGCCAACGCGGCCGGGGCGAGCAGCGCGCCGAACGCGCCCTGCAACGCGCGGGCGGCGAAGAGCATGCCGCCGGTGGTGGCCAGGCCACCCAGGGCGGAGGCCAGCGCGAAACCGGTCATGCCGACCAGGAAGGTGCGCTTGCGACCCCAGTAGTCGGCGATCCGGCCGCCGAGCAGCAGCAGACCGCCGAAGGCCAGCGTGTAGGCGGTGATCACCCACTGCCGGTTCGCGTCGGTGATGCCCAGGTCGGCCTGGGCCTTCGGCAGTGCGATGTTCACGATGGTGGCGTCCAGGACGACCATCAGCTGCGAGACCGCGATGACCGCCAGCGCGATCCAGCGCCGCGGGTGCGGCGTGCTTGTCGACGCTCCGGCGCCGGGTGCGCCAGGTGCGGTCGAGGTGGTTCCGGGCATGGTGAAGCCTTCCGTGTTGCGGACGTCGATGAGTCAGGCTTGAAGCGGGCGGTCGGGCTGGTAGCGGAGGACCGGGATGAGCACCTGGTCGACGACCTGGGTGAGGAACGTGTCGTCGGCGGGCAGGCCGTGCGCGACGATGCGGGACAGGGTGAGCGCCGGCGCGAGATCGTGGAACAGCTCCCGTTCGCCGGCCTCGGGCGGGATCTCCCCGCGCGCGGCGGCACGGACCAGGATGGCGGTGCTGGCCACCCGGCCGGCCGGCAGCACCTGGTGGCGCACCAGGCGTTCCAACTCGGGGTTGGTCCGCATGGCGAAGGTCAACGCCTGCATCAGGTCGCAGTCGGCCACGCAGATCGCGGCCGTGGCGCGCAGCAACTCGATCAGGTCGCCGCGCAGGGTGCCGGTGTCGGGCGGGTTGTGCACACCCACGTGCCGGTCGCGCAGGGCGGCCACCACCAACTCGGCCTTGCCGTCCCAGCGCCGGTAGATGGTGGCCTTGCTGACGTGGGCACGGGCGGCGACGGCGTCGATGGTCATCCGGTCGAAGCCGACCTCGCGCAGCAGGTCGATGACCACGGCGAACAGGTCGCTCTCGGTGCAGCGAGGCACCCGGGCCGCCGGGACCCCGGCACCCGCTCCCACCTGCTGACCACCCAGCATGCCCGCACCCCCCGCGAAACGATGTCGTACTGACCCTAGTTCGCGGTTGTGTGATCGTGCAGGTTTTCGTGAGTTGCGTCGCACCGCATCCAGGAAACGATTGCGTTTCCAACCGGCGTCCGTCGGATGAATCAAGTGGTCAGAGTCGGGACGGCCGCGGCGGCTTCCGCCTGGTGGCAGGCGGCCTCGGTGGTGGGGGTGGCGCGTACTGGACGTGGTCGGGCCGAAGGAACAGGGAGCGCCGCGCGATGGCTTCTCCTCTGCTGTCGACCTGGTAGCAGTCGATCCAGCACCAGCCGTAGTAGGTGGGCCAGTCGAGCTTTCTGATCACCCGTACCGCAATCGGGATCATGAACTGAACGCTGACGGCGCGATCCAGCCGCAGTACGTCGCCCGCCTTCACGGCTGCCGGCTCTTTCGGTCGCGCCAGGCGTTGAGGCGGATGGCGGCCTGTCGCAGACGAGGGCACGAGCCGTCGGGCCGGCACTTGGAGCACACGTCGCGGTGGTGAAGGTCGATCACGTAACCGGCCATGATCACCAGGAACGGCGGCTCGGGCCTGATCTCCTCAAGCATCATGACGGTCGTCTCGCTGGTTGCCACGCTTGCGCGCTCGTCGCTTGCTCGTGGCCTCATCCGGCTTCGGTGATGTCGTGAGGGAGTCGCACGCCACGGGTTGGTAGGCGGAGCGCTCAACAACGTCTATCGGCACTTCTGGACGTTGGAACCACTTCCATCGGCGCACGTCTGCCTCCCGAGATCATCGTCGAACAGGCCATCTACCAGCCACAATCCATGTTTCGGGCGCTGTTCTGCAACGTCTCACATCGAAATTGACGCTCGGAGATTGACGCTGGGCCATCTGGCCGTGCACGCTGTTCCAAATGAGACACACAGGTGCACGGAGTGAGACTGGGAGGGTGGATGGGTGAAGCGGGTTCCTCCGTACCAAGGCGGCAACTCGGACGGTTGCTGCGGCAGGCCCGAGAGGAAGCAGGGATCAACCTGGAAGCCGCAGCCAACGACCTTGAATGGTCGCGAGCCAAGATGTACCGGCTGGAGAGTGGTCAGACGTCCCTACGGACACATGACGTGATGTTGATGTGCCAGCACTACGGCACGTCGGCTGAGCTGACAGAGGTGTTGGTCAGCCTCGCCAGGGAGAGCAAGTCTCGCGGCTGGTGGCATGCCTACGACGACGTGATCCCTGGCTGGTTTGAGCTGTACGTAGGGCTGGAAGCGTCAGCCACTCGGATACGCCACTACGAACCGACGCTTATCCCTGGCCTGTTGCAGACGCCCGAGTACATGGCGGCTGTCTTCCAGACCAAGCCCAACCGCAGCGCTCAGGAGGTGGCGCAGAAGGTCGCCCTGCGGATGGAGCGACAGAAGCTCCTGAGCAGGCGCAGCCCGGCGGCACCCGGCTTCCATGCGGTCATTGACGAGGCAGTAGTCCGCAGGCCCATCGGTGACATCGACGCGTGGCGTGCTCAGCTTGCCCACCTGGTGAACGCTGCGCAGGCTCCGAACATCTCCGTCAGAGTGTTGCCGCTGGCCACCGGGCCACACCGCGCGTCCGTTGCCGGAGCGTTCGTGCTGCTTGACTTTCCGGCGGTTGGTACACGGCCGGCGGAGCCAAGCACGGTCTACTGCGAGTCTCTGACCGGCAGCCTTTACCTGGATCGGCCGAGTGAGGTTGAGACGTACTCTGAGGTCTGGCAGACGCTCTTGGATCTTGCCCTCAGCGAGCGCGCGTCAGAGGATCTGATCAGCACCGTGATTAAGGAGACCTACGATGAGTGACATGACTGGTGCTCTCTGGCGCAAAAGCAGCCGCAGTGGCAACGAGGGCAACTGCGTCGAGGTGGCCGACAACCTTCCGGGGTTGGTCGGTGTGCGAGACAGCAAGGATGTGCAGGGGCCGGCCCTGGCGTTCACTGCGGGCACCTGGCGAGCCTTCATCGCTGGCGTTCGTGCTGATGCGTTGAGCTGAGCACGCCCCGGAGAGTCACCGCAGGCGTTCCTGCCAAGGATCCCAGGCATAGAAGGGAGCCTTCTTCGCGGAAGGCTCCCTCTTCCGTGTCTGGGTACGACCGCAGCCAGGCCAACTGGGGATGGATCCGCGCTTGACCGATAGGTTGTTGATCTGCTTATGTAAGTGACATGCCTAAACGCTCCGTGCCGATGCGTGAACCCACCTACTTCATCCTCGCCGCGTTGCAGGACGAGCCCTTGCACGGCTACGCCATCGTCAAGCGCGTGCAGGACCTGTCCGACGGGCGGGTGCGGTTGACGACTGGCACGCTGTACGCCGCGTTGGACCGGCTCGCCGGCGAGGAGATGGTGCGACTTGCCGCGGAGACGGTGGTCAACGGCCGCGCCCGCCGCACCTACGAGCTGACCGGGCACGGGTTGTCCGCACTCCAGGAGGAGGCGGCACGGTTGGCCGCTGCGGCTCGGATCGTTCGAGACCGTTCCCTGCCGTCGACGGCTGCGACCGTGCGGACGGTGCCGGCATGACCGGGCTGGAGCGCCGCTACCGGTGGCTGCTGCGCGCCTACCCTCGGGCCTACCGGCAGTACCGCGCCGACGAGATGTTGGAAACGCTGCTGGGCGGGGCTGAGACGGACCGGAGGCACCTGAGCCTTCGGGAGTCCGTGGCACTCGTGGTGGCAGGTCTGCGGGTCCGTACCGGCGTGGACCGGCTCGGCTCCCGAGCCGCACTGCTGCACTCCGCGCTGCGACTGACCGCGCTGTCCCTGCTCGTGGGCGGCATCGCCCTCGCGGCCAAGCCCGTCGTGGTGCAGTTGTTGCTGCCCGCGCTCCCTTTCGACCTCCCGGTTTTCGCCGGCAGCCTGGCCACACCCGGACTGTTGCTCCTCGCGTTGGCCGCCGCGGCATGGGCTCGCTACCGCCTCGCGTTCGCCCTGGCCATCGGCGCGCTCGGTGCGAAAATGTGGTATTCCGGGTGGTACGCGGATCCGGAGATGGGGGGCGAGGCACACCCATTGGGGCTCCAGGCCGTTCTCCACCTGGCCATGCAGCTTCCGACGTGGGCCTGCCTGTTGGCCGTGCTGACGATGGTGCCGCTGCTTCGAGCGCGCCAACCACGGGGCACGCGACAGTGGGCCTGGCTTGTCGGCGCGGCGATCAGCGTGACGGTCCTGACGCCCAACCCACTCAATGGCTGGGAAGACCCGCTCACGCTGCCAGTCATCGCGGTCGGTGGGCTGGTGGCGGCCCTCGTGGGGGCGGCGTTGGATGTGCGGATGTCGATCGCGGCCAGCGTGCTCCTGCTGGTGCCGATCCTGGCGACGCTGCCCTACCAGCCAGCGGACTGGCAGCGCGAGTACTGGGAGCTGAGCCCCCGAACTGTGCTCCTGGGGGCCGTGGCCGGGATTTTCGCCATCAACGTCGCGGTCAGCAGGATGGCCGCCCGCCAGCAGGTCGCCCTCTAACTTGATCTTTAACCTGTGCGGCGTGGTCGCTCCGCACGGACATCTCGCCCCGGCGGAGTAAATAGGCCGAGTTGCATCTGATGCAACCATTCGACCTTCCGCTCTCAGCGCGGCGGCGCGGACATTCTGGCCGGGTTGCATGCTCGTTTAGGTCTGTCGCGCGGGCTGCGTCATCGGCGCGACAATGATCATCCTGTCGGTGTGTACCGCCAGAATGTAGGCCATGAGTTCACAACTGGGCACGGTCGTGGTCACGGGTGCAGCAGGTCGGATCGGATCGGCAGTCTGTCAACACCTGCGCGATGAGGTTCGCCAACTCGTGCTGGTCGATCGGGTTCCGGTGCAGCCACAGTCTCCGACAGAGCGGGCGATCCGACTGGATCTGGCAGACCTCGACGCCGTAGTCGCCGCTCTGGAGGCGGCGGACGCCGTGGTGCATCTGGCCGGGCTTCCGGATGAGGCACCCTTGGCCGACCTGCTGGACACCAACGTGCTGGGCACGTATCACGTGTTGGAGGCAGCCCGCCGACAGAAGGTAGGACGAGTTGTCGTGGCCAGTAGCAACCGTGTCACCGGCTTCTACCCGGTCGGGCAGGTTGTCGGACCAGACGCACCGGTTCGACCGGACGGGTTCTACGGGGTGAGCAAGGTCGCCATCGAAGCACTCGGGCGCATGTACGCCGACAAGTTCGGGCTGTCGGTGGTGTGCCTGCGAATCGGCAGTTTCGAGGAGGAGCCGACCGAGGCCCGGTATCTGGCAACCTGGTTGAGCCCGCGCGACGGCGTCGGCTTCATCCGTGCGGCTATCACCGCGCCGGATGTGCACTTTGTTACCGCCTACGCCGTTTCCGCCAATACACGCGCGTTCTGGGACACCGCCGCCGGAGCGCAGCTCGGCTATCTGCCGGTAGACGACGCGGAGAGTTATGCCGCTCGGGTGCCCGGCTCGGATACGCCGATCGACGCCGCAGCCTTTCAAGGCGGCACCTACACCAGCGCCGAGTATTCTCTGCGACATGTCGTAGCGCCCCCTGTCCCCTCCTCAGGACGAGCATCCACCCAACGGCGACTGTAGTTAATCCTTGCCGAGCGAGCTCGGCCGCGAGCCGCAGCCGCACTCGTAGATGTCGATAGCTACCGTGTGCTCGGTGGCGTACCCGGCTCTGCACTCGAAGCCGTACGCCGACACTGCTGGCCGGGACGCGGACGAATACGACCGGTCACGAATACGGGCGTTGCACCAATCGTTGATCTCGACGCGGGCTGCTGAGATCATCGGTCGCTCGGACCGGCACACCGCCTGGTCCGGCGGTCAGCGCGCATCGTCCACCACGGCCACCGGCCGGCGGACGGTGTGGGGTCGTTGACCGTGGCCTCCGGGCCAGCTCGAACCGACCAGCTCACACGAGGGGGCCCGACGTGCAACGTCATGGCTGCGTGATCCGACTCCGCCCGGAACAGCGGGAAACCTATCTGCGGTTACACGCCGACGTCTGGCCGAGCGTCGAGCAGACGCTGCGGGAGGCGAACTTCCGCAACTACACCATCTTTCTCCACGGCGACCTGCTCTTCGGCTACTACGAGTACGTCGGCGACGACTACGAGGCCGACCTGCGGCTGATCGCGGCGGACCCGCAGACGCAGGAGTGGTGGAAGCTGACCGACCCGTGTCAGGAATCGATCGCCGAGCCCGGCTCGGGGGACTGGTGGGCCCCGATGCGGGAGATCTGGCACCTGGCCGACGAGGCACCCGCCCAGGCCTGACCTCCGGGGTGGTCGACCGTGTCGATCATGGAGTTGTGGTGCCGGAAATGGCGATTAACTACCGCTTTGTCACCCAGCACAACTCCATGATCGACGCGGCGAGTGATGTGTGGGACCGCACTACGATGCCGGTGTCGAGATTGGATCCGAGTGGTCCTGTGACAACGGATCACCTGGGCATCGCGGGGGCGACGGTGACCGATCGTGGAAGCAGGGGCGGCGCAGACGGGCAGCAGCACGGGACGACACCGCGGCGCCGCACCAGCCTCGGGGTGGCTGTCACACTCGCGCTGTTGGCCGTCCCGCTACTGCCGATCATGTGCCTGTCGGGCATAACGCTGGCCACGGCCATGGCCCCGTCCGAGCCGTGCCGGCCCCCCTTCGTGCAGGACCCGTCGGAGTGCGGGCCCGAGCCGTGGGCGTCACTGCCGACCGCGCTACTGGCGGGCGGGTACGGCGTGGCGGCCGTCGTGCTGGCCCGCAGAGCCAGCCTGCCGTCCTGGGTGCGCATCGGTGCCCTGTGCGTGGCGCCGTTGGCCGCTGTTCCACTCCTCTGGGCGCTGTTCGTCTACCGCCCCTCCTGAGCGCGCTCGGCACAGCGGGAAAAAATATTCGGCGTACCTGTCGATTGGGATCGGTTCAGTTCGTAGCCCTGGTGAGAGCCCGCCACCGCGGCGGGCCGCACACCCACCGGAGGGCACGATGACCAGCACAGCGACCACCACCCGCGCCACCACGTCGACCGTCGGCGCGCTGATCCGGACCGGTATCGCCGCCACGGTCGCCGCGAGCGCCGCCACCATGGCCATCGCTGCCGCCGGCCGAGCGGCGGGGATCAGCCTCGACGTGGCCGACGCGCCGATTCCGGTGTCGGGCTTCGGTGTGCTGACCGCCGCGTTCTCGCTGGTCGGGGTGATCCTCGCCGCGGTGCTGTCGCGCTTCGCCCGGCACCCGCGACGCGTGTTCGTTCGCACTACGGTCGTGCTGACGGTGCTGTCACTGGTGCCGGACGTCATCGTCGACGCGGGGGCGGCCACCAAGGCGCTGCTGATGCTCACTCACCTGGTCGCGGCCGCGATCGTTGTCCCTGCTGTCGCACGTCGCCTGGCCGCCTGACCGACCGCCCATTCCACCATCGAACCAGCGGAGGATCGTCATGAAGCAGTACCTGCTGTCCGTGCACGTCGTCGAGGGTGAGCCGGACCCGTCCGACGAGGAGATGCAGACCATGTTCCGGGAGACCGGCCGGATCAACGACGAGATGCAGGCCGCGGGCGCCTGGGTCTTCGCCGGAGGTCTCCGGTCACCGGACAGCGCCACAGTCGTTCGGATCGAGAACGGCGCCACCACCATGAGCGATGGGCCGTTCGCCGAGACGAAGGAGCACATCGCCGGATTCTGGGTCATCAAGTGCGCGGACCTGGACCAGGCGCTGGCCTGGGCCGAGCAGTGCGCGGCGGCCTGCGGCCCGATCGAGGTGCGCCCCTTCGACGACCTGTCCCAGGCCTGACCAGGAGCCGGTCACCCGACATGGACCTGGCGAGCATCTACCGCGCGGAGTACGGCCGCTGTGTCGCCACCCTGACCCGCCTCCTCGGTGACCTCAACCTCGCCGAGGAGGCGGTCCAGGACGCCTTCACCACCGCTGTGCAGAAGTGGCAGACCCCGCCGCCGAACCCGGGTGCCTGGATCGTGACCACCGCCCGCAACCGGGCGATCGACCGGCTCCGCCGGGAGTCGACCCGGGAGGCCCGGCACGCCCAGGCCCTGCTGCTGCACCAACAGGACCAACCCCGAGAGGTGGGACCGGTGAACGACGACCAACTACGACTCATCTTCACCTGCTGCCACCCGGCGCTCGGCCCGGACGCGCGGACCGCCCTCACGCTTCGCCTGCTCGGTGGTCTCGACGTACCGGAGATCGCCCGGGCCTACCTGACCCAGGAGTCGACGATCGCGCAGCGGATCGTGCGCGCGAAGAAGAAGATCCGCGACGCGGGCATCCCCTACCGGGTACCCGCCGACCACGAGTTGCCGGACCGCCTGCCGTACGTGCTCACCGTGCTCTACCTGATGTTCAACGAGGGCTACGCGTCCACCGCCGGCCCGCTGATCAGAACGGACCTGTGCACCGAGGCGATCCGACTCGCCCGCGAGCTGGCCGCGCTGATGCCCGACGAGCCCGAGGTGCTGGGCCTGCTCGCCCTGCTGCTGCTGACCGAGGCACGCCGCTCCGCCCGGCTCGGCCCGACCGGGGAGTTGGTGTTGTTGGCCGACCAGGACCGGTCACTGTGGAACCGGGCGCTCATCGTCGAGGGGCACGACCTGGTCCGGCGATGTCTGCGGCGCAACCGGCCCGGCCCGTACCAGATCCAGGCCGCGATCGGCGCGGTGCACACCGACGGCGCCGCCACCGACTGGGCGCAGGTCCTGGCGCTGTACGACCAGCTCCTCGCGCTCGCGCCGACCCCGGTCGTCGCGCTCAACCGCGCGGTCGCCGTCGCCGAGGTGCACGGACCGGCGGTGGCCCTCGCCGAGTTGGCGGGCCTCGACCTGCCGGGCTACCACCGGCTGCCCGCCACCCGAGCCGAGCTGCTCCTCCGGCTCGGACGCGACGACGAGGCCCGGGCCGCGTACGACCAGGCCATGGCGCTGACCAGCAACGAGACCGAGCACGCCCACCTGCGGACACGTCGTGCCGCACTCACCCACAGCAGGAGCGAATCATGACCGCCACCTACACCGTCGACGTCTTCGCCAGCCTCGATGGCTTCGGCACCACCAGCGGCAACTGGGGCGGCTACTGGGGCAAGCAGGGCCCCGAGCTGCTCGCGCACCGACTGGCCGCCTACGGCGCGGAGCAGCGCATGGTCTTCGGCGCCCGCACGTACCGGGTGTTCGCGCAGATGCTGGCCGCGAGCACCGAGGAGTCCGAGGTCCGCGACGCCTGGGTGACCCGGATGAGGGCCCTCCCGGCGACAGTGGTGTCGAACACGCTGGAAGGCCCCCTCGACTGGCCGGACGCGACTGTCGCGCGCGGCGACGCCGTCGACGTCGTCGCCCGGCTCAGGGAGGAGTCCGAGGTGCCCCTGCGCTCGCACGGCAGCCTGTCGATGAACCGTGCGCTGATGGCCGCCGGTCTGGTCGACTTCGTCCAGGTGACGGTCTTTCCGGTGATCACCGGAAAGACCGGTACCGAGCCGATCTTCCAGGACGCGGCCGACTTCGACCTGGAGCTGATCGAGAGCCGGACCCTCGACGGCCGCACCCAGGAGCTCATCTACCGGCCCACCCTGCACGTCTGACCGATCCGCACAGCCATCCGGAACCCTCGTCGGCCTACCGCATCGCCGCCGAGAGGACGCCGGTATGACGCTTCCGCTATGCCGGACATCGACAGTCACCGCCGTAGCATTGACACACATCAATGATCGGCGGCTGGCCGACGGTCGCCGGACGACCGCAGGGGAGTGCGTGATGTTCCAACGACAAGTGCTACGGACGGCGCTGGCCATGCTGGTGGCGATCCTGGCGACAGCCGGGGTGCAGCTCACCACCGGTGCGCCGGCCGCCGCCGTACGCACCGTCTACTACGACGCGAGCCGGACCGGCGAGTTCCGCACCAACTTCGACCAGGCCGCGCAGATCTGGAACAGCCGGGTCAGCACCGTCCGGCTCCAGCCCGGCACCCCGGCCAGCATCACCATCTACGTCGACGACGGCTGGCCCCGCGCGCAGCCGACCGGCCTCGGCTCGGGCCGGATCTGGATGGGCCGCACGGCCGTCAACCAGGGCTACGACCGCAACCGGATCGCCGCCCACGAGCTGGGCCACATCCTGGGCCTGCCGGACCGGCGCACCGGGCTCTGCTCCGACCTGATGTCGGGCAGCAGCGCCCCGGTCTCCTGCCGCAACGCCAACCCCAGTTCGGCCGAGGCGAGCCGGGTGAACTCGCTGTTCGCCGGCACCCTGGCCGCACCGGCCAGCACGACGTACACCTGGGCCGGCGCCTAGGACATCGGGCCGACGGTGGACCTCCACCCAGGTCGGCGGTCTGCCCGTCGGACCATCCGGGACACCTCGGCGGGGACGCGCGGGTCGCGTCCCCGCCGACGGCCGGGCGGGGTCACCCACACCTTTTCCCCCTGCGGTACGGTGCCGGACACACCGACACCCCGGAGGTGGACCCGTGCCTGCCGTCGTCGCCCTCATGTTGACCCTGGCCCTCGCGCCCGCGCCGTCCCCGTCGGCCACCTCGGACCCGGTGGGGGACCTCCTCGGCGGCGTCGGCCGGATCGTCGACGACCTGCTCGGCAACGGCGCGACGCCGAGCGCGACGCCGTTCGCCACCCCGACGGCCACGCCCGGGTCACCGACGGCCACCGACCGCCCCACCCTGCCGGGGCCCAGCGCCACCCCGGCGCAGGTCGGGTCGTCGGTCGCCGTCCGCGCACCGGCGGGCCCCGCCGCCCCGAACGGCCCCGCCGGCCCCGCCACCGGCACGGGCACGGGCACCCGCGAGGCCACCGTGCCCCCGCGCGACGGCGCCGACACCCCCGCTTCGGCTGCCTCGCCGGTACTCGTCAGCCCCGCTCGCGACGGGTGGCCCCTCGCGTACTCCCTGCTGGTCGCCGCCGCCCTCGCGGTGCTGGCACTCCTGTTCCTGCGCCGCCGCCGGACGGCCGCCGCGCCCGCGCCGTCTCGCGGCCCCGAGCTGTCGCGCGGCCCCGAGCTGTCGCGCGGCCCTGAGCTGTCGCGCGGCCCCGCCGCGCCGTCTCCCGGCCCTGGGCCGGCCCTCGACCCTGAGCCCGGTTTCGATCCTGAGCCGGGTCTCGATCCTGAGCCGGGTTTCGATCCTGAGCCGGGTTTCGATCCTGAGCCGGGTTTCGAGGCCGCGCCGGACAATGTCCGGCGGCTGCCCACCACCCTCAACGACATCTACGAACTGGGTCGGCTGGACGAGCGGCTCGAACAGGAACGTCGCCGCACCTGATCCCGGCCCCCGGGCGCCGGGATCAGGGCGCCGAGTATGCGCCCTCGCGCCGCGGGATGTCGTCGTCGTACGCCCCGACCGGCCCGCTGTAGCGGACCGTGCCCTTCGGGTACGGCCAGGCGTTCGCCGTGCAGCCGTGCAGGCCCAACGTCTGCTGCTGCATCACCGGCGCCGGCCGGCCCTGCCCGGGGCACCGTTCGTGACCGAACCCGAGTTTGTGCCCCACCTCGTGGTTGACCATGTACTCCCGGTAGGTGGTCAGGCTCGCGCCGTAGCCCGGCACCGCCTTGACCCAGCGCGCCACGTTGAGCACCACCCGGGCACCGTTGCGGCACGAGGTGTAGGCGTCCGGCACGTCCTGGCAGAGCGTGTCACGGGTGCCGGGGGTCGCCAGGTAGATGGTGAAGTCGGTCGGGTCACCGGCACCCACCCGGCGCAGTCGCCACGCCCCGCCGGCCGTCCACCCGCGGGGGTCGTTCAACGTCGTGGAGATCGCCGTGGCGATGTCGCCCACCGGCAGGCCCCGGATGTCGCGTTCCACGCTGACCCGGTAGCGCAGCAACCGACCGCCGGTCCCGTGTGCGGGTGCGGCCTCGGCGGGCGCCGTCGACCAGCGGTTGCTGCCGGAGGCGGGGTAGGCGACCGGGACGGCGGGCGCGGACGTGGGTGGGACACCGGCGACTCCGGTCGGCCGGCCCGCGGCGGAGGTCGGCGTCGGCCGGCCGGGCGGCGGTGCGGCGGCGACGGGGTCGGCGTCGGCCTGCCCGGTGGTTGTCGGACCACACCCGGTGAGCAGCGCCACCACCAGCAGTGACGCCCCCGAGGCGGTACGCCATCGGCGGGTAACCTTCGTCGACATGTCTCTCCCCTCGCGTGCCGATCGGCGGCAGCGGAGGAGAAGACGGGTGACCGCGGCGAAAGGTTGAGGTGATTTCGGCTCAACCTTTTTCCGGTCTCGCCCGTCCCTAGCGGTGGTGGCACGGGGGAGGGTTCACGGTGGCGCGGGGTGACGCGGAGTTCGTCGAGTTCGCGAGAGCGGCGTCCGCGCGACTCGTGCATGCCGCGTTCCTGATGACCGGTGACCACCACCAGGCCGAGGACGCCGCGCAGACCGCCCTGGTCCGCACCTACGCGTCCTGGTCGCGGGTCCACGACGACGATGCCTACGGGTACGCCCGCCGCACCCTGGTCAACCACCTGGTCGACGGGTGGCGGCGACCGATGCGGGAGTATCCGACCGACGAGGTGCCGGAACAGCGGCGCGACGACGTGGCCGACGAGGTGGCCACCCGGCGGTGGTTGATCACCATCCTGGGCGCGCTCAGCCCCCGTGAGCGGGCCATCGTCGTGTTGCGCTACTACTTCGACCTTACGGAGGCGCAGGTGGCCCGGGAACTCGCCGTGTCCGTGGGCACGGTCAAGAGCACCAGCTCGCGAGCTTTGGAGAAGCTGCGCACCGCCGCGCCGCGGACGGCCGACAGGGAGGCGCGCCGATGAGCGAGTGGGAACGGCTCCGCGACGCCATGCGGGCGACCGAGCGCCCCGACCCCATGCTCGACCTGACCCTGGTGATGCGCGAGGGGCGTCGGCTGCGTACCCGTCGGCGGGTTGCCGGAGCGGGAGCGGCGACGCTCGCGGCCGGCGTCGCCGCCGTGGTCGTGGTGGGGGTCGTCGCCGGGCCGGGCGATCCGCCCGCCCCCGAACGCCCACCACCGGTCGCCGTCGGGTCGCCGTCGGCCGGTGTCTCGATGGTGCCGGAGGCGATGAAGCCCACGTCACCGCCGACGAAGGTCCGTGACGTGCCGCCCCCGAAGCCCCTGGGTCAGCTGATCGACAGCGGGGTGCGGCACGGCTCCGACCGGCGGGTCTACTACATGATCGGGCTGTCGGTGCCCGGCGAGCCGGGGGTGACCATCGGGTTGGCCGCCGGTCGCCAGGATCCGGACGGCCTGTTGACCACGGACCTCCTGGTCAACGACGTCGAAGGGTCCGACCGCAGCGCCGGGTTCCACGAGATCGGCTACGACGAGAGCCTGTCCGCCGAACCGGTGCCCACCTTCGGCTACTTCGTCGGCCCCGCCGTCCGGATCATCGGCACCGTGGACGGTCGGCAGGTCGATGCCCGGTTGGCCCGGTGGAGTCTCGACAAGCAGGTGGTGATCTTCTGGTTCGAGCCGGCCACGCTGGCCCCGGGGGAGCGGCTCGACGGCATCATCGCCCGCGACGCCGACGGCCGCCGACTCTGACGCGCAGGCCCGACCACGCAGGGTCGGCTCAGGCCGGGTCGTCCAACCGGCGCTCGATGGTCACCGTCGTGCCCTCGGCGGTGGAGACCAGCCGCACGTCGCCGTAGGCGTTCATCAGCAACGCGCCGCGCCCGCGATCCATCGCCGGGCGGCGGTCCCGCCAGGTGCCGAAGTCGCGTACCGAGACCCGGATCAGCCCGCCGCCCACCTGGAGCCGGACCCGCACCTCCGGACGGCTGGGCCGCTGCGCGTGCTCGACCGCGTTGTTCATCGCCTCGGACGCGGCGAGCAGAAGATCCTCCAACACGTCCGGGTCGACATCGAGGTCGTCAAGCGTCAGCCGGACGTCCCGACGCATGGCCGCCGCCGAGGTGGGGGTGGACGGGTAGGTCCACCCGACGTCCAGGAGGTCGCCCAGCCCGCTCGGGTCGGTCGGGGCCTGCGGCAGCACCGGCGCGTCCCGCCCGGCGGTGACCGTCCGGGGCGGCGCGACGGCGTTGCGGGGGTCGGGCCGCGCCGACGCCGCGTCGACAGTCGGTGCGGTGGCGTTGCCCGTCGGGTGGCGGCGGGCCCGCCGGATGCCGGCCCGGACCCGGGCGATCAGCTCCGCCGCGGCGAACGGCTTCACCAGGTAGTCGTCGGCGCCCAGGGTGAGGCCCTCCACGCTGGCCTGACCGCCGGCACGGGCGGAGAGCACCAGCACCGGCAGGGACCGGGTCGCCGGGTCGGCGCGGAGCCGGCGGACCAGGTCGAAGCCGTCCAGCACCGGCATCATCACGTCGGTGAGGACCAGGTCCGGACGGTCGCGGTGGACCTCGTCGAGGGCCTGCCGGCCGTCGGTGACGGCCCGGACCCGCCAACCCTGCCCGCTGAGCAACCGACTGAGGTACGCCCGCATGTCGGCGTTGTCGTCGGCGATGAGGATCCGCGCCCCGGCCAGCTCGTCCACGGCCGGACCGGAGGCGTCGCCGGACCCGGTCGGGTCGCCGCCCGGCTCGGTGAGCCAGCCCATCGCCTCCTGGGCGGTGGCGCGGGCCGCGTCGCCCCGTCCGACCGGCGACGGCTCGCTCACCGCCGTGCGGCGAGCCGCGGACCAGGGCAGCGCCACGGTGAACGTGCTGCCGACACCCACCCGGCTCGCCACCCGCACCTCGCCACCCTCCAGCCGGGCCAACTCGTACGCCAGGGCCAGGCCGATGCCCGTGCCCTC
The DNA here is from genome assembly GCF_040648275.1 of Micromonospora sp. NPDC049171. Lineage (NCBI taxonomy): Bacteria > Bacillati > Actinomycetota > Actinomycetes > Micromonosporales > Micromonosporaceae > Micromonospora > Micromonospora sp. NPDC049171. The sequence continues at coordinate 43,460 of NZ_JBEZDJ010000016.1, forward strand.
GTGGCTGCGGGAACGGGCACCCCGGACCCGGTGGAAGCGTTCGAAGAGTTTCGGCAGGTCCGGTTCGGCGATGCCGATGCCGGTGTCCGCGACGGTGAGGCGGACCTCCTCGTCGTCGGCGTCCAGGGCGACCCGGATGCGGCCGATGAACGTGTACTTCAGGGCGTTGGACAGCAGGTTCGTGACGATGCGTTCCCAGTTGACCGGGTCGACCGTGACCGGGCGGGGCAGCGGCGGGCAGAGCACTTCGAGAGTCAGCCCGGCCCGCTCGACGGCGGCCCGGAACACGCCGGCCAGCTCGGCGGTGAGCGCCGCCAGGTCGACCACGCGGGCGTCGCTGCGGGCCCGTCCGGCCTCCAGGCTGGAGAAGGTGAGCAGGCTGTTGACCAGGGTCAACAGTCGGGTGGCGTTACGCCAGGAGGTTTCCACCCGCTCCCGCTGCACCGCCGCCAGCGGCGCGGTGGCATCCGCGAGGGCGTCGGTGAGCGGGCCGAGGATGAGGGTCAGCGGGGTACGGAACTCGTGGCTGACGTTGGCGAAGAAGTCGGTCTTCACCCGGTCCAGTTCGGCGAGCGCCTCGACCCGACGCCGCTCCTGCTCGTACTCCTGTGCGTTGCGCAACGCCACGGAGATCTGCTGGGCCAGGAGCTGGTAGAAGGACCGGTACGCCTCGTCGAGCCCCCGGCTGGGGCTGACCCCCGCCAGCAGGACACCGAGCGGCTGATCCTCACCGCCCGAGGGCAGCGGCAGCGCCAACGCCGTGCGGACCGGGTCGCCCCACGGGCCGCCGGGCAGGGGCAGCCGGTCGGCGACGTCGGGCACCGCTGTCGCTCGGCCCTGCGCCGCGTCCGCCAGCCCCCACCCGTCCGCGGCCGGGCCGGGGTCGGTCAGCTCGACGGTGTCCGGCAGTGCCCCCGCGTACCCCTGGTCGCCGCCCGTGCAGGCGACTCGCCGCAGCAGCGTGCCGTCGCGCAGGTAGATGGCGGTGAACGGCACGTCCAGCGGTTGGCTCTCGATCGCGTCGGCCAGCCGGGCGCCGGTGGCGTGCACGTCGACGGTGCGCCCGTCGCCGAGAACGGACAGGTCACGCAGCAGCCGCAGCCGGCGTTCGCCGACCACCTGCTCGGTGACCTCGCTGCACACGGTGAGCACGCCGACGGTGGCCCCGTCGTCGTCGCGGACCGGGGCGTGCGAGACGCTGAAGTACGCCTCCTCGCGGTAGCCGGCCCGCTCCAGCAGCAGCCGCAGGGCGGGGACCCAGCTGGCCACCCCGGTCGCCGTGGCCTGCTCGATGAGCGGGGCGAGGACGTCCCACCCCTCGGCCAGGGTGACCCGCACGTCGTCGCCGAGCGCGGCCGGGTGCTTGTCGCCGATCAGCGCGGAGTACGCGTCGTTGTAGAGCTGGGAGAAGCTCTCTCCCCAGAGCAGCAGCATTGGGTACCGGGACGAGAGCACCATCCGGACCGCGGCGCGCAGGCTCTGCGGCCAGCCGGTCACCGGGCCGAGGGGGGTGCGTGCCCAGTCCAGCTCTGCCATCAACCGGCCGGTGTCACCGCCACCGGTGAACAGGTCGGTGCGGGGTCCCGTCACGCTCGACCCGGCCCCATCGCAAGCCCCCGTTCCGGGCCCCACGACCCCTGCTGGCGTTACCTACCCATCCTGACACCTCTACTCACCTGTGCCGACGCCGGTACCTACCGTCGAAGCGGTGGCGGTTCGAAACGAACGACCGATGCTCGCGACATAGACATCTGTAAGTCTCACGGGTATCTCTCCAACCCCGAGGAGCCCCCATGAGAGGCAGAACGCTGAGCGCGGGTGTCGCGCTCGCCGTGTTCGCCGGAATGACGGTGACGCTGGCCGCCCAGCCGGTGACCGCGTCGCCCACCACCGCGACAGTGGCCCGGCCGATCGCCGCGTCCGCCGCCGCCCTGGCCGCACCGGACATCTCCGTCACCAACGTCCAGGCCCACCTGACCCAGTTCAACGCCATCGCCAGCAGCAACGGCGGCAACCGCCGGGCCGGCTCGGCCGGCTACACCGCCTCGCTCACCTACGTCAAGACCAGGCTCCAGTCGGCCGGCTACACCGTCAGCGAGCAGTACTGCTCCAGCTGCACGTACCCGTCGAACAACCTGATCGCGGAGTGGCCGGGCGGTCCGGCCGACCAGGTCGTCATGTTCGGCGCGCACCTGGACGGCGTCTCGGCCGGTCCGGGCATCAACGACAACGGCACCGGCTCGGCGACCCTGCTGGAGAACGCGCTGGTCCTGGCCGCGCAGAACCCGACGGTGACGAAGCGGGTCCGGTTCGCCTGGTGGACCGACGAGGAGCAGGGGCTCAACGGCTCCCGGTTCTACGTCAACTCGCTCAGCAGCACCCAGCGCGGCTATATCAAGGGCTACTACAACTTCGACATGGTCGGCTCGGTCAACGGCGGCTACTTCATCAACCGGGTCAGCTCGACCACGGCGGCGCCACTGAAGGCGTACTGGGACTCGTTGGGCCTGTCGCCGGAGGAGAACGTCGAGGGTCAGGGCCGCTCCGACGACTACTACTTCCAGCAGGCCGGCATCCCCACCTCGGGCTACGCGGCCGGCGCCAGCGCCCGCAAGAGCAGCTCCCAGGCGGCCAAGTGGGGCGGCACCGCCAACTCGGCGTACGACCCGTGCTACCACCGGGCCTGCGACACCACCGCGAACGTCAGCGCCACCGTGTTGAACCGGGCGGCCGACGGTGTCGCGTACGCGCTGTGGCAGCTCGCCGTCAGCGGGGGCACCCCGAGCTGCACCGGCGGTCAGGTGGTCGGCAACGGCGGCTTCGAGAGCGGCGGCACGCCGTGGACCGCGTCCTCCGGTGTGATCACCAACGCCAGCGGCCAGCCGGCCCGGACCGGGTCGTACAAGGCGTGGCTCAACGGCAATGGCAGCACCGGCACCGAGAGCCTGTACCAGTCGGTGACCCTGCCGGCCGGCTGCGCCAGCTACACGCTGTCGTTCTGGCTGCACATCGACACGGCCGAGACCACCGGGTCCAGGGTGTACGACCGGCTCACCGTGCAGGTGGGGTCGACCACACTGGCCACGTACTCGAATCTCAACGCCGCCGCCGGCTACGTCCAGCGCAGCTTCAACGTGGCCGGGTTCGCCGGGCAGACGGTGACGTTGCGGTTCACCGGCACCGAGGACTCGTCGTTGCAGACCAGCTTCGTCATCGACGACGTGACGTTGCAGGCGAGCTGACGGGCGTCGGGTGGAGGCGGGCGGCGAGTGTCCCCTCCACCCGACATCTAGTCACGCCGGTCGATCTCTGGTAGAAATCCTTCAAGGCCGGCCCCTGATTCGCAAAATTTCACCCCTCATGCGAACGGGAGTGCCATGTCATCCACCCGACCCACCCTGCGCCGCCGCGTGCTCACGCTGCTCGTGGCCACCCTCGCCACGGTCGGCGCCGCGCTGGGCCTGGCCGCCCCGGCCTTCGCCATCAGCCACTCCAGCGCCACCTCACAGCTGCGCGCCGCCGGCATCTCCTGGACCTCCAGCGGCAACTGCAGCGACCGCAACGTGCCCACCTGCACCTCGTTCGACGGGGTGCGGCAGGCCACCATCGACGGCATCATCACCTTCAGGCGGGCCAGCGGCTGCGCGGTCACCGTCACCGCCGGCACCGAGACCGGGCACGCCGGGGGCACGTACAGCCACTGGAACGGCTACAAGCTCGACATCGCGTTGAGCACCTGCATCCAGAACTACATCTCGGCGAACTACACCTACGTCGGCTACATCGCCGGCTTCGGCTACCAGTACCGCGCTCCCTCCGGCAACCTCTACACCAAGGAGGGCAGCCACTGGGACATCCTCTTCTACGGCTGCGGTGGCTGCTGAGCGACGTGCGTCGAGCCGGGTACGCGGGGCGAAGGCCGCCCGCGTACCCGGGGGACGGGCCGCCGCCGCGGGAGTCGGCGGCGGCCCGGTCGCGGCCGTGGTGTGGCAGGTCAGGGGAGTTGCGGGTAGAGCGCGGCGACGCCGCCGGCCAGTCCGGCCTGCACCTGGCGGCTGGTCTCGTCGGTGACGATCTCGTACGCGTCGGCCTCGATGCCGTCCACGCCGAGCCGGGCGATCACCGCCGGGTCGGACTTCGGGGCGTCGATCCCGGCGGTCATGTCGGTGTCCATGTAACCGACGTGCAGGCCGGCGACCCGCACGCCCCGCTCGGCGAGCTGGAGGCGCAGCGCGTTGGTCATCGCCCACTCGGCGGACTTCGCGGCGCCGTACGCCCCGACGTTCGGGAAGTTGACCCAGGACAGCGCGGAGAGCACGTTGAGAATCGTCCCACCGCCGTTGCCCGCGACGATCGGAGCGAACGCCCGAACCATCGACAGGTTGCCGAAGTAGTGGGTCTCCAGCTCCAGCCGGACGAGGTCCAGGTCGCCGTCGAGCAGGTCGGTGCCGGTCTCGATGCCGGCGTTGTTGATCAGGATGTTGACGTCGCCGGCCAGCTTGGCGGCGGCGGCCACCGAGGCGGGGTCGGTGATGTCGAGGCGTACCGGCGTCACGCCGGGCAGGTCGACGGTGTCCGGGTTGCGGGCCCCGGCGTAGACGGTGGCGCCACGGGCGAGGAGTTCGGCGGCCAGGTGCCGGCCGAAGCCGCGGTTGGCGCCGGTGACGAGGGCGGTGCTGCCTGCGATCTTCATGGCGGCGACGCTATCCCACCTGACTTCTGTTTACCAAAGTCAGCTATCTCACCAGGGCGGTCCATCCCGATCGGGAATACGACGGGATGCGGTCACCACGCGGCGGGTGACGACTCGTATCCTTTCCGCGAACCTCCGCACGAGCCGAGATGGGAGACGGTGTGAGCAACCAGGCCGAAACGTTGGAATTCCAGGCCGAGGCGCGTCAGCTCCTCCAGTTGGTGGTCCACTCGATCTATTCGAACAAGGACGTCTTCCTACGGGAGCTCATCTCGAACGCGTCCGACGCCCTGGACAAGCTCCGGCTGGCCACGCTTGTCGACAAGGACCTCGTCGCCGACACCGACGACCTGCACGTCGCCGTCGAGGTCGACCGGGACGCCCGCACCCTGACCGTGCGGGACAACGGCATCGGGATGACCCGCGACGAGGTGGTCGCGCTGATCGGCACCATCGCCAAGTCCGGCACCGCCGAGTTGCTGCGTCAGCTGCGCGAATCCGCCGACGCCCACGCCAAGCAGGATCTGATCGGCCAGTTCGGCGTCGGCTTCTACGCCGCGTTCATGGTCGCCGACCGGGTCACCCTGCTGACCCGCAAGGCCGGCGAGACCGGCGGCACCCGCTGGGAGTCCACCGGCGAGGGCACCTACTCGATCGAGGCCGTCGACGAGGCCCCGCAGGGCACCACGGTGACCCTGCACCTCAAGCCGGTCGACACCGAGGACAACCTGCACGACTACACCGCCGAGTGGACCATCCGCGAGATCGTCAAGCGCTACTCCGACTTCATCGCCTGGCCGATCCGGATGACCGTCGAGCGCCCCGGCGCCGACGGCGAGGCCGCCACCAGCGAGGTGCAGACCCTCAACTCGATGAAGGCGCTGTGGGCGCGGCCCCGCGACGAGGTCGACGCCGCCGAGTACAACGAGTTCTACAAGCACGTCAGCCACGACTGGGCCGACCCGCTCGAGGTCGTGCACATGAAGGGCGAGGGCACCTTCGAGTACGAGGCACTGCTGTTCCTGCCCAGCCACGCCCCACTGGACCTGTTCTCCCCGCAGGGCCGCCGCGGCGTCCAGCTCTACGTCAAGCGCGTGTTCATCATGGACGACTGCGAGGCGCTCGTCCCGACCTACCTGCGCTTCGTCAAGGGCGTGGTCGACGCGCACGACCTGTCGCTGAACATCTCCCGGGAGATCCTCCAGCAGGACCGGCAGATCCAGATCGTCCGCCGCCGCCTGGTCAAGAAGGTCCTCGCCAGCGTCAAGGACCTGAAGGCCAACCACGCCGAGCGCTACCGCACCTTCTGGACCGAGTTCGGCGCGGTGGTCAAGGAAGGGCTGATCGACGACACCGACAACCGGGACACGCTGCTGGACATCCTGTCGGTGGCCTCCACGAACGACCCCGCCGAGCCCACCGACCTGGCCGGCTACGTGTCGCGGATGAAGGACGGCCAGAGCGACATCTGGTACGCCACCGGCGAGTCCCGGGCCGCCATCGAGAACTCCCCGCACCTGGAGGCGTTCCGGGCCAAGGGCCACGAGGTGCTGCTGCTCACCGACCAGGTCGACGAGGTGTGGGTCGAGCGGGTCGGCACGTACGACGGCCGGCCGCTGCGCTCGATCGCCAAGGGCGAGATCGACCTGGACACCGACGAGGAGAAGCAGCAGGCCGAGGCCGAGCGCGAGCAGCAGCGACAGGAGTTCGCCGGGCTGCTCGACTGGCTGGGCACCACCCTGACCGACAGCGTCCGGGAGGTCCGGCTGTCGTCCCGGCTGACCACCTCACCGGCCTGCGTCGTCGGCGACGCCCAGGACCTCACCCCGACCCTGGAGAAGATGTACCGGGCGATGGGGCACGAGATCCCCGCCACCAAGCGGATCCTGGAGATCAACCCGGGTCACCCGCTCGTCTCCGGGCTGCGCAAGGCCCACGAGCAGGGCAGTGACTCCGCCACCCTGACCGAGACCGCCGAGCTGCTCTACGGCCTGGCGGTGCTCGCCGAGGGTGGCGAGCTGACCGACCCGGCCCGCTTCACCCGGACGCTCGCCGACCGCCTGGCCCGCACCCTGTAAGCCGTCCATCAGGTCGCCTCGTCGATCATGGAGTTGTGGTGGGTGACAAAGCGCCAGTCACCGTGCCCAACAGGCACCACAACTTCATGATCGACGAGGCTGGTGCCCTCGCCTGGTAACGTCGGCGACGTCAAGGTCCGCACCCTCCCGGCCAGCGGGAGGCGCAAGATCTCCGCTTTCGTGCTGGGAGTCTTGCCGTGCCTGCAGACAATCGACCGACGAATCCATCGCACGCCCGTCTGCGCCTGTTGACCGCGGTCAACGCCCGCAAGGATGCGGGCAGCAGCCCCACCGGGATCGTCGGGCGGAGCCTGGCTCGGCAACTGCTGGGCGCCGGCGACAGGGTGCGGGTTCTCGCCGAGCCCGGCCAGGCCGACGACTGGCCCGACGGGGTCGAGGTCGTCGAGGGGTCCATCACCCGCCCGCTCGAGTACGACGGCGTCTTCGACGGCGTCCACGGCGTCTTCCTCGCCGGAGCCGTTCCGACGACGGTACGGGATGCCCTGGAGGCCGCCCGGGATGCCGGTGTACGACGCGTCGTCGTGCTGTCCTCGCACGGGCCCGGAGTACGAAGAGAACCATCCGCCGGAGACGTGGTTCTGGTTGGCCATCGAGCGGGCCGCCGAGTGCTCCGGGATGGAGTGGACGCACATCCGCCCGTCGGGGGTGCTGGGGGCGATGATCGAGGGCACCTATCCGGCGACGGGATCGGACTGGCCGGAGATGATCCGGGGCGATGGTGTCGTACGGGAGGCGTTTCTGGGCGGCGGCCACTACCCCTTCATCCACGAGGACGACCTCGCCGCGGTCGCGGCGGCGGCGCTGCGCGTCGACGACCACGTCGGCGCCGTGTTGGAGGCCGTCGGTCTACCGATCAGCAGCCGTTCGCGGGTGGCGAGCATCGCCAGAGCCATCGGCCGCGACATCGCCACCGTCGAGGTGACGCCCGACGAGAGCCGCGCGAAGTGGCGGCGTGGCGGCTGGCCCGACAGTGGCATCGACGTGACGCTGTACGCACTGGAGGAGTACGGGGCGCGGCTCACCGAACTCACCGCCTGGACGCTCGCCCAACGGCCGACCGTGCACGAGATCATTGGCCGCCCACTACGCGGCGTCGACGACTGGGCGGTCGAGAACACCGAAGTGTTCCGCCTTACCGCATCGCATCGCATCGTGGGCTGACTCCGCCGCCGGTCACCGGCCCGGGATCACCAGGCCCGACTCGTAGGCGACCACCACCGCCTGGGCTCGGTCACGCAGGCTCAGCTTGGCGAGCAGGTTGCCGACATGGGTCTTCACGGTGTGCTCGCTCAGGTGGTGGTGCGCGGCGATCTCCGCATTGGACAGACCGGCCGCGATCAGGCGCAGCACGTCCGTCTCGCGGGCGGTCAGTGCGGTCACCGCGGCGGCCAGGGCCGGGTCCGGGTGACCGCGCCGGTGCAGTTCGCCGATCACGCGTGCGGTGACGGCGGGAGCGAGCAACGCGTCGCCGGCGGCGACCACGCGTACCGCGTTCACCAGGTCGGCCCGTGGGGCGTCCTTGAGCAGGAAGCCGCTGGCACCGGCACGCAGGGCCGCGTACAGGTAGTCGTCGGTGTCGAACATGGTCAGGGCCAGGACCCGGCTCGGCGTACTGGCGCACACCTGGCGGGTCGCGGCGACGCCGTCGAGGACGGGCATGCGCATGTCCATCAGGACGACGTCGGGCCGGTGGTCGAGCGCGGCCCGCACGGCGCCCGCGCCGTCGGCGGCCTCGGCGACCACCTCGATATCCGGCTCGGCACCGAGGATCGTCGCGAACCCGGCCCGGAACAGGTCCTGATCGTCGGCGAGCACGACGCGCAGCATCAGGCCACCGCCGGGGCCCGCAGGGGGAGGGTGGCGGTGACGGTGAAGCCGTGGCCGTCCGAGGCGGGGCCGGTGCGCAGGGTCCCGCCGCAGGCCTGGGCCCGCTCGCGCATGCCGACGATCCCGTAACCGGGCAGGTCGGCGCCGCAGCCCCGATCGCCGTGGCCGTCATCGGTGATCGACACGGTCAGGGCCTCGGCCGTGTAGTCCAGCAGGATGCGGACCGACCCGGCCCCAGCATGCCGGACCACATTGGTCAGCGACTCCTGCACGATCCGGTAGGCGGCGACCCCGACGTCCGCGGGCGGTTCCACGAGCGATCCGGCGACATGCCCAGCCGGCGGCTCGGACCGCGAACCGGAGACGGGTTCGGACGCGACGGTGAGCACGGCGTCCAGCCCGGTGGCGCGGACGCGTTCGACCAGAGCGCCGAGGTGGGCCAGCCCCGGCTGGTCGAGGGGGTGATCGGCGGGCTCGCGCAGGCCGCCGACCGCGCGGCGGAGTTGGACGACCGCGTCCCGGCCGGTGGCGGCGATCGTGGCGAAGGTGGCGTCGGCGCGCTCCGGGTGGGGGCGGACCAGGAGCGGACCCGCCTCCGCCTGGACGATCATGACACCGACCGCGTGGGTGAGGATGTCGTGCAGGTCGTGGGCGATACGGGTGCGTTCGCGCAGCACAGCCGCCGCCCGTTCACCGGCGACGCGACGATCGCGTTCGGCGAGGGCGGCGGCCTGGGTGCGGCGGGCGCGGGCGCTGGTGCCCAGGGCGTACGAGAAGACGTAGGCGACCGACAGGTACCGCAGCACCTCCACGTCCGGATGTGGATACAGCAGCGACAGCACCAGACCGGCGGCGGTGAGCACGATGCCCAGCAGGCGGATCGACAGGGCGGACCGCGCCGCGAACGTGTAGAGGCAGACGAGTGGCCCGACCGGCAGCAGCGGAGGCGCGCCGAGCACGGCGGAGACGGTCGTGGCGACGCCCACGACGACGGCGACCGGGACCAGTGCGCGGTCCCGCCACAGCACCGGCACCGACGACGCGACCGCGAGCGGCAGCACCCACCAGGCGCGTGCTCCGCCGGCCAGGGCGGGCAGCACTGTCGCGGCGACGGCGGCCACGGCGACGGCGACGTTGACGTACCGCTTCACGTCGGCAGTATCGTCGCGCCCGGCGCTCCCGCGCCTCCCTCCACGGGACCAGATCGCACCCGCTTCGTACGGCGATCCGCTCGCGCCGCTCCCGCCGCACGATCGACGCATGATGACGATCGTCGCCGCGCTGCTCAGTGGCCTGCTCTGGCTCGGTGGCACCGGGCTGCACCCCGTCGCCGCGCTGACCTGGCTCGCCCCGGTTCCGCTGATCCTCGCCTCGCTGCGGGTACGCCCGCGGACCGCGCTCGGCGCGACGGTCCTCGCCTGGTCGATCGGTCAGCTCGGCCTGGTGGGGTACTACCTCGGCACCCTGCGACTACCGGTGCCCGTGGTGGCCGGCGTGACCCTGCTCGGCCTCGCCCTGGCGGGCGGCACGGTCCTGCTCGCCCGGGAGCTGCTGCTGCGCAGACGTTCCGTGGCCGCCGTCCTCTGTGTGCCGTCCGTGTGGGTGCTGGGCGAGTACGCCGCGTCGCGCCTGCTCCCGAACGGTGCCTGGTGGAGTCTCGCCTACACGCAGGCCGACGTCCGCCCGGTCATCCAGGTGACCGCCCTCACCGGCGTCTGGGGCGTCACCTACCTGCTGCTCGCCGTGCCGATCGCCCTCGCCGCCCTGCTCGGCGGTGCCCGGCCGAGCCGCATCGGTCGCCGCCCCGCACTGGCCTGTCTGCTCGCCCTCCTGCTGGGCGCCGGCGGATGGTCGGCCTGGTCGCTGAGCCGTTCCCCCGATCCGGCCGCGCCGCTGACCGTCGGCCTGGTCGCCCTGCGGCAACCGGAGGACGGGATCCCGATCGACGAACCGGCCGGCCGGGACCTGCTCACCCGTTACGGAGCGCGGGTGGCGGGCCTGGTCGCCCGCGGGGCCCGCGTCGTGGTGCTGCCGGAGAAGGTGTTCGCCGTGACGGATTCGACGCTGCCGCTGCTGGTGGACGCGCTGCACCAGCCCGGGGCCCGGGTCGTCGTCGGCGCGGTGCTCCGACGGGCCGGCACGGCGAGCAACGTCGCACTGGTGCTGGACCCGGACGGGACGAGCACGACGTACGCCAAACAGCATCTGGTCCCGGGCCTGGAGGACTGGATGACGCCGGGGGACGACGACGTGCTCCTGGACGGGCGGTTCGGTGTCGCGATCTGCAAGGACCTCGACTTTCCGGGCCTGGTCCGGGGGTATCGGGCCCGGGGTGCCACGATGCTGCTCGTCCCGGCCCTGGACTTCACCTCCGACGGCTGGCTGCACGGCCGGATGGCCCTGGTCCGGGGTGTGGAGAACGGGCTCACCGTGGTCCGCGCCGCCTGGCTCGGGCGGCTGACGGTCACCGACCCCGGCGGCAGACTGGTGGGGGAGACGACCACCGCCGGTGACGCGGAGCTGCTGGTCCCGGCCGCTCCGACGACCGGGTGGGGCACGGTCTACGCGCGTACCGGAGATTGGTTTCCGCTGTTGTCCGTGGTCCTGTTGGTCGTCGCCGTCGGTGGGGTGCGGCGGCGACGCGCGGCGAGCGAAGCTCAGTCCGCTACCAGCGGTTCCAGTGGGCGAACCCGTCCGCGTCGGCCCGCGGACCGGGCTTGAAGTCGGTGCCCAGGGTGTACGCCACCGGTGTGAGCGCCACCTGCACGACGGTGTCGAAGGGGATGCCGATGCTCAGCGCGAACGCCCGGCCGGTTCACCGACCGAGCGTTCGTGTGATGCGGATCAGCCCCGAGCGTTCGTACCGCCAGAAAGCGCCGTCACGCCGCGGAGGCGGACGCCTTCGGGCCTCGCTGCGACGCGGCCGGGCCGGCGTTCCAGCCCCAGCGGGAAGCCGGCGCGGTGCTGCTCGCCCCGGGCCAGCCCGTGCCACCCTCGTCGCCGTCGACGGTCATCTCGACCGAGTCGGGAGTGCTGCGGGCCAGCCGCAGCGACTGCTCGGCGCCGGTGCGGGCCGCGCACGGCCAGGACTGCCCGGCGCACTGGAGATTGCGGCAGTGACCCTCGTCGTCCGGCTCGTGGGCGCTCAGCACGTCGATCGCCAGCTGCCACAGCAGAGGGTCGGTCACGTCGTGCGGGCGCTCGACGTGGCGGCTCGGTCGGTTGCTGGTGTCGTCGTCGGACATTCTGGGTCCCCCCTTGTCAGGCTGTACCCCACAAGGGTCACCCGTCAGCCGCGGGTTAAACCGCCGACCTGCTGTGATGTGTCTCCGGTCGCAGCTGGCCGGGTGGACGTCGCACGCAGATCGGTCAATCCGGCAGGAGTGGCATCTCCACGCCCGGCTCCCGGCCGAGCAGCACCGCGCGGGTGAGTGCCGCCGATCCGAACCGGTCACGGACCGCGTCCACCGCCGCATCCAACTCCGCACCCGGGTCATTGTGGAACGGCAGCTCCGGCTGCACCGGATTGTCGTCCAGGTTGCCCACCGAGACACCGATCAGTGTCACACCACGGCGATCGATCTCGGGCAGTGCGGCCCGTAACAGCGTGCGCGCGGCAGCCAGCAGCGGCATCGTGTCGGCCGTTGCCTTGCCGACGGTGTGCGAGCGGGTCGCCCGGGTGTAGTCGCCGAACCGTAGCCGCACCATCACCGTGCGTCCGGCCCGCCCGGCCGCCCGCATCCGCCGGCTGACCCGGTCGACCAGACCGGTGAGGATCGCGTCCAACTCCGCCGGGGCATGCGGGGTACGGCTCAGCGCGTGCTGCGCGCCCATCGAACCGCGACGGCGGCCGACCTGCACCGAGCGCGGATCACGGTTGTGGGCCAGAGCGTGCAGGTGCCGCCCGGCCCCCGAGCCGAGCAGCGACACCAGCGCTGCCTCGCCGAGCCGAGCGACCTCCCCGACGGTACGGATCCGATGCTCCCGCAACTTCGCGGAGGTGACCGGGCCGACGCCCCACAGCCGCTCGACCGGCAGCGGGTGCAGGAACGCCAACTCGGCGTCCGGTGCGACCACCAGCAGCCCGTCCGGCTTCGCCACCCCACTGGCCACCTTCGCCAGGAACTTCGTGCGGGCCACGCCCACCGTGATCGGCAGGCCGACCCGGTCCCGAACCTCCCCGCGCAGCCGCTCGGCGATCTCGGCCGGCGACCCGACCAGCCGCCACAGGCCACCCACGTCCAGGAACGCCTCGTCGATGGAGAGCCCCTCGACCAGCGGGGTGGTCTGCCGGAAGATCTCGAAGACCGCGCGGCTCGCCGCCGTGTACGCCGACATCCGCGGCGGCACCACGATCGCGTCCGGGCACAGCCGGCGCGCCTGCTGGCCGCCCATCGCACTGCGGACGCCCCGCGCCTTCGCCTCGTAACTGGCCGCGAGGACCACCCCGCCGCCGACGATCACCGGCCGGCCGCGCAGGCGCGGGTCGTCACGCTGCTCGACCGACGCGTAGAACGCGTCCAGGTCGGCATGCAGGATGTGGGCGCCGGGCGACACGTACACATGTTCGCATGGCGCCCGGCGAGGACTGCGGTGAGCTGGGTGAACGCCGGATCAGTCGAGACAGAACTCGTTGCCCTCGGGGTCGGCCATGATGAGGTGGCCGGCTCCGAGCGGGGGAGCGGGCTCCTGCCGATCGAGCCGGGTGGCACCGTGCGAGACGAGCCGGTCGGCCTCCGCCTCCAGGGCCGCCATCCGGGCGTCACCCTCCAGCCCCGGAGCGGCTCGCACATCGAGGTGGACGCGATTCTTCACCTTCTTGGGCTCCGGCACCTTCTGGAAGAACACCCGAGGCCCCGAGCCGTCCGGGTCGACCACCGCCGACGCGTCGTTGCGGCGCTCCGGCGGCACACCCATCGCCTCCAGCGCCTGGTCCCACGACTCGAAGTCGCCGGGCGGAGCCTGCACCTGGTATCGGAGCGCCTCGGCCCAGAACGTCGCCAGCGCGCCCGGGTCGGCGCAGTCGAACGTGATCTGTATGTCGCGGGCCATGTGAGTTCCCTCTTTCCTGGTCATGATCTGCAGCCTCTCCCGGATAGCGGACAGGGTCGTTCCGCTATCCGTGCAACGATCGGCGCATGACCGTCGAGGCGACGACCGAGCGGGTCCTTCGGTTGCTGGCGTTGTTGCAGCGGCGACCGTCCTGGACGGCCGCCGAGCTCGCCGCCGAGCTGGGGGTCACCAGCCGATGTGTGCGCCGGGACGTGCAGCGTCTGCGGGTGCTCGGCTACCCGGTGTACGCGACGTCGGGCGTCGGCGGCGGCTACCAACTCGGCGCGGGCACCCGGCTGCCACCGCTGCTCCTGGACGACGAGGAGGCGATCGCGACCGCGATCTCCCTGCGCCTCGCGTCGGGAGGCACGGTCGCCGGTGCGGCCGAGGCGGCGCTGCGGGCGCTCGCGAAGCTCGACCAGGTGATGCCGTCCCGGCTGCGCGCCGAGGTACGGGCGGTGCACGGGTCCACGGACACCCTCGTCGGCCCGGTGGCCGAGATCGACGCGGAGGTGCTGGTGACACTCGCCCGGGCCTGTCGGGACGCCGTGCGGGTCCGGTTCACCTACGCCACCCGCGACGGCGGGGAGGGTGAGCGGACGGTCGAGCCGGTCCGGATGGTCACGACCGGTCGGCGCTGGTATCTGATGGCCTGGGACGTCGACCGCGACGACTGGCGCACCTTCCGCCTGGATCGGTTGAGCACGGCGGTGGCGACGACCTGGCGCTTCCGCCGCGAGCACCCGGATCCGGTCGCCTTCGTGCAGCGGTCGGTGACCGCGGCACCGTACCGGTATCTGGCCCGGGCGCGGGTGCACGCCCCGCCCGACCGGGTGCGGTCGTTGGTGCCGCCCGAGGTGGGGCGGGTCGAGGACGACCGCGACGGGTGGTGCGTGCTGGTCGTCGGCGGGGAGAGCCTGGACTGGCTCGCCGCGCACCTCGCACGCCTGGACTACGAGGTGGAGGTGCTGGAGCCTCCGGAGCTGCGCGAGGCCGCCGGCCTGCTCGCCCGCCGCCTCGCGGTGCTGGCCGGCGGGCCCCCGGAGACGGGCGGGTCGTGACGCAGCGCGTAGTGGCGCAGCAACACCGGGCTGCCGTTCGGGGCGGTCCATGGTGCCGTGCTGGTGCCGACGCACCGCCAGCCGCTGCGCTCGTAGAGCGCAGTGGCCGCGGCACCACCGCCGGCCAACTCCAGCACCAGGTCCGTTGCGCGTCTGCTCGCCCACTGCCGGGTCCGGTCCAGCAGCGCGCTGCCCAGCGCCAGCCCACGGGCGGACGGCACCACGAAGAGACGAGCCACCTCAGCCCTCGGCCGGGCCAGCGGTCCGCCCGCCGGGTCGGGCAACCGGTGCACGGCGACATGCCCCACGACGGCTGCGCCGACGTCGACCGCGACCCAGGCGCGCGCCGGGTGCGGTTCACGCAGCCAGCGGTGCGGATCCGCGGGCCAGTTCATCGGGTACCCGTCGACGCGGTGGACCTCGGCGAGCCCCGCGACGCAGGCGTCCAGGTCGGTGGCGCGCCGCCGACGGATCCGGGGTTGGTTCACAGGTCGTCGAACGGGCCGGCGTAGCGGAACTCGCCGCGGATCGACTCCCGCCACGCGGTCAGCGGCCGGGCCTGGAAATACTGCGGCCCCCACGGCTGCGGCGGGCTGACGCCCAGCTCGACAGCGGGCCGGAACCCGAAGCGCGGGTAGTAGTCAGGGTGCCCCAGCAGCACCACCAGCGGTTCGTCCCGCGCGTCGGCCGCGCCGAGCACCGCGTGCATCAACGCGTGGCCGACCCCACGCCGCTGCCAGTCGGGCAGCACGCCGAGCGGGCCCAGACCGAGCGCCACCGGCTCTCCGCCCACCCGGCCGCGCGTGGCCACCACGTGTCCCACCACCTGGCCGTCCGCGACGGTCGCCACCAGCGAGTACGCGGGCAGCCAACCCTCGTCGGCGCGTAGCGCGTCGACCAGCGTCGCCTCGACCGGTACGCCGTTCCCGCCGTCGGACGTAGCGAAAGCGGCGGAGTGCACCGCCCGGACGGCGTCGACGTCGGCGGGCGTCTCACGTCTGATCAGCACCGCGCCACCATAGGCCCACCGCGTCGCCAGCTCCACGCCTTTAACACGTGCGCCGATGTGCCGGCGGGCGTCGCCTGGGGTTGGTACCGGCGGGGCGTCGCCTGGAGGTCGTTCGGCGGGGGTCGCCTAAAGGGTCGTGCCGGCAGCCGTCGCTTGAGGGTTGTGCTGACGGGATTGTGCCGGCGGTCGTCGCCTCGGGGTCGTGCCCGGCAGGCGCGCCCGCCGGGCACGACGAAAGAACGGCTGATGACTGTGAGGCATCAAGATGCCTCACAGTCATCAAGCTCATGGGCCCGAGGCCCGAGGCCCGAGGCACCGGGCTCGCATACCAAGCCAGCCGCGCCGATCCCGCTGGGCCAGAGCAGCACGTTCCAGGCCGTACCCTTGGACTTCAGGCCGGTACCTCAGCCGATGGCGGTGGCCGAGGGTGGGGCGCTGCCGCCCTGGGGCGCCTCCGGGGTCATCAGGCGGATGATCTCCGCCTGGTCGGTGGGCGAGGGCAGTCCCCATTCCGGTCGGTAGCCGTACACCTCGTGCAGTGGGGTGGAACCGGTGCGGCCGTCCAGGATCTCCACGGCATCCGTGCCGATCAGGCCGGGGTGCTCCAGGCCGCAGGCCTCGGCGACCTTGGTCAGGTCGCGGCGCAATGTCCGCAGGTAGTTCGCCGCGCGGACCGACTTCAACGCCGGGTCCAGGCCCCGGGCCAGCCAGGCGTTCTGCGTCGCCACCCCGGTGGGGCAGGTGTCGGTGTGGCACTTCTGCGCCTGGATACAGCCGATCGACAGCATCGCCTCCCGCCCCACGTTGACCATGTCGCAGCCGAGCGCGAACGCCACGACGGCGTTGTCCGGCAGGCCGAGCTTGCCGCCGCCGACGAAGACCACCTGCTCGTGCAGACCGTGCTCGGCGAAGATCCGGTAGACCCGGGAGAAGCCCTGCTGGAACGGCAGCGACACGGAGTCGCTGAAGATCAGCGGCGCGGCGCCGGTGCCACCCTCGCCGCCGTCGATCGTCACGAAATCGACGCCCCGGCCGGTGTCGCTCATGAGGGTGGCCAACTCCTGCCAGAAGCCCAGGTCGCCGACCGCCGACTTGATGCCGACCGGCAGGCCCGTCTCGGTGGCCAACAGCTCCACCCAGTCGAGCAGGCTGTCGCAGTCGGAGAACTCGGCGTGCCGGGACGGGCTGACGCAGTCCTGCCCGGCGGGGATGCCCCGGGTGGCGGCGATCTCGGCGGACACCTTCGCCCCGGGCAGCAGCCCACCGAGGCTCGGCTTGGCGCCCTGGCTCAGCTTGATCTCCAGTGCCCGCACCGGTGCGCCGGCGACGACGTCCTTCAGCCGGTCCAGGCTGAACCGGCCGTGCTCGTCGCGGCAGCCGAAGTACGCCGTGCCGAGCTGGAAGACCAGCTCACCGCCGTTGCGGTGGTACGGCGACAGGCCGCCCTCGCCGGTGTTCTGTAGGCAGCCGGCGAGCGCGGCCCCCTTGTTCAGCGCGGCGATGGCGTTGCCGGAGAGCGAGCCGAAACTCATCCCGGAGATGTTGACCACCGACTCCGGCCGGAAGGCGCGGGGCCGGCCCCGGGCCGCGCCGAGCACCTTCGCGCAGGGCAACCGCACGTCGTGCCCGGCGGTCGGCGACGACGGCGGCACCGCCCGGCCGAACGTGCGGTGCTTGATGATCGGATAACCGCGGGTGTGCTCGATGTCGTTGTCCGTGCCGAAGCCGAAGTAGTTGTTCTCCTGCTTCGCCGACGCGTACACCCAACGGCGCTGGTCGCGGGTGAACGGCCGCTCCTCGTCGTTGCCGGCCACGATGTACTGCCGAAGCTCCGGCCCGATCGCCTCCAGCAGGTAACGGGCGCGGCCGAGCACCGGAAAGTTGCGCAGCAACGCGTGGTCACGCTGGATCAGATCCCGCGCGGCGAGCGCCGCGACGGCGGCGACAGCAGCGGGTACGGCTCGACGGGCCCATCTCATAACGGCAGTCTTTCCGCCCGCGCTGTGCGCCAAACCGGGACACGCTGGTGGCGGTGCGGGGAGGTGCCCGCACCGCCACCGTGGCTCAGTGGTGCCGGAACGACTCGCGGACCGACCCGCCGACGACCGTGCACCACGTGCTCAAACTGAGCTTGCCGTTGCGGGGTAGGCCGTGCAGCGCCTGCAGGCCCTGCACGGCGGCCCGGGTCGCGTGGTCGTACGTCCCGGTGACGGTGACCGCGTACCCCTTGGTGGCCAGGATTTCCTGCACCGCCGTGACCGGCGCGCCGGTGGCGTGCTGGTCGAGCTCCGGGACCAGCGTCTCCCAGGTCGGCGTGGTGAGGGTGGCGTCCACGTCCACCGGAATGCCGTTTCGGGCCTGCCAGTCCTGCACGGCAGCCACGGTCGCGGCGTCGAAGGTGCCGCTGACCGTCACCGCGTAGCCCCGGTGTGCGAGCAGGTGCTGCACGACCCGGACCGAGGGGGAGTTGACGAAGCGCCACAGGTCCGGCCAGCGCCGTGCCGGCACGTCACCCAGCCTGGTGCCGAGGGCCGCGTGGACCCGCCGCCGCAGCTCGGGGAACTGCCGGTAGAACGCCGCGCCCGGGCACTCGGTGGTGCGGAAGTCCCAATGTCCAAAAATATCGAAGGCGTGCAGCCCGTACTGCCGGCAGACGGCGACGCAGAGCTTCACCAGCGAGTCGGTAAGTGCCTTCGGCGGTGTCTCGGTGACGTAGGTGCCCTCGTTCTCGATGCCGATGGCCCGGCCGTTCTCGCCCGGACAGTGCGCCGAGACCATCTGTCGGTCGCCGGCTTCGAGGCGCTCCAGGCTGCCCCGGCGGCCCTCCAGCACGTAACCGCCGCGGCTCACCGTGAAGTGCTGGCCGGTGTCCGACCAGCCGTTGCCGTCCATGTGCAGGTCCTGGCAGTCGTGGGCCAGCTTCACCGCCTGCTCGCGGGAGTAGTCCGTGACGTTCGGGAACGCCATGTGATGCACGATGATCTTGTTGGTGGCGATGGCGCTCACCGACAGCGGGTCCTTCGGTGGGCGGGCGGCCCACTCGTCGCAGCTGATGATCCAGTCCAGGTCGGTGCCGGGCGCGGCCTGCGCCGTGGCGGGGAAGGCGAGCTCGCTGCCGACGACGGCGACCGTGGCGGCGCCGAGGCCGGCGCGCAGCAACGTCCGGCGGTCCATTTCGGAATGGTCGGGGTGCATTGACATCTCCTCCTGCGGCCGACGGCGGGGGGATGAAAAGTAGCTCCAGTGGCCGCACACACCCCGGAGAATATTGCCAAGAAGCGCCCCGCGCCAGAGGGCGCCCAACCCCAACGGGCAGCCGGAAAACCGGTCGACCCACAGCTCAACGTCCCGCTAGCGTGGCCGCTGACTCGGGGGTGGAAGATGAAACTTGGTGAGGCGCTGACCGAACGCGCCGAGGCGGCACGACGGGTCGAGCAGCTGCGGACCCGGATCACCGGCAGCGCCCGGTACCAGGAGGGCGAGCTGCCCCCGGAGGACGCCGCGGTGCTCCTGACCGAGCTGGACCAGGTCCTCGACGACCTGGAGTCACTGATCCGGCGCATCAACCGGACCAACGCCGCGGTGCCGGTCGACGACCTCGGCACACTCACCGACGCGCTGGCCCGGCGCGACGTCCTGCGGCTGCGGCACGGCGCCATCACGGCCGCCGCCGACGCCGCCGCCGGCAGCGGGCGTGGTCACCCGGCGCGGCAGCTCCGCTCCGAGCTGAAGATGCTCGCCGCGCTGCCGGTCGCCGAGCTTCGGGGACGCGCCGACGGGCTCGCCGGGCAGCTCCGCGAGCTGGAGGTACGGATCCAGCGCACCAACTGGGAGGCTGACCTGCTGGACTGACCGGTTCAGCAGCACTGACCGGTTCAGCAGCGATGTGGAGCAGGTAGCCGTCGTGGAGGCGTGTACACACAGGGCCGGGCTGCAACCCCGGCACCCTTCCTGGCGCGCGGTGGGCAGCGCGGGGTTCGACTCCCCAAGCACGATGCAGCCCCGCACCGAGGACAGGTGACACCGCAACACGCACGCCACATCACCACGTACAGATCCATGACGGCGAGGGCGGGCTCGGGGCACTCCACATCGGCGCGACCGCGTGCTGTTCGCGCACCGGCACCCGGTCGTGCGGCCGACCCTGCCTGGTCGGCGTTTCCGCGGGGCGGGTCGGGGGTAGGTCCGGGGCTGACCGTTCCGGCTGCCCCTTCCTAAGGAATGAACCAGATGAGTGACAACGTCAGCGACGCGGTGGGCGACGCCCTTCGCTCGGTGATGCTCTTCCTGCCCAAGGCCGTCGCCTTCCTGGCGATCCTGGTGGCCGGTTGGCTGATCGCGAAGGCCGTCCTGAAGATCGTGGAGAAGGTCCTGGAACGGGTGGGCTTCGACCGCGCCGTCGAACGCGGCGGCATCCGTCGGGCGCTGAGTCGTTCCCGGTACGACGCCAGCGACATCGTCGCGAAGCTCGTCTACTACGCGGTGCTGCTGTTCACCCTCCAGCTCGCCTTCGGCATCTGGGGGCCGAACCCGATCTCCGACCTGCTCGCCGCGGTGATCTCGTGGCTGCCCCGCGCCTTCGTCGCGATCGTCATCGTCGTGGTCGCCGCCGCCATCGCCAACGCCGTCAAGGACATCATCAGTGGCGCCCTCGGCGGTCTGTCGTACGGCCGGGTGCTGGCCAACATCGCCTCGGTGTTCATCCTCGGTCTCGGCGTCATCGCCGCGCTGAACCAGATCGGGGTGGCCACCGCGGTCACCACGCCCGTGCTCATCGCCGTGCTGGCCACCGTCGGCGGGATCCTCGTCGTCGGTGTCGGCGGCGGCCTGATCCGCCCGATGCAGAGCCGTTGGGAGGGGTGGCTGAGCCGCGCCGAGCAGGAGTCGCAGTTGATCGCCTCGCACGCCCGCGCCTACCGGGCCGGCCGCCGCGACGCCGAGGCCGAGTTGGTCCGCCCGTCCGCCGCCGCCACCGCTACCGCCGCCGGCGACGTCGACCCGGCCCGTCCGTCGAGGGCGGTAGGCGATCCGGAGGCCACGCAGGTGGTGACCCGGCCGTCCGATCCGGACGCGACGCAGGTGGTGACCCGGCCGGCTGACCTGGACCCGGCGCGGGTGTCGAGCCCAGCAGGCGACGCCGAAGCCACCCAGGTGGTGGGTCGGGGTGATGCGGACACGACGCAGGTGGTGGGTCGGGGTGACGCCGACACGACCCAGGTGGTGGGTCGGGGTGATGCCGACACGACGCAGGTGGTCGGCCGGGACGCCGACACGACCCAGGTGGTCACCCGGCACGACGCCGACACGACCCAGGTGATCAGCACCGGTGCCGGCGGCACGGTGCCCGGCCAGCGCACCGGCGACGACAGCGAGACCACCACGGTCATCCCGCCGGTCGACCCGCACCGCCGCTGACACCCGGCGATGCCAGCGGGGCGGGGTCCCTTCCGGACCCCGCCCCGCGGCCCGTCTGCCCGGCACGCCGAAAACGCTCGCCCGCGCCGCGGGACGCGGCTAGCATCGCCGGCATGACCTGGCGACATTGATCCCGCAGCGTAGGCCGAAACCGTGGGCCACCACGGGCACCGCACGTCCGGTGTCCGTCTCCACCCCCACGGGAAGGCCTCATGATCCGCATCGCCTCGCGCGTGCCCGACCCGCCGGTCCGCCGGCTGACGGCCACCCTCTACGGGTACGCGTTCCTCAGTGACCTCGTGCTGCTCTACCCGCTGTACGTGGTGTTCTTCGCCGACACCGGGCTGTCGGTGGGGCAGATCTCGTCGCTCTTCGTCATCTGGTCGGCGGCCGGCATCCTGTTCGAGGTGCCCTCCGGCGCGTGGGCCGACGTGGTGTCCCGCCGGCTGCTGCTGTGCCTCGCCCCGCTGGTGACCGCCACCGGGTACGCGCTCTGGGTGGTGCTGCCGTCGTACCTGGCCTTCGCGGTCGGCTTCCTGCTCTGGGGCGCCGGCGGGGCGTTGGTCTCCGGCGCACTGGAAGCGCTGGTGTGGACCGAACTGGACCGGCTCGGCGCGGTCGACAGGTTCGCCCGCGTGCTCGGCCGTGCCCGCACGGCGGGCGTGTTGGGCGTGGTGGCCTCCGGAGTGCTCGCCGGCCCGGTGCTCGCCGCCGGCGGGTACCCGGCGGTCGCCGTGGCCAGTGTGCTCGCCTGCCTGCTCGCCGCGCTGGTCGCCGCCCGCCTCCCGGAGCACCGCCCACCGCCCGTCGGGCCGACGCGTCCACCGGATGTCGGGTTGGCTGGTGCACCGGCTGTCGGGTCGGCGCGTCCACCGGATGTCGAATCGGCTGGTGCACCGGCCGAGCGGGACGACGGCGATGGTGGCCTGGGCTGGTGGGAGACGCTGCGGGCCGGTGTGACGCAGGTTCGCACGCGACCGCCGGTACGGGGTGCCGTGCTGCTGGTCGCCGTGGTGGCCGCCGACTGGGGTGCGCTTGACGAGTTCACCCCGCTGCTGGCCCTGGACACCGGTGTCGGCGCGCAGGTCGTGCCGCTGCTGCTCCTGCTGCTCTGGGCGGGGGTGACCATCGGTGGGCTGCTCGCCCCGGTGGGGGAGCGGCTGAGCCGCCGAGGCTACGCCGCCCTGCTGGGCCTGGTCGGCGTCGCGCTGGCTGGGGGTGCCCTGCTCCGGCACCCGGCGGGTTTCGTGTTGCTCGCGGTGGCGTTCGGGGCCGCGCAACTGGCCACCGTGTTGGCCGACACGCGGCTACAGGCGAGGATCACCGGCGACAGCCGCGCCACCGTCACGTCGCTGGCGGGGATGGCCACCGACGTGCTGATCATCGGGACGTACGCCGGCTTCGGTCTCCTCGCCACGGTGGCCGGCACCTCCGTGGCGTTCGCGGTGACGGCCGGGCCGTACCTTCTCGTGGGGCTGGTGCTGCTGACCCGCCGTCGGCGCGGCGCGGCCGTGCCCACCGGCGGCACCGCGAGCGGCCCCGACTGACCAGGGCCCGGCGGCGGTGTGGTCGCCGCCGGGCCCACGCTCAGCCGGCCAGGTGCAGGAACGACCACTGGTGGCCGTCGAGGTCGCGGAAACCGCGCATGTACATCGGCCCGTTGACCGTCCCCGCCCCGAGCGACTCGCCGCCGGCGACCGCGGCCCGGTCGACCAGTTCGTCGACCTGTTCCCGACTCCGCGCCGACAGGCCGACGATGACCTCCCGGCTGGTCTGCGTGTCCGTGGTGGCGACCCCGGTGTACGCCTCGAAGGCCGAGCGGAGGTGCAGCATCAGCCGCGTGTTGTCGGAGACGGTGAGCATTATGCTGTCCCCGTCCGGCTCGGTCTGGTCGCTGCTGAAACCGAGCGCCCGGTAGAACTCGGCGGCGGTGGTCAGATCGCGTACCGGCAGGTTGATGAACGTCGTGGTCATCGGTGGTCTCCGTTCGATTCGAGCAGTGCCTTCAACGCGGCGAGCCGCTCCCGCCAGTACGCCTTCAGCTCGGCGGCCTGCTCGGCCCCGGTCAGCTTCTCGTGCAGGATGCTGACCCGGGCCTTCGACTCGCCGACCGCGTCGATGCCGACCACGATCCGGGTGGGTCCACCGGCCCAGTCGGCCCGGAAGCTGCGCGGCGCGGTGGCGGTGCGGACGCGCACCTCCACGTCGGGCAGCCAACGGGTGCGGGCCGTCTCGTCGGCGAAAGCCTCGAACAGCCGCGCCGCCGGCACCGCCACCGTTCGGCTGGCGCTGGCCTCGAAGCCGCCGCCGCGTCGTTGACCGGGCGCGCGCAGGCCGCGTGCCTGCTCGTACCCGACGGTGATGGTCTGCGCCCACCAACCTGGCACCTCGTGCTCGGCCACCAGGTGACGGGCGATCTGGGTGTGCGTCTGCTCGGTGGCGGCCGCGGCGTCGAGCAGGGCGAACCACTCCGCCCAGCCGCGGCCGGTCCGGGCGCGGAGCAGGCCGTCGGCGATCCGCTCGGTCTGCGCGGCGGCGGGCGCTGCGGTCTGCGCGGCGGCGGGGCCTGCGGCCTGTGCGGCGTCGGGCGCTGCGGCGGCGGGTTCCGGGGACGGCTCGGTGGCCCGATTGATCAGCTGGCGGCGGGCCGTGGTGTAGCTCTCGCCGGTCTTCGCCATCCGGGTTCGGACCCGGGCCTTGAACGATCTCTGGTTGGTCATCACATGCTCCCGGTCAACGGCACGGTCACCGGGACTCACGCTCCCGCCGACCCCGCCGGAGTGGGGCATGTGGCACCACGTCCCGAGGGCTCCGGGCCCCCTTTGCCTCCGCGTGGCCGGCGGCGTGAGCGCCGGGAGGGAGGTGCGGCGTAGGACGACGCCGATCCCATCCTACGCCAGGACAGCCGTCAGGGCTGGTCGCCGTCGAGGTAGACCCATCGGCCGTCCTCGCGGACGAACCGGCTGCGTTCGGTCATCGTGCCGGGCCGGCCGGCTTCCCGGTAGTGGGCGTGGAACGTCACCGTGCCGGCGGTGTCGAGCAGCCCACCCCGCTCGGTGTCGACGATCTCCAGCCGGGTCCACCGCTGCCCCGGGGTCAGCTCGAGACCCTCCGGCCGGGTCGAGGAGTGCCAGCTGCGCAGCAGGTAACCGGTGTCACCCAGGGCGAAGGCGCTGAACCGGGAGCGCATCAACGCCTCGGCGGTCGGCGCCTGCGCGTCGCCGCCGTGCACGGGCGCGCAGCAGTCGGCGTACGCCTGGCCGGAGCCGCACGGGCAGGCCGGGCCGGTCGTGGCGTTCGCCCGTCGTCGTGTCGCACCCTTACCCACGCTCCCCATCCTGCCCCACCCCCGACCTGCCGCCCTCCCGCACCCCGGTGCGGCGCCTCCCTCCCGCGCTCCCACACTCTCGGTCGCGGCATAAGGGCGACAGGAAATGCAAGATCGCCGGGTCGGGGCCGAGGCGGGGTGGGGGTGGTCAGAGCCAGCCGGAGCGGCGGAACAGCCGGTACAGGGCCAGGGCGACCACGGCCATCAGGGTGACGGCACCGGCGTAGCCGTAGCGCCAGGCCAACTCGGGCATGTGGTCGAAGTTCATGCCGTAGATGCCGGCGATGCCGGTCTGGGTGGCCGCGATGGCCGCCCACGCCGCGATCTTGCGCATGTCGTTGTTCTGTTCGACGGCGAGCTGCGCCAACCGGGACTGCACGATCGAGGTGAGCAGATCGTCGTACGCGGCGACCCGGTCGACGGCCCGGGCCAGCCGGCCGTCCACGTCGACGAACCAGCGGTGCAGGGTGCGTGGTGGGCCGTCGGCGTCGAGCAGCGTACGCATGGGTGCCTGGAGGGGCAGCACCGCCCGTTTGAACTCCACCACCTCCCGCTTGAGCTGGTAGATGTGCTGGATGTCGGCGCTGCGGTCGCGGGCGAACACGGCCTCCTCGACCCGTTCCAGGTCCCGCTCCACGTGCCCGGCCACCTCCAGGTAGGAGTCGACCATCCGGGCGCAGACCGCGTACGCCACCGCCCAGGGCCCGGCGGCCAGCAGTTCGGGACGGCGCTCGATGTCGGCGCGGACGCTGCGCAGCGCCCCGGCGGCGCCGTGCCGCACGGTGATGGCGAACCGGTCTCCGAGCAGCACCATCACGTCCCCGGTGTCGATCACCTCGGAGGTGTCGGTCAGCTCGTCGTGTTCCACGTACCCGGCGGTGCGCAGCACCAGCAGCGTGACCGACCCGTGCCGCTGCACCGTGGGCCGGTGCCCGTCGGACAGTGCCTGCTCGACGGTCAGCTCGTCGAGGCCGAAGGTCCGGCCCACCGCGGCGAGCACGGCCGGACCCGGGTCGTGCAGGCCCAGCCACACGAAGGCGTTGCGGCCGTGCCGCGCCCGGGCGTACGCGTCGGCGTAGTGCGGCTGGCCGGGCTCGCGCCGACCGTCGAGGTAGACGGCGCAGTCGACGACCGCGTCCGGGTTGGACCGTCGCGGGGTGGGGGAGTCGTCCTCGACCCGGCCGAGCAGTCGACGGGCCAGGGCGCGTACGCCTCGACCGGCCCGGTCCCGTACCGGTCGCTGATCCACCGCGTGCCTCCCCCGTCGCCCGCGCACCGCCCCGGCCGCGGTGCCCGCGGAGGATGGTGCCACCGCATTCTGCCGAGCGGGGTCCGGCGCCCGACAGGCGGGCGACGGTGCTCAGGCGGTGCGGGTGGCGAAGACGACGACGTTGTCGACGTAGTTGCCGCTCGTGGCGTCGAACCGGCCGCCGCAGGTGATCAGGCGTAGTCCGGCGGCGTCCGCCGGACCGTAGACGAGCGTGGTGGGGAAGTGCTCCTTCGGGTACGCGCGGACGTCGTCCACGGTGAACGTGGTGACCTGCGCGTCGGCGCGGGTGATCCGAATCTGCTCGCCGCTGCGCAGCCGACCGAGGTCGAAGAAGACCGCCGGCCCGGCGGGGGAGTCGACGTGTCCCACCAGGACGGCGTTGCCGGTCTCGCCGGGGCTGACCCCGTGCCGGTACCAGCCGGCGAGGGTGGGGCGATCCAGTGGTGGCACCTCCAGCACCCCGGCGGCGTCCGCGCCGACCGGGATGACCTCCGCGCGTACGCCGATGGCGGGGATCTGCACCCGGACCGGCGCGGCCCGGGGCAACGGTGCCAGGTCCGGTGCGGGGTGGGTGCGTCGCGGCGCGTCGGCCGGTGGCCGTGGTGGTCGCGTCGGGTCGGTGGTGAGGCCGACGGTGATCAGCCCCAGCCCGGTCACGCCGAGCAGGGCGACCACGGCCGGTAGGGTCCGCCGCCACCACACGTGGGCACCTCCCGTACGGCATCGTCGGGGTGCCCGCTCCGGTGTCACCGGCGCGGGCACCCGTCCTCAGGGATGGAACGGTCGCCGATCAGGCGACAGTGGACACCGGACGTCGCCGGCGGATCAGGACCACCGCGCCGGCCAGGGCGGTGCCGAGCAGCGTGCCACCGGCGGCAAGGGCGCCGGTGTCGCGGCTGTCACCGCCGGAGCCGGCCGGTGCGCCGCCGATCGGGGTGACGGTGAACGTCGCGGTGCCGGCGGAGCTGCCGTCGCCGCAGGTCGCCGCCACCGTGTACGTACCCAGGGTGAAGCCGGCGGTGAACAGTTCGGCGCTGAGCCCGCCGCCGGCGGCGGCGGTGGTGGATCGGACGTTCTCGTCGCGGTTGGGGCCGGTGACCCGGAAGAGGGCGTCACCCGACTTCGGGTTGCAGGTCGTCGCGGTGAGCACGACGGTCCCACCGACCGGGGTGGTGGCCGGTGACACGGTGGTGTCGGCAAGTGCGGCGCCCGGCAGCAGGAGCGTGCCGAGGCCCACGCCGAGCGCCGCCGAGCAGAGTGCTGTTGAGACCTTCATACGCGTCTTCCCTCACTTTTCGTCCGCTGACTGCGTGGGACGTCGTTCGGGTGGCCAACTCCGTGACTAGCACCGGTGTGCCCAACACTAGGTGGGTTGGGTCCTCGATCAGGTGAAAATGAGAAATCCTCGTTGCCGTCACGTGTCCACCCGAAGGCGGGGAGAGCTGCGGAAAGGCCCGGACGGCCCGACCGGCACCGGTGCTCCGATCGATGTCCATCCGGTCGGGCTGTCGTCGCTGTGTCGATGGCGAGGTATTGCCGCAGACGGCGGAAATGCACCACCCGGCCGGAGCGATCCGCCACCGGGGCGCGTCGGGTGCGCGGTCGGGTCAGCGGGCCTGGGTGGGGTCGGGCATCGGCTCGCCGGTCTCCAGCAGGGTCTTGAGGCTGGCCAGCAGCTCCGGCCAGCCGCCGCTGCCGTCGAGCTGGCCGCTGATCGCCCGGTGCATCTCACTGTCGGGAGGGAAGCCGTCGTGGATGACGGTCAGTCGGACGGTCGACGCGCTGTGCGGCTCGATCTCGAAGGTCACCGTCGACCGGCGTTCACCGAGCCGGGCGGCCAGCTCCTCGGCGGACCAGCCGAAGTGCTCGGCGTGTTCGGGTTGGAAGCCGTGCCAGCTGTAGGAGAGTCGGCGGTACGGCTCGGCGACGAGCACCCGCTGGCCGAGGTCGCGCGGCTCGCCGTCCGGGGCGTCCTGCCACAGCACGGGTGATCCGACCTGCCAGTCCGAAACCAGCGCGACTCCACCCCAGTAGCGACGGGTGAACGCCGGTTCGGTGAGCGCGGACCACAGTCGCTGCGCGGTGGTGGTGACGTAGGTGGTGTAGACGAAGGTTGGGCTCTCCACGGGTTGTCGCTCCAATGCGGTGGTCAGGTCGGCGAGGGTGGCGGCGCGCGCGCGGTCGTAGCGGCTGAGCCACCGGTCGACGATGGCGTTGATCGGGGCGGCGTTGAGGTAGTGCAGCTTCTCCCGGCCGCGCCGCACGGTCGTGACGAGATCGGCCGCCTCCAGCACCGACAGGTGCTTGCTGACGGCCTGTCGGGTGCCGGTCAGCCCGTCGCACAGCTCCCGCAGCGTCTGGCCGTTGCGCTCGTTGAGTCGGTCCAGCAGTTGACGCCTGCTGGGGTCGGCCAGCGCCCGAAACGCGTCGTCCATCAACCCTCCCCGCAACAGGCAACCAATCGGTTGCCTGTCACCATAGGCAACCAGCAAGTTGCCTGTCAATCCGGCCGGGGGGGCGGCCTCCACCGGAGGGATAAATCCCCGTGCGTGCAGGGAAGACGCTGGTAGGTTCGCTCGCCGTGACATGGAACGTGGGAACTGGGCTGGGAGCGGCGTTCGCCCGACTGTGGGCGGCGAGCACCCTCTCGGCCCTGGGTAGTGGCCTGGCCACCGTCGCCGCGCCGCTCTTCGTGGCGTCGCGTACCGACGACCCGCTCGTGGTCGCCGGGGCGTCCGCCGTGGCGTGGCTGCCGTGGCTGCTCTTCGCCCTGCCCGGCGGGGTGCTGGTGGACCGGATGGACCGGCGCCGTCTGATGATCGTCATCGACCTGGTCCGGGTGGTCGCGCTCGCCGTGCTGGCCACGGCGATCCTCACCGGCCGAGGCGGGGTGGCGCTGCTGTTCGCGGTGCTGTTCCTGGTCAACACCGGTGAGATCGTGTTCCGCGCGGCGAGCCAGGCCATGGTGCCGATCGTGGTGCCACGGCACCGCCTGGAACGCGCCAACGGCTGGCTCAGCGGCGGCGCCACCCTCATGCACAGTATGCTCGCCGGCCCGCTCGGCGGCTTCCTGTTCGCGCTCTCGGCGGGCAGCCCGTTCCTGGTCAACGCCGTCACCTACGCCCTCAGCGCCGTACTGGTGGCGCTGATCGGCGGGGACTCCCGGGCCGTCGTCGGCGACGAACAGGAACGCCGCACCCGCTCGATGCGCGCCGAGATCGTCGAGGGCCTGCGGTGGCTGGCCCACCAGCGGTTGCTGCGCACGATGGCCGTGCTGATCGGTCTGCTCAACGTGACCCTCACCGCCGCGCTCGCGGTGCTGGTGCTGCTCGCCGGCGAGCGGCTGCGACTCGGGTCCGTGGGCTACGGCCTGCTCTTCACCTGCATGGCCACCGGTGGGGTGCTCGGCGCGTTCCTCGGCGACCGGATCATCGCCCGGATCAGCGCCACCTGGACGATCCGGGTCGGCCTGCTCATCGAGGCAGGGCTGCACCTGGCGTTGGCCGCGTCCCGCAGCACCCTCGTGGTCGGGTTCGCGCTCTTCGCCTTCGGTGTGCACAGCGCGCTGTGGAACATCGTCGCGAACTCCCTGCGCCAACGACTCACCCCACCGACGTTGCAGGGCCGGGTGGCCAGCACCACCCTCTTCGTGGCGGCGGGGGGCAACTGCGTGGGCGCACTGCTGGGTGGGCTGCTCGCCGCCCGGTTCGGCATCACCGCCCCGTACTGGGTCGGACTGGTGGTGGCGATCGGCGTCTCCGCCGCCACCTGGCATGTCTTCAACCGCGCGGCGGTCGCGCGGGCGTTCACCGACCCGCCCCCGGTCCCGCGGTCGCCGGCCCCGGTGGCCTGAGCGCCCGGCCCGGTGGCGGCGCGTGGCCGGGCCCGCCGGTGTGACAGCGTAAAGCGGTGACCGATGCCGCGCCGCTCGACGTCGACCTCGCGCTGCTCGGTGGCGGCGGCGCGGCGTCGCTGCTGCTCGCCGCACTGGACCGGCACGGTGTCCACGGGCTGCGGATCGCCGTCGTCGACCCGGTCCGCCGGCGCGGTCAGGACCGCACCTGGGCGTTCTGGGGCCACCCCGACACCGACCTGGACCCGCTGCTCAGCGCGAGGTGGCAGCAGGTCGAGGTGGCCACGGCGGCCCGGCGCCGCGTTCTGGACCTCACCCCGCTGCGGTACGCCATGCTGCGCTCCGGCCCGGTCTACGACCGGGCTGCCGAGGCCGAGCGCCGGCTGAACGCCACCCGGATCGTCGCCCCCGCCGACACGGTGACCGACGACGGCACCCGGGTGCGGGTGCGCGTCGGCGACGGGCGGACCGTGCGGGCCGGCTGGGTGCTCGACTCCCGCCCCCGCCCACCGGCACGGGCCGGGCGGACCACCTGGTTGCAGCACTTTCGCGGCTGGTGGTTGGAGGCCGACCGGCCCGTCTTCGACCCGGCGCGGGCGGTGCTGATGGACTTCCGCACCCCGCAGCCGCCCCGGGGCGTGTCCTTCGGGTACGTGCTGCCGGTCAGCGACCGCTACGCCCTCGTCGAGTACACCGAGTTCTCGCCCGACCTGCTCACCGACGCCGGGTACGACACGGCGCTCGCCGGCTACCGGGACCTGCTCGGGCTCGATCCGACCGGGCTGCGGCTGCGCGAGGTGGAGAACGGGGTGATCCCGATGACCGACGCCCCGTTCCCGGCCCGACCGTCACCCCGCGTGGTCCGCCTCGGTACGGCGGGCGGCGCGACCCGCCCGTCCACCGGCTTCACCTTCTCCGCCATGTACCGCCAGGCCGACCAGGTGGCCCGCGCCCTCGCGGCGGGTCGACCGCCGGTGCCGCGGGCGGCGTACCCGCGCCGGCACCGCTGGATGGACGCGGTGGCGTTGCGGGCGCTGGACCGGGGCGGGGTGGGTGGTCCGGAGTTCTTCGACCGGCTCTTCGACCGCAATCCGGCCGAGCGGGTGCTGCGCTTCCTCGACGGCGCCACCACCCCGGCCGAGGAGGTCGCGATCATGAACTCCACCCGACTGCTGCCGATGATCACCGCCACCGCCGGCGACGCGGCGCACCGCGTTCGCGACCGGCTGCGCCCGACCCGCCCCGCACCGGCCGTCCCGCCCGCCGTGGTGGGCGACCCGCTGGGCTCGGAGCCCAGGGCGGATGGGGAGCACGCCAGCTGACCTGACCGGCGTCCATCTCCTGCGCCGCCGGTAGAGCTGCCCCGGAAGTGGGGCACCGAATGCGGTGCCGGCCACCCGGCTTCGGCGTGCCGGCCTCTGGGCCTCGGGGTGCCGGCCTCCGGCCTCCCAGCTTCGGCGCTGGCCACCCGGCTTCGGTGTGCCGGCCCCCCGCGCGGGGAGGACGAGGTCATCGCCCGGTAGGTTGCCGGGCATGGTGGACGCGGCGGCCGGCAGGGGCGTGCAGATCTGGACCGACGGGGCGTGCAGCGGCAACCCCGGGCCGGGCGGTTGGGGTGCGCTGCTGCGCTACGGCGACCACGAGCGGGAGTTGTGCGGCGGTGAGGCCACGCCGACCACCAACAACCGGATGGAGCTGATGGCGGCCATCCAGGCGTTGGAGAGCCTGAACCGGCCGGTCACCGTGGAGTTGCACACCGACAGCACGTACGTGCGCAACGGCATCACCAGTTGGCTGGCCTCGTGGAAGCGCAACGGCTGGCGGACCGCCGCGAAGCAGCCGGTGAAGAACGCCGACCTGTGGCAGCGACTGGAGGCGGCCTGCGAACGACACGAGGTCACCTGGCTGTGGGTCAAGGGGCACAACGGTCATCCGGAGAACGAGCGGGCCGACGGGCTCGCCAACAAGGGCATGACCGAGGCCCGGAGCGCGCTGACCAGCCGCTGAGCCCGGGTCAGCGGGTCGCGTCCGGGTGCCCAGGCATGCTGGAACCCCCGCCGCTACTGCCGGACGAACCACCGGCGACGCCCGAGTTGTCGGGCTCGGTCACGATGTCCGGCCGGACGTCGGTGTCCGCCGGTGCGGGGACCTCGGTGTCCGCCTCGACCTGCACCAGCGGCACCTGGCCGGCCTCGTCCTCGCTGTGCTGCGGGTCGCCCGGCAGCTCACCGTCGCGCTTTCGGTAGCCCACGCCGTGCCCCCCCGTCGATGCCGGTCCGCGTCGGCGCTGGCTACCCGGCGTCGTCACGGCCGAAACCTCCCGACCAGCGGCGTCGGCGGGGGATCAGCGACAGCGGGTGGAGGCGCGGAAATCAGCGGCGTCGGCGGCGGGCGGCGGCGGGGGATCGGGTTGGCTGGCGGACCGGGGTGAGGGTCAGTGCCGTCCAGTGCGCCGGCCGGGTGCGCGTCGCCGGCAGGCCGGTGTGTGTGTCGCCCCGGGCGGCGTCGAGCTGGGTCTGGTGCAGGAAGAGCGTGCGCCGCAGGTCCGCGCCCCGCAGATCGGCCCCGCGCAGGTCCGCGCCGGTGACGTCGGCCAGGCTCAGGTCCGCACCCCGCAGGTCGGCGCCGATCAGCAGCGCCCCGCGCAGGTTGGCCCGGCGCAGGTCGACCCGGCGGAGGTCGGCGCCGAGCAGGTGGGCACCCCGATGGTCGGCGCCCCCGGGGGAGCGGGCCGCGTCGCTGGCCCGGGACAGCAGCGGGTTGACGCGGTCCCGATGCGCGTCGACATCCACCGTGCCCAGGAACGTCGGGTCGCCCTCGGTGAGTGCGGCGGTCTCGGCGCGGGCGTGCTCCAGCTCGGCGCGCAGGTCGGCGGGCAGGCGCAGCGCCACCGCCTCGGTGAGAAACCAGAGCAGCTCGTGCAGCGGTCGCAGCACCGCGAACGCCTGCGCCATCGCCGGCAGAGTCTCCGGCGCGTCGCGCCAGTCCCGTCCGCCGAAGGTGACCTGGGCGACCTGCTGACCGGCGCCGAAGCAGTCGAACACCGTACAGCCGGGGAACCCGCGTTGCCGCAGCTCGGTGTGGATGCCGCAGCGGTGGTCCCGGCCCAGGTGGGGGCAGGGCTGCCCGGCGGGCTTGTCGATGGCGAAGTCGGCGGACGCGGCGAACGCGGGCACCACGCAGCACAGCCCGAAGCAGCGTTCGCAGTCGGCGCGCAGCTGCGCCGGCCCGGCTGGCGGTGTGGGGGTGGGCGACACGCGGATGGTCCTCCTGGCAAGTCACGGTGGGCCACCATTGTTTCCCGCGCGCCGTCGATCGGGTGCGCCGGGGGTCACCGTCCGTGCGCGTCGCCGGTCGCCGCGGCGCGAGGTGCCGGGGGACGCGGGCTGCCCGGGGGCGGGACCAGGCGGTAGATCTCCCGTTCCCCGTCGCCGTGGCCGTACTTCTGGTCGAAGTGCCGTTTCACGGCGGCGACCGGCGGGTGGTCGCCGTCGGACGGCTCGGCCAGCGTGAACACCGCGGGGGCCGCTCCCGGCGAGCGGGGTGGCAGCGCGGCCCGCATGGTCACCAGCCCGGTCACCCGGAACCGGCGGCAGTCGACGTAGTGCTGCCCGTCGACAGTCGCGTACGGCACCCGCACCTCGACCACGTCCGAGTCCTCGTGGCGCAGCGTGACCGTGACCGACCAGTACCGCTCCAGGTCCAGGGTGGCCTGCTCGTGCTCCCACAGCTCCTCGAACCGGGCGTGCACGAACCCGCCCCACGGGCTGTCCATGTCCACCTCGAGCTGCGGAACGTTGAACGACAACTTCCCGATCGGGAAGAACGAGATGAGCGCCCGCCCGTCCCACTGGTAGAGCTGGATCGACGGGGACGCGTCGTAGAGCCGGACCTGTAGGCGCTGCCGCAGCCGCGAGTCGAGGGCGTCGGCGAAGGCGGCCAGGTGCCGCAGGTTGGTGCGGATCTGTCGGGGGACGTCCACCCGCTGGCGTTCCAGCTCCTCGGAGCGTTGCTGCGCGGCGGTGCAGTCCGGGTCGAGCAGCAGCAACTGCACCTGGGCGCCGTTGCCGAGCGCCGTGCGGATCGCGGTCAGGGTGTCCTCGCGGTGCCGCTGCTCCAGCAGGATCGTCCAGGTGTCGAGGATGCGCACGCGGCGGCCGGAGCGGTGCAGCCGGGTCACGAACGCCTGCTGGTCGAAGCTCAGGTGCTCCTGCACCCGCGCCTTGCGCGCCTCCTCGAACAGTGGGTCGAAGATGACGTACGAGATGGCCGCGAGCACCACGCTGGCACCGAGGTTGAGCAGCAGGTCGCTGAGGAAGCCGGTGGTGCGCCAGGCTGCCACCAGCATGAGGGCGGCGCTCACGAGCAGCGGCCCTCCGACGGCGAAGGCGCGTCGTTGCCGCCCGCCCCGACCAGCCCACCCGGGCATCCGCTCTCCCTCCACCGTCGGCCGGCCCCGCCGCCTACTGATCACCGGAATGCGGAGAATACGTGCCGGCTTTGCCGCCCGCTGTCCCGTTCGGGACTGCCGGTTTCGCCGCCCGCACCGCCGCCAACGCTCATAGGGTGACGGTAACCGAGTCGGACGACTGCGGAGGGTAGGCGGGATGGACGACGGTGACCGTGAGAAGGCGCTCCTCTCCGCCCTGACCACCGAGCACTTCGCGTTACAGACCTCCCGGGCCGGCACCATCGCCGAGTCCACCGGTCGCGCCACCATCTTCCTGTCGGTGTTGTCGGCGGCGCTGATCGGCCTCGGCTTCGTCTCCGGCAACGACCGGGTGGTCCGGCCGTACCTGGCCGCGGTGCTGCCGACCCTGGTGGTGATCGGGGTGCTGACGTTTCTGCGGCTGGTGGAGACCACCGTCGAGAACTCGTTGGACCTGCGGCGCATCCAGCGCATCCGGGCCTACTACCAGCACGAGTTGGCCGGCGAGCGGGAGTTCTTCGCCGACGCGGTCATCGCCGACGACAGCATGCAGGCGGCGTGGAGCCTGGTCGGCACCCGACCGGGACGGTGGGAGTTCCTGCTCACCACGGCCGCTCTGGTGGGGGCGGTCAACGCGGTGTTGAGCGGGCTCGGCGTCGCCCTGGTGGCCGGGGCGCTCGGGGTCGGAACCGGGCTGACCGTCGTCGTCGGGGTGGTGGTCGCGTTCGTGGCGTTCGGCGCGCAGTTCACGTACATCGTCCGGGCGACGGCCCGGCGCATGCGCTGAGGCTGCCCTACCTGTACCACTGCCACCTGCTCTGGCACGAGGACGCCGGGATGATGGGGCAGTTCGTCGTCGTCGATCCGGGCCAGGCGCCGGGTC
The DNA here is from genome assembly GCF_040648275.1 of Micromonospora sp. NPDC049171. Classification (NCBI taxonomy): domain Bacteria; kingdom Bacillati; phylum Actinomycetota; class Actinomycetes; order Micromonosporales; family Micromonosporaceae; genus Micromonospora; species Micromonospora sp. NPDC049171. The sequence continues at coordinate 78,379 of NZ_JBEZDJ010000016.1, forward strand.
GACCGCCCACGCACACCGGTCACGGGGACCATGACTGATCGGCCGGGGGCGTACGGTCGCCGGATGCGGGTCACCCGATTCACCCACTCGTGCGTCCGCGTCGAGCACGACGGCGGGGTGCTGGTCGTCGACCCGGGCACGTGGAGTGAGCCCCGCGCCCTGGTCGGCGCGGACGCCGTCCTGGTCACCCACGAACACAGCGACCACGTGGACGTGCTGCGGTTGGCCGGCCGGGGCGTCCCCGTGTACGCCCCGGCCGGTGCCCGCCTGCCGGATCTCGCTCCGCTGCCGGTCACCCGGGTCAGCGCCGGGCAGCGCTTCACGGCGGCCGGCATCGCGGTCAGCGCCCACGGCGGTCGGCACGCGTTCATCCACGAGGGACAACCGGACTGCCCCAACCTCGGCTACCTGATCGGCGACGGGCTCTACCACCCGGGCGACGCGCTGCACGTGCCGGACGAGCCGGTGCACACCCTGCTCGTCCCGGCCCAGGGGTCGTGGCTGCGCCTGGACGAGGCGATCCGGTTCGCCGGTGCCGTGGGTGCCGCCGCGACGTACCCGATCCACGACGCGCAGCTCAACGAGCGTGGCCTGGCCAGCGTTGCCGGCTGGTTCGGCGAGACGATCCCCGGCTACCGTCACCTCGTCCCCGGCGACACCGCCTGACCGACGTCGCCACCGGAGGTCTCGGCGCTGAAGCGCGGCGCGGCGGCGGTCAGCACCGCGTGGCTCGTCGGCGCGGACCACCCGTCGGTCAGCTCCCGCACCAGCGCGGCGACCAGCCGGGTCATCGCCGGTTCGGCGTCGGCGTGCAGCGCCTCGGCGACGATCAGCACCGACGAGGTGCCGGCCCGCACGGCGGACCACCCGCTCTGTCGGTTCGTCCAGCGCCGGGCGTGTGCCCGCCCGGCGCTGTCGGCGAAGGTCACCTCGCCCGGCTCGGGATGCTCGGTGTCGCCGGCGAAGGTCTGGTACTCCTCGTCGCCACGCGCGGGTCGGACCACCAGGTCACCGTCGACCCGGTCCAGGTCCAACGCCGCGATCGGGATGGCGTACGCGGCGGAGACGGCGTTGCAGAGGTCGACGAGCGGATGCACCCGGGGCAGCTCGCCGTCCAGGCGCAGGCGGCGCAGCAGCGCCTCCGCCGCGCACCGGTACCGGGTGGGCCGTAACCCCATCGCCGCGTACGCCCGCCGCCACGCCTGGATCTCCGGGAAGCCGCTCTCGGCCCCGCTGGCCAACCGCGTGCGGGCGACGGCGAGGTGGCCGGCCGTGCGCCGCGCCACGTCGGCGGTGGCGGTGATGCCGGTGGCGTGGACCACGCCGGCGACCAGATCGGGGTACGCGACGCGAAGCCGCGCCGCATGCTCGAACTGCACGGCACTCCTATCGTTGGGTGAGGGCGAGCGTCACGCCGAGCGCGACGAACGTGCCGGCGACGGATCGCCGCAGCCAGTCGGTGACCCGGGGTCGGGTCAGCACCCGGTCCCGCAGCCGGGCCGCGAAGATGCCGTAGCCGCTGAACACCACGAAGGTGAGCAGCATGAACACCGCGCCGCAGGTGAGCATCGCCTGGGTCGAGCCCACCGTGGAGTCGCCGACGAACTGCGGCAGGAACGCGACGAAGAACAGCGTCGGCTTCGGGTTGAGCAGGTTGACCACCACGCCGGAGACGATCACCCGGGCCGCCGAGTGGGGTGTGTCGTCGGTCGTCGCCGCGAAGGCGCCGCGGTCGCGTGCGGCGGACCAGGCCAGGTAGAGCAGGTAACCGACACCGAGGTACCGGACGATGTCGAACGCGACGGCGCTGGTCTGCAACAGCGCGGCGAGCCCGGTCATCGCCGCCAGCAGGTGCGGCAGCGTGCCCAGTGTGCAGGCGAACGCGGCCAGCACGCCGGCTCGGGCGCCCCGGGACAGCCCGGCGGAGAGGGTGAAGAACACCCCGGTGCCGGGGGTGACCACCACGATCAGCGTGGTGATCAGGAACGGGATGGTCACGATCGTCCTCCGGCGGAGTTGACGGGGCTGGCTCCTGCTCACTCTGCTGCCACAATGGTCCGATGGGCAGAGCCAAACCGATGGTGTCCGAGGGGTCCATATCGGCCGGGTCGGACTTCCTGCACCTGAGCGTCACGGACGCGGCGCCGGGCGGGCGCACCGACTGGCTGACCGACCGGCTGCGGCAGGCCATCGCCGAGGGGCGGGTGCCGGTCGGGCAACGGTTGCCCCCCACCCGGGTGCTCGCCGCCGACCTCGGCGTCTCCCGGGGCGTGGTCACCGAGGCGTACCAGCGCCTCGCCGAGGAGGGGCACATCTCCGGTCGGGGCCGGGCCGGAACGGTTGTCGTCGGCGCGCCAGCCGCGCCCACACCCACCCCGGCCGCCGCGCCGGCACCTGTCGCGACCTTCCCGCCGGCACCGAGCACCGACATCTTCGAGGCGGTACGCGCGGCGCACGCGACGATCGACCTGGCGCCCGGCGTACCCGACCTGACCGCCTTTCCCCGCGCGGACTGGCTGCGCGCCGAACGGACCGTGCTGCGCCGGCTCGCCGCGGCCGACCTCGGCTACGGCGACCCGTGCGGCGCGCCGGCGCTGCGACAGGCCGTCGCGGCCTGGTTGGCCCGCAACCGCGGTATCAGCGTCCACCCCACCGAGGTGATCATCGTGGCCGGCGTCACCCAGGCGCTCGGGCTGCTCGCCCAGGCACTCACCGCTGCCGGCGTCGACCGGATCGGGGTCGAGGACCCGGGCTCGTTGGGCGTGCGGCAACACCTGAACAACTGGCGGATGGACACCCCGCCGATCACCGTCGACGACGCCGGGCTGCGGGTCGACGAGTTGACCGACAGCGGCGTGCCGGCCGTGATGCTCACCCCCGCACACCAGTTCCCGACCGGCGTCGTGCTCGACGGTGACCGTCGCCGCCAGCTCGTCGCCTGGGCGCGGGCCGGCGGCCTGATCATCGAGGACGACTACGACGCCGAGCACCGCTACGACCGTCCTCCGGTGCCGGCGCTGCGCGGTCTGCTGCCCGAGCAGGTCTGCTACGCCGGCAGCGTCTCCAAACTGCTCGCCCCCGCCCTGCGGGTCGGCTGGCTGCTCGTGCCGCCGCGACTGCGCGAGGCGGTGGTGACCGCCAAGCGCAACGCCGACCTGGGCAACGCCGTGCTACCGCAACTGGTGCTGGCGGAGCTGCTGACCTCCGGCGCCTTCGAGCGGCATCTGCGGCTGCTCCGCCGCCGACACATCCGCCGGCGGGACGCCATGATCGCCGCGCTGGCCCGCGCGGTGCCGTCGGCGACCGTGCACGGCGCCGCCGCCGGCCTGCACCTGATGATCACGCTGGACGACGCCGTGGTCGACACCGAGCTGGCGGAGGCGACGCTGGCGCGTGGGGTGAAGGTGCAACCGCTGTCCTGGCACTGCCAGCGCCCCTACCGGCCGGGCCTCGTGCTCGGCTACGCGGCCCGTACGACGACCGAGATCGACGAGGGCATCGCGCAGATCGCCGCCGCGCTCGGCCGCCGCGGCCGGCCCTCCTGAGCACCGCCACCGCCACCGTGCGTCCCCTCGGCGGCGGGGCGACTCCTCAGCCCAGGAACAGCTGGACCAGCACCAGCCCGGCGAGCAGCGCCGGCCCGCGTGAGCCCTGCCGCACCAGGTCGACCGGGATCATGCCGAACGGGGTGTTGACCGTCGCGCCACCGTAGTTGATCGGCGGGCGGGTGCCGGCCCGGAACGCGGCGGCCACCACGCCGAGCGCCAGCGTCGGCGCCAACCAAGACGGGCCCGGCGGGGCACTCGGCAGGGTCGACAACCACCACAGCCCCGCGCCGACGGCCGGCACCACCAGGTGGATCCCCCGCAACAGGGCGTCGCTGCCGCCGAGGGCCCGTCGTAACCCGGGTGAGCGGCTGACTGACCGCAGACCACCGGTGAGCCGGTTGGCGGCGAGGTACGCGAACACCACCTGCGCGGCCCCGGCCAACCCGGGCAGGGCGAGCGCGGCAGCGTACTGCACCCCGATCAGCGTCGCCCAGATCAGCAGGGCGCTCGGGTGGCGGCGCAACCGGCGTACGTCGGCCTGCAAAAACGCCCACCAGCCGGGCCCGGGGAGGAACCGGCGGCTGCGGACCCGCCCGATCCGACGCCACCGGCGGCTCTCCACCAGGCCGGCGAGCAGGCTCGGGTCGAGCAGGATCGTGGCCGTGGCGGCGGCGTTGGCGAACTGTGCGCCGGTGGTCAGCGTGGCCCGGTCGACGCGGGGCAGCGCGCGCACCGCGCGGATGGTGCCCAGGCCGACGAGGGGCAGCGCGAGGGCGAACAGCGCGACGGTCGGCGTCGCCGCCGGCCGGGGCAGCCCGTCACCGAGATGACCGAGGAGCACCACTCCGGCGGTGAGGACGGCGGCCACCACCATCGGCGCCGCGCCGGCCACCGCCGGCCACCGTCGTCCCGCCCGGCTGCTCTGGGCGACGACGCTGAGTGCCAGCGCCGCCGCACCCCACCCCGCGCCGGCCGCGGCCGCCCAACCCAGCGTGGCCGGATCGCTGGCGCCCCCGAGCGCCGCCACGGCCACCCCGAGCGCCGCGGTGCCGGCCGCCGCCCCCAGCAGCAACAGGACGAAGCGCGGCGCCAGCCACGCCCGCCGGTCGACCGGCGCGCTGACCGCCCAACTCTGCGTGGCCGGGGTGACCAGCAGCGGGCCCAGCGCGCGCAGGCCACGCCAGGCCAGGCCGGCGCCGGCCAGCAGCGCGGCGACCGCCAGCCACCAGCGCACCCCCGGCTCGGCCTGGCCCACGGTGGGGGAGTCCAGCAGGTCGCGGCTGGCGCTGATCGCGAACCAGCCGTACATGCCGGTGAACAGGACGATGACGTACGCGTCGCCCAGCACCTCGCCGAGGGAGTGGTCGTGGTGCCGGCTGCGGGCCCGACGCAGGTGGGTACGCAGTTGTCGGGCGGTGGGCACCCCGGTCGGCGTGTCGGCGATCGTGGCCGGCGGGGCGGTCACCGGCCGATCTCGATGCGCTCGTCGACCACCGCGTCGATCAGCTCCGGGTCGTGCGAGGCCAGCAGCACGGCGGTGCCGGCGTCGCGTTCCCGCAGCAGCCGCTCGGCGAGCCACTGCCGCCCGCGGACGTCCAGGCGCTGCTCCGGCTCGTCCAGGATCAGCACCCGGCGTGGCCGCACGAAACACGAGGCCAACGCCAACCGGCGCCGCTGCCCGCTGGACAGGGTCACCGGCAACTGGTCGCGGGCCGGTTCCAGACCCAGCTCGGTGAGCACCTCCTCGACCGGCTCGGCGCTGCTCCCGTGGGCGTACGCGACAAGCTCCAGGTGCTCGACCACGGACAGGTCCGGGAAGAAGTCGATGTCGTCCAGGGCGGCCGCCACCAGCGCCCGCACCTGCGGGTCGGTCTCGTCGGCCCGCCGACCCTGCACCAGCACCTCACCCGCGTCCGGCCGGTCGGCGCCGACCACACAGCGCAGCAGGGTGGTCTTGCCGCTGCCGTTGGGCCCCAGCACCACCGCGATCCGGCCGGCCGCGAGCGTGAAACTCACGTCGTCGAGCACGACCAGGTCGCCGAAGTTGCGGCTAAGTCCCCGTACCGAGAGCGCATCCACGAGCACAGAGTCTCCCAGAGCGGTGCCAGCGGCCAACCTGAGCGACCTACGTCACGCGGTCGGCGGCGTCGTCGCGTCGGGTGCGTAGAGCGCGGCGAGCCCGGCGGCGGTCGCGGCCAGGCGTTCGCGCAGCGCGACAGGGGTCAGCACCTCCACGTCGGCGCCGAGGCGCAGCAACTCGCCGTGGGCGTGGGTGAGTGACTCGATCGGCAGCACCGCGGTCACCCAGCCCTGGGCGTCCGGCGGCTGGGCGCTCGCGTCCATCGCGGCCACCACCGGATCGCTGCCGACCTCGCGCAGCCGTTGCCGACCGGCGGGGGAGAGTCGGACGGTGGCCTCGTCGCGGTGCAGGCGGGCGCGGAACTGCACCACGTGCGCCCGCCACCAGGCCGGCAGGTCGAAGTCGGCAGGTCGGACGAACTCCTGCGGCAGCGGGGTCAGCGCGAGGATCTGGTTGACCCGGTACGTCGCCGGAGCGCCCCGGCCGGGCTGGTCGGCCACCACATACCAGCGGCCGCCCTTGAGCACCAGGCCGTACGGCTCCAGCACCCGGGTCGTCTCGCCGTTCCAGCCGCGGTAGCGCACCTCGACGCGGTGCTGCCGCCAGACCGCCTCGGCCGTGCGGGCCAGCTCGGGGGAGGCGTCGCCGTCGGCGTACCAGCCGGGAGTGTCCAGGTGGAAGCGCTGTTGGAGCTGGGTCGCCCGGTCGCGCAGCGGCGCGGGGAGCGCGGCGTGCAGCTTGAGTTGCAGCGCGGCCACCACGTCGCCGTAGCCCAACTCGTCGGCGGGGCCGGGCAACCCGGCCAGGAACAGCCGGTCGGCCTCCTCGGTGGTCAGCCCGGTCAGCCGGGTCCGCCAGCCGTCGACAAGCTGGTAGCCGCCGGCGTGCCCGGCCTCCCCGTAGAGGGGGATGCCGGCGGCGTGCAACGACTCCACGTCCCGGTAGACCGTGCGGGGGGAGACGGTCAGCCGCTCGGCGAGCTGGGTGGCGGTCAGCCGGCCGTGCTGCTGGAGCAGCAGCAGGAGGGAAAGAAGTCGAGAGGCCCGCACTCCACTGACACTAGTTGTCAGGGGACCCGTCCTACCGTCCCGGCATGGCTTTTCGCGAGAAGGAACTACGGACGCCGGGACCGATCACGGTGGACGGTCGGCAACTCAAGCGTTACCACATAGACCAGCCGGAGCAACCGATCGAGCCCGAGGTGGAGAAGGCCGCGTACGACCAACTGCCCCTGCTGTTGGTGGACATCGTCGACGACGGCACCCCGGCCGCCGGGTGGGTGGTGCTGCACCGGGGCGCGGACACCGGCGCCTACCTGCTGGCGTACACCTGGGTGTGGGACAACGCGCTGGAGGTCCGCGTCGCCGCGGCCGGGCAGCCGGCGCTGGACTGCCCGGACCACGACCCGACCCACTTCGTGGAGGTACGTCCACCCGCGATCGGGTGTGTGTGGGAGTTGGCGGTGCTGGAGCACGAGCGGGCCGCCTGGGTTCGGCACCTGCTTGCGCCGGACACCCCCAACCTGGCTGGATATCTCAACGACACGCGAGCGGAAGGGCCGGTGGGCCGCTGATGGGCGACTTCGACTTCTATGTGGGCACCTGGAACGTGGTAAACCGGCGGCTGCGCGAGCGGCTGGTGGGCTCCGACGAGTGGGAGGAGTTTCCCGGGGTGTCGGTCGCGCACAGCTTCTTCGGTGGTGGCGGCAACTTCGACGAGATCACCTTCCCGACCAAGGGCTCCGCGGGCGCCACCGTCCGGATCTTCGACCCGGCCCGGCAGGAGTGGTCGATCTACTGGATGAGCAGTGTCGACGGGGTGCTGGGGCAGCCGCCGATGGTGGGCCGCTTCGTCGACGGGGTGGGCCGTTTCTACGCCGACGACCAGCACGAGGGGCGGCCGGTGCGGTGCCGGTTCATCTGGTCGGACATCAGCGCGACCACCGCCCGCTGGGAGCAGGCGTTCTCGGTCGACGGCGAGCAGACCTGGGAAACCAACTGGATCATGACGTCCACCAAGGCCTCCGACTAGTCGTTTCCTCCATCCGGGTGCGGTGTTAACGTCCGTGCACCACGCCCGGATGGAGGAACGCGATGGCCTCCGACCACGTCGACGTGCTCATCGTCGGCGCCGGCCTGTCCGGCATCGGCGCGGCCTGCCACCTGCGCCGCGACTGCCCCGACAAGACGTACGCGGTGCTGGAGGCACGCGACGCCATCGGCGGCACCTGGGACCTGTTCCGCTACCCCGGCATCCGCTCGGACTCGGACATGTTCACCCTCGGCTACTCGTTCAAGCCGTGGACCGCCCCGAAGGCCATCGCCGACGGCGCGACCATCCGCGAGTACGTGCGGGAGACCGCCCGGGAGTACGACGTGCCCCGGCACATCCGCTTCCGGCACCGCGTGCTGCGCGCCGACTGGGACAGCGGCACCGCCCGGTGGACGGTGCACGCCCAGCGCACCGACACCGCCGAGACGGTGATGCTGACCTGCTCGTTCCTGTTCGCCTGCACCGGCTACTACCGCTACGACGAGGGTTACACCCCGGCCCTGCCCGGTGTCGACGCGTACGCCGGGCGGTTGGTGCACCCGCAGCACTGGCCCGACGACCTCGACCACACCGGCAGGCGGGTGGTGGTGATCGGCAGCGGCGCCACCGCGGTCACCCTGGTGCCGGCGCTGGCCCAGCGGGCCGCCCACGTGACGATGCTCCAGCGCTCGCCGACGTACATCCTGGCGCTGGCCTCGCGCGACCGGCTGGCCGACGCGCTGCGGCGCCGGCTGCCGGCGACGGCCGCGTACCCGGTGCTGCGGTGGAAGAACGTGTTGCTCTCCACCGTCACCTTCCAACTCAGCCGGCGCGCCCCCGGCCTGGTGAAGCGGGTGCTGCGCCGGGCCGCGCGGCGCCGGCTCCCGGCGGGGTACGACGTCGACAGGCACTTCACGCCCCGCTACGACCCGTGGGACCAGCGGCTCTGCGTGGCACCCGACGGCGACCTGTTCACCGCCGTGCGCGACGGCCACGCGTCGGTGGTGACCGACACGATCGACACCTTCACCGCGCACGGTGTCCGCCTGACCTCCGGCGCCCAGGTGCCCGCCGACATCGTGGTCACCGCGACCGGGCTGAACCTGCTCGCCCTCGGTGGTCTGCGGCTGCGCGTGGACGGCACCGACGTCGACCTCGCGAACACGGTGGCCTACAAGGGCATGATGGTGTCCGGGGTGCCGAACTTCGCCCTGACCGTCGGCTACACCAACGCGTCGTGGACGCTCAAGGCCGACCTGGTCGCCGGGTATGTCTGCCGGCTGCTGCGCCACCTGGACCGCACCGGCCAGCAGGTCGTCACCCCGCTGCCGCCCGCCGACGACGAGCGGGCGCCGCTCATCGACCTGCGGTCCTCCTACGTGCTGCGCAGTGTCGACGCGCTGCCCAGACAGGGTGTGCGCGCGCCCTGGCGGCTGCACCAGAACTACGCCCGCGACGTGCTGCTGATGCGGCACGGCCGGCTCACCGACGAGGGGGTTCGGTTCTCCCGCGCTACCGCGGCGCCGGCCCGCGAGGTGGCCTGAGCTGCCGCCGGGGTCACGGTGGTGTGCTGCCCCGCTTCTCCTCCTGGGCCAGCACCGCCTCGCGGTGCTCCGGCTCGTCGCGGCGCTCCAGTTCGGCAGCGAGCCGCGCATCGGTCAGCAGCCGGGCCCGGTTGCGGTGCAGGAAACTCTCGAAACCCCCGGTGTACGGGCAGGCCAGGTCGCCGAGCGCCCGCTCCGGCGTGTAGCGGCAGCCGGTGCAGTAGTCGCTGATCTCGTCGATGTCGGTGCCGTCCACCGCGTACGGGCGGGTGTCCACCCGGGCCAGGTCGGCGTACTGGCTCATGCCGATCACCGTCGCGTTCATCACCCAGTGGGTGCCGTCGACGAAGCAGCGCTGGAACCAGTCCGCCACGTCGGTGGGACGCCAGCCGCGTTGCAGCGCGTAGTTCGCCAACACCAGCAGTCGGGGCGTCTGGTGCGTCCACGCCCGATCCCGGACGGCCGCGAGGACGTCGGCCAGGCAGTGGGCCTCCACCGCGTCGGCGTCCAACTCGGCGAACCACTGCGGCATCGGCTCGGTCGCGGCCAGCCAGTTCGCCCCCCGGTAGCGCGGCTCGAAGTACCAGTAGAGCTGCCAGAGGAACTCCCGCCAGCCGAGCAGGCCCCGGATGAACGGCTCCACCGCCGTACGCGGGGCCGTGCCGGCCCGCCACGCCTGCTCGGCGGCGCGCACCGCCGGCTCCGGGTGCAGCAACCCGAGGTTGAACGAGGACGAGAGCATCGAGTGTGCGAGCAGCGGATCGTCGACGCTCATCACGTCGGCGTAGCGGCCGTACCCGGGTAGGCGGTGGGTCAGGAAGTGCGTCAGCCGGGCCTGCGCCTCGTCATGGGTGGCCGGGTAAAGGCGGGGGCCGTCCCGGCCGACGAACCGCACCCCGTCGGCGGCCCACCGGTCCAGGTCGCGGCGAACCTCCGCATCGATGTCATCCTCGACGATCGGTGGGGGCGGGGGTGGCGTCACCGGCACGGACCGGCTCTCGGCCCGGGGCCGGCGTCCCGCCCCCGTCGCGGCGGTCAGCACCTCGTGGTGGCGGCGGGCGTGCCGATAGAAGTCGGTCATCCGCAGCGGGCCGCGTCGCGGGCGGTCCGCCCAGCCGGCGAAGTCGGCCTGGCTGGTGATGAAGCCGCGTGGCGGCAGCACGGTCAGCCCCGGCACCGACCGGGCGAAACGCAGCGCCGCCCGGGAGTGCGGATGGCACACCTCCAGCGGGTCACCGACCTGGGCCAGCGCCTCCCGGAACGTGTCGGTGCGCAGCAGCAGCGCCCGGTCACCCAGCTCCGCGGCACGGTGGCGCAGCGCGGACAGGATCAGGTGCGCCTTCTGCCGGTGCATCGGCCGGTCGCGGAACAGCTCCCGGATCTCCACCAGGAGCACCTGTTGGTCGGGGTCGTCGAGGAAGTGCGGCCCGAGCTGATCGGCCAGCAACCATCGGCGGCGAGGCATGCCCGCAATTCTGCCTACTTTCCGGCTGCCGCGCCCGGTGCCGCGCCCGACGCCGGTTGCCGGATGCCCGCCACGGCGGGTCAGGCCGGGTTGACCCCGGCCACCTCGGCGTGCGGCCCGACGTCGCGGCGGCGTCTCAGCACGGTCAGCGTCACGAGGGCGACAAGCAGCGCCGCGAGCACGTGCACCGGGGCCGGGCCGAGCGGCGCGAGCAGCGCCAGCAGCGCGACGACGGGGAAGGCGACGAGCACCGCGCCGTGCTGCTGCCGGCGTACCTGGAGCACCCACACCGTGAGCAGGAAGACGGCGATCGGGATCGCCACCGCGTACGCGGCGGTGCGCCCGGAGACGTGCGCGAGGTGCCGCTCGACGTCCACCGACACCCCCAGGCCGGCGCCGATCGCGGCGATCGCGGCGAACACCAGGTAGTGCCCGTAGCCCCAGATCAGGGAGTACGGCAGCCGGTCGGGCGCCTCGCTGGGCCGGTCGAAGTAGAGCCACCAGAGCGCGAACACGATGACCGCGCCAGCCGCCGCGAGTGACCAGAGGCCATGCTCCCCGGCGTCGAGCCCGGTCTGGATCGCGATCGAGATGGCCAGGACGGCCTCACCGAGCACGATCAGGGTGAACAGGCCGTACCGCTCAGCGATGTGCTCGGGGTGCCAGGGCGTCATGCCCGGGCGTTCGGCCACCGCCGGCACCAGCAGGTCGGCCAGCACCAGCAGCACGAACGTCGCCATGCCCCACTCGACGGGCAGCGCCAGCCGCAGCAGCCAGCCGAGCTGCACCACTGTCACGCCGATGCCGTAGCGGCGCGCCGACGCGCGGTGGCGGGGGTCGCCGACGGCGGCTCGGGTCCAGTTGACGACGGCGGCCAGCCGCATCACCACGTACCCGTAGGTGATGACGGTGAAGTCGCCGTCGGCGAAGGCGCGTGGCACCCCGGCCGCCAGGATCAGCGCTCCGGAGATCTGCACCAGGGTGGTGATCCGGTAGACGTCGTCGTCGGTGTCGTACGCCGAGGCGAACCAGGTGAAGTTCACCCACGACCACCAGATCGCGAAGAACACCATGGCATAGCTGGTCGCGGCGTGGCGGAGGTGACCCTCGGCGACGTCGTGGTGCAGACTGCTGGCCGCCTGCGCCACGGCCACCACGAAACAGAGATCGAAGAACAGTTCCAGTGGGGTGGCCGCACGGTGCCGTTCGTCCCGGCGACGTGGCCGCATCGGCCGGTAGAACGGCCGCACCGAACGCGAGTGGGTCACCGCCGCTCCTCAGGCTGGGCTCACCGGCGTCGACGGCCGTGGGTCAGCCCCTCCAACACCAGGGTCAGCCCGGCACCGACCAGCCAGACGTCCTTGGCGAGCCCGGCGCCCTGCTGGGTCGGCCGGATGCTGCCCGGCTCCCGCATGCCCGGCGTCTTCAGGTACAGCTGCACCAGACCCGCGCCGAACGCGGTCAGGCCCAACCCGACAAGCGGGGCCGGGACGACCGGCGCGAGCAGCGCAGCCCCCAGGGCGATCTCCGAGTACGCCAGCAGCTTCGCGAAGCGCGGTGGGTCCAACTGGCCGAGTTGCGGCATGGCGGCGACCGCCATCCCGTGCATGCCCTCCGCGGCGGCACCCTCCAGGTTGCGCTTGCCCAGACCCGAGTTGAGAAAATACGCGCCGATGCTGAGCCGTAGCGGCAGGTGCGCGAGTTTCATGGCTACTCCCGTTGGCCGTGGTCGAGTGCGGCCCGCGTACCCCGCAACACCCGCGATAACCCGTCCGGCTGGCTGGGCTGGCCGTGGTGGTCGCGGTAGCCTGCCGACACACCACCAGCAGGAGGCGAAGTGAGCCAGGAAGTCCGGGGAGTCATCTCCCGCAGCAAGGGCGCACCGGTCGAGGTCACCACCATCGTGGTGCCCGATCCCGGCCCCGGGGAGGCGATCGTCCGGATCCAGTCCTGCGGGGTCTGCCACACCGACCTGCACTACCGCGAGGGTGGCATCAACGACGACTACCCGTTCCTGCTCGGCCACGAGGCGGCGGGCATCGTCGAGCAGGTGGGCGACGGCGTCACCGACGTGGCCCCGGGTGACTTCGTGGTGCTCAACTGGCGTGCGGTCTGCGGGGTCTGCCGCGCCTGCCGTCGGGGTCGCCCCTGGTACTGCTTCAACACCCACAACGCGAAGCAGCGGATGACCCTGACCGACGGCACCGAGCTGGCCCCGGCGCTGGGCATCGGCGCGTTCGCCGAGAAGACCCTGGTGCACGCCGGGCAGTGCACGAAGGTGGACCCGGCCGCCCGGCCGGCCGCCGTGGGTCTGCTCGGCTGCGGGGTGATGGCCGGGCTGGGTGCCGCGATGAACACCGGCAACGTCACCCGCGGCGACTCGGTCGCGGTGATCGGCTGCGGCGGCGTCGGGGACGCGGCGGTCGCCGGTGCGGCCCTCGCCGGCGCGACGACGATCGTCGCGGTGGACACCGACAGCCGCAAACTGGACTGGGCCCGAAAGTTCGGCGCCACGCACACCGTCAACGCCTCCGAGACCGACCCGGTCGAGGCGATCCGTGCCGCGACCGGCGGCTTCGGTGCCGACGTGGTGATCGACGCGGTGGGTCGACCGGAGACCTGGAAGCAGGCGTTCTACGCCCGGGACCTGGCCGGCACGGTGGTGCTGGTCGGCGTGCCGACCCCGCAGATGCAGATCGAGCTGCCGCTGCTGGACGTCTTCGGGCGCGGCGGTGCCCTCAAGTCCAGCTGGTACGGCGACTGCCTGCCCAGCCGGGACTTCCCGATGCTCACCGAGCTGTACTTGCAGGGCCGGCTCGACCTGGACGCGTTCGTCACCGAGGAGATCGCGCTTGACCAGGTCGAGACCGCGTTCGACCGGATGCACCACGGCGACGTGCTCCGCTCGGTGGTGGTGTTCTGATGACGGCCCGGGTCGACCGTGCGGTCACCGCCGGCACGTTCTCCCTGGACGGGCAGACGTTCGACGTGGACAACAACGTCTGGGTGATCGGCGACGACCGCGAGTGCGTCGTCCTGGACGCGCCGCACGACGTGGCCGCGATCCTCGCCCTGGTGGGTGATCGGAAGGTCCGGGCGATCCTGGCCACCCACGCCCACGACGACCACGTCCGGGTGGCACCCGAGCTGGCCGAGGCCACCGGCGCGCCGGTGCTGCTGCACGCCGCCGACCGGGTCCTCTGGGACCTGGTCCACCCGTACCTGCCACCGCACGGCGAGCTGCACGACGGGCAGATCGTCGAGGTGGCCGGCACCACGCTGCGGGTCCTGCACACCCCCGGGCACAGCCCCGGCGCGTGCAGCTTCCACGCCCCGGACCTCGGTGTGGTGTTCACCGGCGACACGCTCTTCGCCGGTGGTCCGGGCGCGACCGGCCGTTCGTACAGCGACTTCGACACCATCGTCGGCTCGATCCGCACCCGCCTGCTCACCTTGCCGGCGGAGACGGTCGTGCACACCGGCCACGGTGACGACACGACGATCGGCGCGGAGGCGCCACACCTGCAGGAGTGGCTGGCCCGCGGCCACTGACTCCTGCGGCGTGCTGGTGCGTGGTCGACGGGCTCAGCGCTCGTCGGCCGCGCCCAGCACCGGTTTGACGTCCAGGACCGGGGTGCCGTCGAGTGCCTCCAGGTCGGCCACCTCGACGCGCAGCCCGTCCACCGCGAGCACCCGCACCCGGTGCAGCCCGATCGGGTTGGGCCGGTGCGGGGAGCGGGTGCTGAACACCCCGGTCTCCGGCCGGCTCTCGTCGCCCCGGGGGTGCACCGCCAGCACGTCGCGTCGGGCCCGGTCCAGCCAGGTCAACACCAGCAACTCCGCGCCGACCCGCAGGTCACGCAGGGCCCGCTCGACCTGCGGGTCGAAGACCAGCCACGCCGCCGGCGCCCCCTCGTCGCCCTGCCGCGGGGCGCTCGCCGCATCGGTCAACGACGAGGCGACCCGCCCGACCGGGTGCAACAGGTACGCGTCATCACTCCCCACCATCCTCGCTCCCTCCCTCGTGGACGGTCCCAACCTAGCCCCGCCGCGGCGCTAGGATCCCGCCCATGGCCGCCGACTCGCCCGTCCCCGCCGACTCGCCTGTCCCCGCCGACTCGCCCGTGCCCGTGGTCCGTCAGCTGCGTCTCGTGGTGGAGGCCGCCGACCACGAAGCCGCCGTCGCGTTCTTCCGGGACGCGCTGGGCCTGCCCGAGGAGGCGGCGTTCAGCGGCGACGGGGATGCCCGGGTGGTGATCCTGGACGCCGGCCGCGCCACCCTGGAGATCGCCAACCCCGCGCAGAAACGCCTCATCGACGAGGTCGAGGTGGGTCGGCAGGTCGCGCCGCGCATCCGGGTGGCCTTCGAGGTGGACGACGCGGCGGCGACGACCGCCCGACTGGTGGCCGCCGGGGCGAGCGAGGTCGCGCCGCCGACGCGTACGCCGTGGCAGTCACTCAACTCCCGCCTCGACGCCCCCGCCGGCCTGCACATCACCGTCTTCCAGGAACTCGTCCAGCCGGACCAGGGCGTCGGGAGGCAGGACGCGGAGCCCGGACGTGACGGCGACAACTGAGCCTGCCCCGCTTCGGTCCCCCCGGTGGGTGCGGCGCTGATCGGC
Source organism: Micromonospora sp. NPDC049171 (assembly GCF_040648275.1). Lineage (NCBI taxonomy): Bacteria > Bacillati > Actinomycetota > Actinomycetes > Micromonosporales > Micromonosporaceae > Micromonospora > Micromonospora sp. NPDC049171. The sequence goes on from NZ_JBEZDJ010000016.1 coordinate 93,669, forward strand.
CGGGGCGCGGTGTCGGTCACCGGGCAACTTCTCGTCCGGTACGGAGAGCCGCACGGCAACTACCCAGGGTGCGGAGACCCAGAGGCTCACTGGTGGTAGCGGCAAGCTGCCAACTGCCTGCCCCCAGCACCCTTGCCTGGCCCCTTTGCTCTGCTTACCTATATGCACCATGCCCCGTGACCTGCGCATGGGCGCGTTGCGCCCGACGCCGAGGCTTTTCGCCATACGAACGCATCGTCACGAAACGTAGCTGGTGCGTATAGGTATGCAGAGCAAAGGCTGGCTTCCAGGCATCGCCTTTGGTTCCGAAAAACACCCTCTGTCACGGCCGTCTGGCCCGATGCGGGCGAGCCCGCGATGTCCGATTCTGCGCCCGTGACCGGCGCCGCAGCGGGCCGACGGTCGGGCATTTCCGGAATGACCGACACGTGAACCTGGTTGTGTCCCCCGTACCGCCGGAGCCCAAACCCTCTTCCGCGGTCATCTCCCGAGGAGCGTTCACCCCGGAGCGTTCCGCACGATCGAGAGGGCAACCATCGTGAAGGTCGACTTCACTCGATGGCTTCCCGCCATCGCCAAGGACACCCGATGGCTCCCCGCCATCGTCAAGGACTCGTACCGCAAGACCGCGCTCAGCGCGGTGGGTGTGGCCGCCCTCGGCGGTCTGGCGCTCGCACCGACCGCGGCCGCCGCCCCGGTCACCTCCGGACCGCACCAGGGCGCCGTGGCCGCCATCGACCTGGCCACCGGCAAGGCCACCGCCAAGGCCGCCAGCCCGGCCCGGCAGGAGGACCAGCCCGTCGAGTCCGGGCTGACCACCGGCTCCGCCACCGGCAAGCCGCCGGCCGGCAAGCCCAGCCGCGACCAGTTGATCCCGCACGGCATTGAGGGCGCACAGTCGCGCATCCCGCTCGACGACGCACAACTGGCCAACGCGCGAGCGATCGTCGACGCCGCCAAGAAGACAGGTGTCGGCGACCGGGGCGCCGTGATCGGCGTCGCCACCTCGCTGCAGGAGTCGAAGCTGTACAACCTCGGCCACCTCGGCGCGTACAACGACCACGACTCACAGGGGCTGTTCCAGCAGCGTCCGTCGTCCGGTTGGGGCACGCCCGACCAGATCACCGACCCGGAGTACGCCGCCACGGCGTTCTTCACCGCGCTCAAGAACATCGGCGGCTGGCAGGACCTGCCGCTGACCGCCGCCGCGCAGACCGTCCAGGTCTCCGCCTTCCCCTACGCGTACGCGCAGTGGGAGGAGCAGGCGGCGGACATCGTCCAGCAGATGTGGTGACACCCGCGACACACACCGGCCGGCCCCCGTGCAGGGGGCCGGCCGGCGTCGTCGTACCGGTCTCAGGCCAGCGGCGCGCCTTCCTTGCGCAGCTTCGCCGAGCCGGCGCCCACCGACCAGCCGGCGACCCACCGGCTGGTGCTGGCCGCGCGGGTGCGGTCGGCCAGGTGATACCAGTCCATCCGGCACCGCTCGCGGGTCACCTCCAGTACGCCGTAGCCGTGCCCGTCCAGTTCGGTCCAGCGAACGTGCGGATTCGTCGAACGCAGCAGGCCGGCACCCAGCGCGCTGAGCGCGTTGCCGGCGGGCAGGCCGAGGAAGTCGTTGACGTTGTCGCTGGTCACCGACGGCACCACGAACTCGGCAGCGGCCGGGTTGTTCGGCCCGGTGGATCGGGTGGTCACCTCGTTGGCCCACGAGGTGTGGATGTCCCCGGTGAGAAACACGACGTCACGGGTGCCGGTGGCGCGCACGTAGTCGACCAGCTCGTTGCGGTCGGCGTTGTACCCGTCCCACTGGTCGGTGTTGAGCACCGCGCCGTTCTGCGGGATGCCGAGTAGGGCACCCAGCGGGCCGAGCAGCCAGGCGGGCAGAGCCCCGACGTCCACCCGCGCGATCATCACCGGGTTGCCGACCAGCTTCCACCGCGCGCTGGACGTGGCCAGCCCGGCCTTGAGCCAGGACATCTGCGTGTCGCCGGTGATGGTGCGTCCCGGGTCGTCGACCGCGGTCCCGGACGCCTGCTGTGACCGGTACGTGCGAAGGTCCAACATGGACAGCTCAGCGAGCCGGCCGAAACGCAGCCGGCGGTAGATCGCGCCGTCCACCCCGACACGCACCGGCATCCATTCCAGGTACGCCTGCCGCGCCGCGGCGAGCCGACCGGCGAACGACCCCTCGGTGCCCGGCGTGTGGTTCTCCGCGCCGCCGGACCACTGGTCGTTGGCCACCTCGTGGTCGTCCCAGGTGATCACCCACGGCACTGCGGCGTGCAACGCCTGCAGGTCCGGGTCGGTCTTGTAGAGCGCGTGCCGGATCCGGTAGTCAGCGAGGGTGAGCACCTCGTGCGCGGGTCGCACCGGCCGGACCACCATGCCGCCCGCGTCGAACTCCCCGCTGCCGTACTCGTAGAGGTAGTCACCCAGGTGCACCACCAGGTTGAGGTCGCCTCGCTCGGCCAGATGCCGGTACGCCGCGAAGAACCCGGCTTCCCAGTTCGCGCAGGACACCACGCCGAGGCGCAGCCGGTCGATCTCCGCGTCGACGGGTGGCGCCGTCATGGTCCGACCAGCCGGCGACCAGCCGCCGGTGTGGCCGAAGCGATACCAGTAGGTGGTGGCCGGTGCCAGGCCGCCCACCGCCACCTTCACCGTGTGGTCCGATTCCGGTCCGGTGTGCTGTGTCCCCGCGGCTACCACCGTGGTGAAGTCCGGGTCGGCGGCGACCTGCCAGGTCACGCCCACCTCGGGGCCGAGGCCGGAGCCAGGCTGCGCCTCGGCGGTCGGGGTCAACCGGGTCCAGAGCAGGACGCCGTCCGGCAGTGGGTCACCGGAGGCGACGCCGTGCTGGAAGGCGCCGTCGGCCGCGTGGGCCGGCATGCCACCGGCGAGGGTGACGCCGGCCAGCACGGAGGTGCCAGCCGATGCTCCGGCCACCCGCAGAAGAGTACGACGGTCAAGGGTGTTCGTCATGGTCTATGTGTCTACCGTCGATAATGGCTCGTGCGCTGCCCCCGTCGATGAGTGTTCGCCGACCCGTCGACGGGGGTTCCCATTACCCCGTCGCTCAGCAGGCCGGGTAGAGGCGGCGGGTGCCGACCCCGGCGGCGTACGCGTCCCGGTCACTGAACCGGCAGCCGTAGTCGGGTCGGGCCACCACCGCCGGATCCGTCACGGTGTCACCGACCGGGCGCTTGCCGGTGCGTACCCAGGACACCAGGTCGTCCCAGGCGGCGCCGGCCTCCGCCGGGGTGAACTCGCAGTGCTGCGCGGCCCGGATGGCCCGCTGGACCACCAGCCCGCCGCGACCGTGCCGTGCCACGTCGGCGGCGTACGCCTGCTCCATGCTGAACGGCACGAACAGGTCACCGAGGCCGTGCAGGCTGAGCACCGGCGCACTGGGCCGACCGGCGATCCGCGGCACCTCGGTCAGCGTCGGCAGGAGCCGCTGCACGACGTTCTCCGGTGCGACCCGCCGCACGGCGGCGTTCACGTTGACCGGGCTGTTCGGGGTGTAGCGGGTGAGCAGGTTGGTGGCGAGTTGATCGGGCCGCTGGGCGGGGGAGTTGCCACTCCCGGTGGGCACGCTGATGGAGAAGAGGAAGTCCTTCCACACCGCGAACGCGGCGTCCGCACCGGGACGAGGGCCACCCGAACGGTTCACCGTGATCGCCCGCAGTTGCTTGCCCCGCTCGGTGGTGGTGTCCGGCCCGGTGGGAGTCAGGCCCGCCAGGCCCAGCGCCACCTGGATGCGGGGCACCGCGTTGGTCAGATAGTCGGCCGGAGTGGGATGGGCCGGCACCTCGGCAAGCGCCTGCGCGACCAGGTTGTAGTCCAGGTAGAAGTCCAGCAGCGCCTGGTCACCGAGCACCCCGCACATCGGCAGCGCGCCGGCGTAGGAGCCGGGGTACTGCTCCAGCGAGCGACCGATGACGTACCCGCCCATCGACACCCCCGCCAGGTAGGTGTGCTGTGGCCGGCGAACAGTCCGGCCGAAGTGGTCGGCGAGATCCCTGGTGCCCAGCACTCCGGAGCGGATGTCGAAGCCGTTGCGGTCGTACGAGGACGACGCCCAGGCGTACCCCTGCTCCAGCAGACGCTCGCGCAACCCGAAGGCCGGCGGCTCCGGCGAGAGCACCGCGCCCTGGCCGCGGTAGCCGTGCGCCCACAGCACCAGGTTGCCGTTCCACTGGGCGGGGACCTCGATCAGGTACCCGGCGTGGCGGTGCACGCCCTGGCGTACCGTCGTCGATTTGCCGCCCACCACCAGCGGGGCCAACGGCGGGATCTCGATGGTGTACCCGGGCAGTGGCTGGCCGCCACCCGCGTCCCGATCGGTGGCGCCTGCCGGTGCGGCACCGGCCAACCCGACCGCCAGGGTCAGCGGCACGGTGGTGGCGAGCAGACGGCGGAGGGTACGAACGGGTGCGGACAGCATCGATGCTCCCCATCACGGAGGTCGCCCCGGGGCGACCAGGCGGGACGGTTGCCTACCGGCCGGTAGCGTCCTGAACCTAGGACGGCCGTCGACAGGTGTCAATGGATTCGCTGACCGGCTGGTCAAGCCTGACTGTCCGGCCGATCAGACCCTGCACGTACGCCCCGACGTACGGCACTTCGCGTCCGGTCCGTGCGTCCATCCGCACCCCCTTGCCCCCAGTGGCGGGTTGTCGCGTTCCTCGCCGCTCGACGGGTGCACCCGGTTGGCCGCGCCAGTGGGCCGGTCGGGTTGACTGGTCGGCGTGGACGAGTTGATCTGGGAGGCGGCCCGGGCGTCGCGCAACTGGTTGGACGCCGCGAACGGCACCGGGCAGACCGAACTGACCTGCCGCATCCTCAAGGTGACCGAGGAGGCGGGGGAGGCATCGGCCGCCTGGATCGGGGTGCTCGGGCAGAATCCTCGCAAAGGCGTCACGCACACCCGCGAGGACGTCGCGGCGGAGTTGGCCGACGTCGCGTTCACGGCGTTGGTGGCCATCGAGAGCCTGGGACTGGACGCGCAGACCGTCCTGGACGCCTGCGCCGCCAAGGTGCGCTCCCGCCTCACCGGCTGAAAGGCGCCGGGGGTGACGCGGTGATCGACTCGGCTTTCTGGAAACCGGGGCATCGCACCGGGTTGGAAACCGCGACTTCCTGAAAGTCGAGTGGATCACCCCCAGCCGGGGCAGGGCCTGACCTTCTGGGTAGCCCGGGGTGCTTTTCCGCTTTGGGGTGTTTGGCGGGTGACCGGTCGCACCCGTGGGCCGGAATCGTGGCCGGGCCGGGGTCGTTACACACCCTGACGATCGCAGCACGACCTGCCGCCCGCCCGACCCGCAGGGGTTGGGGATGCGGATCCCGCAGGTCGGAATGCCCCCGGCCCGCAGGTCGTTACAGTCCCCACGAACGACCGTAGGCACCGCCCCGACCAGGGTGCCGCGCGATGGGGCCAACCCGGAATGCCCCCGGCCCCCGGGTCGTTGCAGTCCCCACGAACGACCGTAGGCACCGCCCCGACGAGGGTGCCGCGCGACGGGCCAACCCGGAATGACCCCGGCCCCCCGGTCGTTACACCTGGACCCCGGCGCCACGAGCCCCCCGCTCGCAGGTCGCCGACCGTCGAAGACTTTCCCCCCTTGTATGTGCGGCGCCGGACGAGGTGCTCACACCCGCCGTCACCGTTCCCCCTTGGTGGCAGCGGGTGGTCCTACCCCCGAAGGAGCTAACCACCATGAACACGATCATGCGTAAGAGTGTGCTGTCTGTTGCTGGTCTCGCGTTCGCCGGTGGTGTGTTCGCCGGTCCGATCGCCGCGCACGCCAACCCCGTCGACGCCAAGCCCGTCGCCGCCGCTGTGCAGAGCACCGCGCCGAAGCCGCAGGGCGAGCAGTCCCGGATCACCCTCAACGATGAGCAGACCGCGAACGTCAAGGCGATCATCGCCGCGACGAAGAAGGCCGGTCTGCCCGAGCGGGCCGCGGTCATCTCGATCGCGACGAGTCTGCAGGAGTCGAAGTTGGAGAACCTGGGCCACCTGGGCGATATGAACGACCACGACTCGCTGGGCCTGTTCCAGCAGCGCCCGAGCTCGGGTTGGGGTACCCCGGAGCAGATCACCGACCCGGCCTACTCCACCACCGCGTTCCTCAAGGGCCTCAAGCAGGTCGACGGCTGGCAGGACATGCCCCTGACCCAGGCCGCGCAGACCGTGCAGGTCTCCGCCTACCCCGACGCCTACGCCCAGTGGGAGCAGCAGGCCACCGACCTGGTCGGCCAGTACTGGAACAGCTGACCCACCACAGCACAGCACCACCGCAGGACATCGACCGCTGGCCGGCACCCCACAACTCGGGTGCCGGCCAGCGGCGTTTCCGGCTTGTCGGCGGCTGCGCATGGAGCGTTGGGTGCGCGACGCGGACTGCCGGCGTACCGGGGAGGTGACTACCCGGCCTGGTGGACGGACGGTCGCTCGGAGATCTTGGACAGTTTCCGTTCACGCAAGACGGAAAGTGTCCAAGATCTACGCGTGGCGACCAGGAAGAGTGCCGAGTGACTCGGGTGGCCGGCGGGCGCGTACCTGCCGGCCCGGTGACCGCCGTGAAGGGCGGCATGGCGGCGGGTGGCGGCAGCACGGGCACGAACGCGGTCCGGCTCTCGGTGATGCCCTGACCAGGAAGCGCTGCGGCGACGGGTGGGCGTGCGCGTACAGTCGGGCGGTGGAGCGTACTGAATCAATGCTGGCGCAGACCCGGCCACCTGGCGTGGCCGACGTGGATCCCGGCAGTGTGCTGTTGCCCGGCCACGACGTGCCGTTGGGTCGGTACACCACCGTGCGGAGGTTGCTGCCGCAGCGGGCCCGCCGGATGGTCGGCGCCTGGTGTTTCGTGGACCATTTTGGCCCGGACGATGTGGCGCAGCGCCCGGGCATGGAGGTGCCGCCGCACCCACACACCGGCCTGCAGACGGTGACCTGGCTGCTTGACGGTGAGATCCTGCACCGTGACAGCCTCGGCAACGTCCAGCCGATCCGGCCCGGTCAACTGAACGTGATGACCTCGGGGAACGGCATCGCCCACTCCGAGCGGTCACCGGCCGTCCATCCGCCGGTGATGCACGGCGTGCAGCTCTGGGTGGCACTGCCGGACCCGGCGCGGGCCGGGGCCGCCGACTTCGCGCACCACGCCGACCTGCCGCGTTGGCGCCACGGCGATCTGGATCTCACCCTGTTGGTCGGCGAGTTCGCCGGGCAGCGGTCACCGGCGGTGGTGCACACCCCGCTGGTCGGCGTGCAGGTCGAGCTGCGCGGCGAGGCGCCGACGACGCTGGCGCTGCGGCCCGATTTCGAGTACGCCGTGCTGGCGATGTCCGGTTCCGCCGAGGCCGCCGGAGTCGGGTTCGAGCCGGGGGCGCTGCTCTACCTGGGTTCGGGCCGCCGCGAGCTGACCGTGCGGGGCGGGGTCGGTGCGCGGTTGCTGCTGCTGGGCGGTACGCCGTTCGAGGAGCCGCTGGTGATGTGGTGGAACTTCGTCGGCCGCTCGCACGAGGAGGTCGCCGCCGCCCGGGAGGACTGGATGGCGGGCGACGGACGCTTCGGTGTGGTCGCCGACGATTCGGCGCCACCGCTGCCAGCCCCCGCCCTGCCCACCACCCGCCTCAAGGCCCGCGACCGCACCGGCACCCTGCACGGCTAAAACCACCCAAGCCCGGCGTGGGGCGACGGGCGCGGGGGCGGGGTGGGAGGGGCCGTGTGTGGGGGTTGGTGGTGTGGGTAGGCGTCGGGATGGCGACCACTCTGATGACGTCCGTGGCGGACCGGAAGCGCCTGGCGCGCCGGCTTGCCGGCAGCGGGCGGGGCTTCGCTGAGCAGTACGGCTTCCGGGTGACCAACAACCCGGCGAGCCTGTTCCAGGTGCTCTACCTGGCGGTGTTGCTGGGCCGTCGGGGCGACTTCCGCCGGGCGTTGGACGGTGCGCGGGCGGTACGCGACGAGGGATGGGACAGTGCCGCCCGGTTGGCGCGTTCGCTGCACGAGGACCGGGTACGGGTGCTGCGTGGCAGCGGTCAGCGTGGCGACGTGGACGCGCTGGCCGACGTGTTGGGCGACCTGGCGCGCACGGTGGTCGAGCGGTACCGGGGCGACCTGCGCCGCCTGCGGGCGGTGGCGCGGCACGACCCGGTCCGGGAGCGGGCGCTGCTCGCCGAGCTTCCGGGTGTGGACGGGCAGGTGGTGGAGCTGTTTCTCCGCGAGGCGCAGGCGTTGTGGCGGGAGGTGGCCCCGGTGGCCGACCGCCGGGCGTTGGCCGCCGCCCGCCGGCTCGGGCTGGGTCGGTCGGCGGACGACCTGGCGGGCCTGGCCAGTGGCGAGTCGGAGCAGCTGGCCTGGCTGGTGGGGGCGCTGGCCCGGGTCGACCTGGAGCACCGGTACGCGGAGGTGACCGGTCGGCCATGACGTGCCCTGGCCCACACTTCGCAAAATTCTGACCAAACGGAGGATGTTCTGTCGTATGGTTGGACCCGGCAGTGCTGGCCGCTCGGTTCGAGCGGACATCCACCGCCTGGTGACCGCGACCGGTTCGGACGTGGCTCACCGCCTGGGCAGGCTTGCGTGGCGCCCTGGGTCGCGGTTCGTGACCAGGGGCGCCCGCCTGTCCCGGCCCTTCCTCCCCGTGCCGTTCCCGGGGCCGCACCAACGCCCCGTGCCGTCCCCGGGGCCAGCGCAACCCTCGGCCTGACGCGCCCACTCCGCACCCCGCCCGCCCGGACCAGCCCCGGGCGCACCCGGCCGGACGGGCAAAGCCCTCAGCGCGCCAGACCGGCGAGCAGGTTCACGGTCACGGCGATGATGAAGGCGCCGAACAGGTACGACACCATCGAGTGCCGCAGCACCGTGCGACGCATCTCGTTGCTTGTCAGGTTGGTGTCGGAGATCTGGAACGTCGTCCCGATGGTGAACGCGACGTACGCGAAGTCGGAGTAGCACGGCGGGTCGGGTTGGTTGAAGTTCACCCCGCCGTCCGGGCCCGTGTAGTAGATCCGGGCGTACCGGGCGGCGAACACGGTGTGCACCACGAACCAGGAGAGCACCACGCTGAGCACGCCCAGCCCGCCGTGTGCTTCCCGGCCGAGGCCGGGTGGCGCGCTCTGGGCGCTGGCCACCACCAGTCCCACGGCGAGCAGGCTGGCCAGGCAGGCGACGAGCAGCACCGCGTCCCGGATCGCCCGGTTCGGGTCCTCGTGTACGGCCAGCCGGGCGGTCCGCTCGGCGTCCATCGGCCAGAGCTTGCGCCAGACCAGCGTGAGCCAGCTCAGCGCGCCGACGTCCCAGCCGGCGAGCGCGGCGAGCGGCAGCGGCAGCAGCAGCGCGAAGAGGCAACCGGCGATGACGCCGACCACCGCCACCACGGCGAGCTGCACGGCGGCCGGGAAGCGCACGTCGGGCGGGCGCGACGGCGGCCGGGTCATCGGTGTACGCCGTGTGTCGCAGCCGTGGCCGCCACCGTCGGGTCAGATGCCGCGTAGGTGCTGCGAGACCCGGTTGTGCGTCTTGTCCCGGGCCTGCTCGGCCCGCTGGGCGGGGCCCACCTCGGGCGCGGCCTCGATGCCGGCCGACCGGGCCACCTCGGTGCCGTTGGCGTAGTCCACCGGTGGCAGGGCCCGCAACGCCTTCAGCACGTCCGGCGGGGCACCCTCTCGTTCGGCCTCGCGGACCACGTCGCTCTTCTCGGCCGGGTAGTCCAGGCTCGACAGGTACTGCAGGACGTCGGCGTAGCTCGCCATGGCGTGGGCTCCCTCGGGGCATCGATGTGGTCACGACCGGCGGCGGTTACCCGTCCGCCGGCCGGTCACGCCCACCCCAGGGAGAAATGCCGGCGCCGTTTCCCCGCGGCCGCCGCGGGTACCCGCAGGCGCCGACGTGAGCCTCAAGGGAGTACGCGATGAACTACGACACCTTCATCGACCAGGTTTCCCAGCGCACCGCGACGTCGTCCGAGCGGGCGGTCGAGCTGACCCGGGCCGTGTTGGAGACGTTCGCCGAGCGGCTGACCGGCGGTGAGGTCCTGGACCTCGCGGCCCAGTTGCCCCAACCGTTGCAACTCGTGCTCAAGCCGAGCCCGAGCACCGAGCAGGCGGACCGGTTCGGGGCGGCCGAGTTCGTCGCCCGGGTGGCGTTGCGCGCACGCGTGCCGGAGCCGGCCGCCGGGGACGCCACGCGGGCGGTTTTCACCACGTTGCGTGAGGCGATCACCGGTGGTGAGTTCGATGACGTGGTCACGCAACTGCCGCGTGACTATCGGGGCCTGGTGGAGCAGGCGATGGCTCCGGGGGCGACGCTGCGCCGCGTCTGACCGGGGCACACAGCGGTTTACCAGGGCAACCATCGATGTCCCGCTTGGCATGCCGATTCGGCAGGGCCTAACCTTGTCGTGCGAGGGGAGTACTTCCCACGAACCATTCCGGTCAGTACGGCGCGCCCGGCGCGCCTCGGGTGGTTGCCCATCAGGTGATGGGTGAAGGAGACCTCGAACATGACGGTGTTCGAGGAGACCCCAATGAGTGACGTGTCATATCTGTCCGCTGCCAGCGACCTGGCGTCGGTGGGCACGCCCACGCTGTGGGCGGTGACCATCGTCGGCGTACTCCTGCTGTTGGTGCTTGATTTCCTGGTCACCCGCCGCCCGCACGAGGTGTCCATGCGGGAGGCCATCGGTTGGTCGGCGTTCTACATCGCCCTGCCGCTGGCGTTCGGTGGCTGGCTCTGGGCCCGCTTCGGCTCTCAGCAGGGTGTGGAGTACCTGACCGGTTACCTGGTGGAGAAGTCGCTCTCGGTCGACAACCTCTTCGTCTTCATGCTGCTGCTGGCCGCGTTCGCGGTGCCGGCGGTGCTCGCCCAGCGGGTGCTGCTCTACGGCATCGCCGGCGCGCTGGTGCTGCGGGCCGTGTTCATCGCCCTCGGCGCGGCCGCCCTGCAGACCCTCGACTTCGCCTTCCTGCTCTTCGCGATCATCCTCATCGCCACGGCGGTGAAGCTGCTGCGCGACGCCATGTCCGGGCACCAGCAGGAAGTCGACATCAACAAGATGCGCTCGGTGCGGCTGCTGCGCAAGGTCATGCCGGTGGTCGACGAGTACCACGGCACCAGGATGACCGTCCGGCAGGGCGCGAAGCGGGCTCTCACCCCGTTCGCCCTGGTGGTGGTGGCGGTGCTGGCCACCGACATCGTCTTCGCGGTCGACTCGGTGCCGGCGGTCTACGGCATCACCGAGGACCCGTACCTGGTCTTCGCCACCAACGCGTTCGCCCTGCTCGGCCTGCGGGCGCTCTACTTCGTCCTGCACGCGGCCCTGAGCCGGCTGGTGCACCTCAGCTACGGCCTGGCCGTCATCCTGGCGTTCATCGGCCTCAAGCTGGGTCTGCACTGGGCGCACGGCATCTGGGACAGCGTGCCGCAGATCCCCACCCTGGCCTCACTCGGCGTGATCATCGGTGTGCTGGTGGTGGTCACGCTGACCAGCCTGCGCGCCACCCGGGGCGGCGACGTGCCCGAGGACCGCGAGGTCGTCACCGAGCGGCGCTGACCGCGCCGCGCCGCGCCGACCGGGAGGTACGCCGGAAAGCTCCCGTCCGGGCCGGCGCGGGTGGTACGACTGTGCCATGGGAATCGTGTCACCGGGCTTTCAGGGTCGGCCCCGAACGCAGGAGCCGGCCCTGCCACCCGGTCAGTACCTGACCGAGGACTTCCCGGTGCTCTCGGCCGGCCCGACACCCCGGGTCTCCCTGGACACCTGGGAGTTCGTCATCAGCGCCGAGAACGGCAGCGAGCACCGGTGGTCGTGGCAGGAGCTGATGGCCCTGCCGCAGGAGACGCCGATGGTGGACATCCACTGCGTCACCCGCTGGTCCAAACTCGGCACCACCTGGCAGGGCGTCTCGCTGGACACGCTGCTCGACGGTGTCGACACCGGCGCGCACTTCGCGCTGGCGCACTCCTACGGCGGGTACACCACCAACCTGCCGCTGGACGACCTGCGCGGCGGTCGGGCCTGGGTGGCGCACACCTTCGACGGTGCGCCGCTGCCCGCCGAGCACGGTGGGCCGGCACGGCTGCTGGTGCCGCACCTGTACTTCTGGAAGTCCGCCAAGTGGGTCCGCGGCCTCCGGCTCAAGACGATGGACGAGCCCGGTTTCTGGGAGACCGCCGGCTACCACGACTACGGCGACCCGTGGCGCGAACAGCGGTACCAGGGTGACTGAGCGCGCCGTGGCGACGAGCACGCCGGCCCGGGCGCCCAACAAGTGGCACGTCAGCCGGCTGGTGCAGCGGCGGGTGGAGACACCGACCGCGCAGACCCTGGTGCTGGAGGTGCCGGACTGGCCGGGGCACCTGCCGGGGCAGCACGTCGACGTGCGGCTCACCGCGCCGGACGGCTACCAGGCGGCCCGGTCGTACTCGATCGCCGGGCCGGTGGTGGACGGCCCGGGCGGGCCGCGCATCGAGGTGACCGTGCAGCGGGTGCCCGACGGCGAGGTGTCCCCGTACCTCATCGACGTCTTCGCCGACGGCGACCCGGTGGAGGTCCGCGGACCGCTCGGTGGCTGGTTCATCTGGCGGCCCGAGGAGACCGCGCCGGTGCAGCTGGTCGCCGGTGGTTCCGGCATCGTGCCGCTGATGGCGATGATCCGGGCCCGGCGGGCGACCGGCAGCAGGGCGCCGTTTCGGCTGATCTACTCGGTGCGGACGCCGGGCGACGTGATCTACGCCGACGAGCTGCGCCGCCGGGTCCGCGACGACTTCGGCCTGGACATCGCGTACGTCTACACCCGCGAGGCGCCCGAGGGCTGGCGCGGTGAGCCACACCGGATCGGGCTGGCCGACGTCAACACGCACGGCTGGCCGCCGGACCTGGAACCGCTCACCTACGTCTGCGGCCCGACCGCGTTCGTGGAGACCGTGGCCGACCTGCTGGTGGGGCTGGGTCACCCGTCGCGGCGGGTCAAGACCGAACGCTTCGGCCCCACCGGCTGACCGCCCGCCCGCTCCCGTACCGCCGAGGAGATCCGATGACCGAGATGTCGTACCTGGACGGCAACATGCTCGACGGCCCGATGCGTGAGCTGTTCACCGTCGACCTGAGCACCGCGATGGGCCGCTGCGAAAACTGCGGGACGACCGGCTCGATGGCCAGCCTGCACGTCTACTCGCACGCCCCGGGCCTGGTCGCCCGCTGCCCGTCCTGCGAGGCGGTGATGCTGCGACTGGTCCGCGGCCCGGACCGGGCCTGGCTGGACCTGCGCGGCACCACCTTCCTCCAGGTGCCGATGCCGATGGAACAGCCGTTCCCCAGCCCGCTCTGACGGATCGACCCGGCTTACCCGCGTCCGCGCCCGATCCGCGTCCCGCGCGCGTCCGTGACCCGACCCGCGCCCGGCGCGTGCCCGCTGGGCGGTCGTTTCGAGGCCATCCGGCGCTTGCGCGCCCAGACGATACTGCGGTCGTGTGGGCAACCGTATTGGTGCTGCTGGCCGCCTTTGTCGCCCTGAGTCGGGTCGGTATCGCCGAGGAGCGTGCGGCGGATTGGGCGGCCGCGGCGGCGGCGTTGGTCGGCGTGTTGATGCTCTGGCGTGCCGTCCGGGAGAATGTCGTGTCGACAATGGAGCCCGTGCCGCGTTCGAGGCTGGCCCGTCGCGTGCTGGCGCTGGTCGTCCTGACCTGGTTCGGCAACGCCATGGTGAGCGGGCTCGTCGCCGGGTTCGTGCCGTCGATCCCGCCCGGTCGTTCTCCCGACCACGCGGTGGCCCTCGCCGCGCGCCTGCACACGACAGTGGCGCTGCCGATCATCTTGATCATCATCTACCAGATCGGGCGTCTGTCCGCGACGTGGCTGGCCGTCCGGAGGCCGCTCCGCTGGCTGGCGCTCATCTCGGTGGGCCCGGCCCTGGTCGCCATCGCGCTGCACCCCACGGCCGTCGCCTACTCCCAGGACCACGGCACCCTCCCAGTGCGAAGCATCGCGGAGAGGTTTCCCATGATCGTCGCGTTGACAGTCCTGTTCTACTGTGCCCTGGCGCTGGGCAACCTGAGCAGGCGAGAATCGCTGAGCCGCAAACCTCTCCCCGACCCGCTCTGACGAATCGGCCTGGCCGGCTCAGGATCTGGCGACGGTCCTGATCGCGCGGATCGCCTCGGCGACACCACCGGACCACGGCGTGCCGTGACCCGGTAACACCCACGATGCCTGGACGTCCTCCAGGTGGCGCAGCGACGCCAGCGCCTGGTGGGGGTCGTCGGTGAAGGGCGCGGGTTGCGGGCCTCGCTGGCCGGTCAGCACGTGCCGGGTGGTCATGGCGTCGCCGACGAAGACGGCGTCGGCGATCGGCACGTGGATGGCGATGCTGCCGGGGGAGTGCCCGGGGACTCCGATGACGCGCGGCGCGCCCGGCAGGTCGAGCACCTGGCCGTCGTGCACGGCGACGACCTCGGTGAGGTGGGTGGTGCGAAGCCCGCCCCTGCGCATCGCGTACCAGAAGAAGCCGGCCGTCGCGCCGAGCTTCATCGTGCCCCACGAGGTGTCGGCCTTGACCTCGCCGCGCGCGCGGGCGGCGTCCGCCTCGTGCACGTAGATCGGCACACCGTGGTCGCGCCGGAGCCGTTCGGCGAATCCGAGGTGGTCGGTGTCGCCGTGGGTGAGGACGACGCCGCGGATGTCGTCCACCGAGCGGCCCAGGTCCGACAGCTCGGCCAGCAGTTCGCGCCAGTGCCCGGCCAGGCCGGCGTCGATGACTGTCACACCCTCGTCGGTGTCGACGAGGTAGACGGCCACGATGTCGTTGCCGATTCGGCGCAGGTGCGGGCCGAGCCTCATCGCCACACCGGTGCCGGGATTGCTATCGTCTGCATGATGGCTATGCTACGTAGCCATCATGGCTATGGTCAATAGCCATCGCATCGACCTCATGATCCGGAGGGAAGTGGCATGCCGACGCCCGATCGGACCTCCCTCGACGCCATCGTCCACGCGGGACGCGACATCCTGGAGGCGGCGGGCGTCGCCGGCCTGACCATGCAGGCCGTCGCCGACCGGGTCGGCGTGCGCGCACCCTCGCTCTACAAGCGGGTGCGAAACCGCGACGACCTGGTCCGCCTCATCACCGAAGCCACAGTCCGCGACCTCGGCGAACGGCTCGCGGCGATCGGTGCCGGCACCGACCCACGCCGTGAACTGGCCGAGCTGGCCCGCGCCTTTCGGGCGTTCGCGCACGACCGGCCGAGGGGCTACCAGTTGATCTTCGCCCCACGATCGGACCTCGCCGGGCCCAGCATCGAAACCCTCACCGCCGCCGTCGAACCCGTGCTGCGGGTGACCACGAACCTCGCCGGCGAACACCACGCCCTGGACGCCGCACGCACGCTCACCGCCTGGGCGAACGGATTCGTCAGCATGGAACTGGCCGGAGCCTTCACGTTGGGCGGCGACGTCGACCAGGCGTACGAGTTCGGCATCGCCCGCCTCGCCGACGCCCTCGCCCGATGAGAGTCGGTCGCTGGCGGGGCACGCCGCCCTGACGGATCAACGTGGCCCGCGCAGCGCTTCGGTCAGATCTGGTTCGCGCCGCCGTCGACGAAGATCTCGCCGCCGGTCATGAAGCTGCTCTGGTCGGTGGCCAGGAACAGCGCGGCGTTCGCGATCTCCTCCGGCTGGCCCATCCGGCCCATCGGCACACTGGAGGCGAGCGTCTGCACCAGCGCGGTGGCCTCCTGCGGGCTGGCGGCCAGCCCGGTGATGCCCGGAGTCTCGGTCGGGCCCGGGATGAGGGTGTTGACCCGGATCCGGCGGTCGGTCAGCTCGGCGGCCCAGGTGCGACCGAACGAGCGGATGGCGGCCTTGGAGGCGGCGTAGACCCCGAAGGCGGGGGTGCCCTTCGTCGCCGCGGTCGAGCCGGTCAGGATGATCGACGCGCCGTCGTTGAGCACCGGTAGGGCCTTCTGGACGGTGAACATGGTGCCGCGCACGTTGCGGTCGAAGGCGTCCGCGTAGTGCTCGACGGTGATGGCGCCCAGCGCGGCGAACTCCCCTCCACCGGCGTTGGCGAACAGCACGTCCAGGCCGGCGCCGTGGGCCGTGATCGCCGCGAAGACGCGGTCGAGGTCGTCGAGGTCGCTCACGTCGCTGCGAATTCCCGTGGCGTTCGGGCCGATGGCCCGCACGGCCTCGTCCAGCTGCTGCTGGCGGCGGCCGGTGACGAAGACGTGCGCTCCCTCGGCCGCGAAGCGGCGGGCCGTGGCCAGGCCGATGCCGGTGGTGCCACCGGTGACCAGGGCGGTCTTGCCGTTGAGCTGAGCCATGATTCGTACTCCTCGGGGTTGGTGTCCTAGTCGCTGTTCTGTACCGCTCGGTACGAAATGAAAGCTAGCAGGGTCCGCCGCCATTCCCCAAACTTCTGTACCGATCGGTTTCGCCCGACGGTAGAGTGGGGCGCGACGAGAGGGCGGAGGGCATGACCCAAACCGGACGACCGCGTGGTTTCGACACCGACGACGCCCTGGACCGGGCGATGGAGGTGTTCTGGCGGCACGGCTACGAGGGCGCCTCGCTGACCGAGCTCACCGGGGCCATGGGCATCAACAAGCCCAGCCTCTACGCGGCATTCGGCAACAAGGAGGGCCTGTTCCGCAAGGTGGTGACCCGCTACGCGGACGTCGAGATGGCGTACGCGCGCGACGCGTTGGACCAGCCCACCGCCCGGGACGTGGCGGCCGTGTTGCTCCGGGAGAACGCGGTGGCGCTGACCCGACCCGAGCGTCCCGCCGGTTGTCTCTCCATCCAGGGCGCCACCGCCTGCAGCACCGACAACGCGGCCATCGCCGAATTCCTGGCGGCCAGCCGGCTGACCGGCGAGCATGCGCTGGCCGCCCGTTTCGCCCGCGCCGTCGACGAGGGTGACCTCCCCCCCGAGGCCGACCCCGCCGCCCTGGCCCGCTTTCTCAGCGTCGTCACCGAGGGGCAGGCCGTGCACGCGGCAGCCGGTGCACCACGCGGCCATCTGGAACAGTCGGCCGAGATCGCGCTGCACGCCTTCACCGTCGCGGCGTATCCCGTCCGCTGACCGGAGCGCGACCTCCCGACGCGCGCCCGCCGCCGCGCCGGAAACTCGGGTGCGGGTGACCCGGCTCATCCCTAGGCTTCCGCTCCAACGGCCGGCACGGCGTCCGGTCCGAAGGGGAGACGACGTAGCGATGACGGCACACCTGTTCGCGATCACCTTCGACGCGCGCCAGCCCCTGCGACTCGCGGGGTTCTGGTCCGGGCTCCTCGGTCGGCAGATGGTCGACGACCCACACGACGGCGTCCTGGTCCTGCCCACCACCGACACCGAGTTCCGGATCCGCTTCGCCCCGAACGAGCGGCCCAAGGTCGTCCAGAACCGGATGCACTTCGACCTGACGAGCAGCTCGCTGGAGGACCAGCGACGGTCGGTGGCCCGGGCACTGGAGCTCGGCGGGCAACACATCGACATCGGCCAGGACCCGGCGGACGACCACGTGGTGCTCGCCGACCCCGAGGGCAACGAGTTCGACGTGATCGGGCCGGGCAACAATTTCCTCGCCGGCTGCGGGCCGATCGGCGCACTCGCCTGCGACGGCTCGCCGAAGGTCGGCTACTTCTGGAGTGCGGCGTTGGGGTGGCCGCTGGTCTGGGACCAGGACGAGGAGACCGCGATCCAGTCACCCCAGGGCGGTACGAAGATCTCGTGGGGCGGTCCGCCGTACATGCCGAACGGGGGCCGGGACCGGGTGCGGTTGGACATCGCCCCGGCCGCCGACGTCGACCGGCGGGCGGAGATCGACCGTCTGGTCTCGCTCGGAGCGACGGTCGTCGACGCCGACCAGAGCGATGCCGGCGGCCGGGTGCTGATGGCCGACCCGGACGGCGGGGAGTTCTGGCTCCGGACGCCCCGCTGACGGGCCGGAAGCGCCCGCCGGGCTGCCACCCGGCGTGGGCCGCGACGGCGTACGTCAGTCGAAGACCGAGACGCGGGTGCGATGGTGCCGGGGGGCTTCGATCTCGTCGATCACCGCAACCGCGAGGTCGGCGTACGACAGGGTCGTGGATCCCGACGGGGGGACCGAGTCCCCGCCGACCTGGTACCGGCCCAGTCGGGGGCCCGCCGCGTCCAACATCGCCGGTGGGGTGAGCATGAGCCAGTCGACGGCGGTGTCCGCCGCGCGGAGTCGGTCCAGGCCGGCGGTGTGCGACAGGGCGAACGGGCGCAGGTGGCTCGGGAACGCCGCGGGGTCGTCCAGGATCAGACGGTCGTGCTCGTCGCGGAGGTTGGCGAAGAGCCCGATGAGGACGAGGCGCCGCACTCCGGCCTCGGTCAGTCCGTGCAGGAGCGCGTCGACGGCGTCGACGTAGAACTGGTCGTCGAGGCGGCCGAGGGCAGCCAGGGCCTCGGGTCCGGACGCGGGGCTGACCGTGCTGACCACGGCGTCGTGACCACGGGAGATGGTGAACGTGGAGTGCGGGTCGGTGACGTCGCCCCGCACCACCGTGACGCCGTCCGTACCGATGTCGCCTGTCGTCTCCGGATTCCGGACGACGGCGGTGACCCGATGTCCACGGGCGTGCGCCTCGGCGGTGATGGCCCGTCCCGCTCTGCCGCCCGCCCCGAAGATGGCAATGCTGCTCATGGATCCGTCCCTTGTGTGGCTGCCGGTGTGGACCCCAGGGACGGTATCTTCGAGATACTGGTTACTGCAAAGGAACTGGGATAGATTGGGGCATATGGTGACGGATCTGGATCCCGAGATGTTCGATCCGATGTGCCCGTCCGGGGCCATGCCATTCCAGATCGGTGACAAGTGGACCGGAATGGTGGTGCTCTGTCTGCAGAACGGGCCGCGTCGCTTCACTGAGATCCGGGTGCCCCTTCGCGCCGTCACGCCGAAGGTGCTGACGCAGACCCTGCGGGCGATGGAACGCGACGGGCTGGTGGTGCGCACCGCGTACCCGGAAAATCCGCCCCGCGTCGAGTACGAGCTCACCGAGCTGGGGCGCACCCTGTTGACGCTGATCGAGGCGGCGCGAGCCTGGAGCAAAGATCATCTCCCCGCCCTGCTCAGGGCGCGGGAGGAGTGGGCAGAAGCGACACCGACCGGTCAGCGTGGTCGGCCGTGAGATACCTGCGTGCCGGTGGTCCGGCCGCGATCCGGCGGCCCCGGCCCACCGACTCCGACGAGTTCGTCGCCGCAGCGCGGCGCAGTCGGGACCTGCACCACCCGTGGCTGGTCGCGCCCTCCAGCCCCGAGGAGTACGACCGCTACCTGCGGCGGATCCGTCGCCGGGACAGTGCCGGTTACCTGATCTGTGACCGGGCCAGCGGTGCGATCGCCGGCTACGTGAACATCAGCGGGATCGTGCTGGGCGCGCTGCGCGGCGGTTACCTGGGCTACGCGGCGTTCCAGCCGTACAGCGGGACCGGGCACGCCTCGGCGGGTGTCGCGCTGGTGCTCGACCACGCGTTCCACACGGTCGGGCTGCACCGGCTGGAGGCCAACATCCAACCGGGCAACGAAGCATCCCGCCGGCTCGCGCGCAAGCTCGGTTTCCGTTTGGAGGGCTTCTCCCCAGACTATCTGTTCGTTGACGGCGCCTGGCGCGACCACGAGCGCTGGGCGATCACCGCGCCGAACGTGTCCTGACGGCTGCCGACCGGCCGGCTCGGTGGAGCGAATAACCGCCCGCAATGCCACCAAATCGGGACGGCCGTAATGACGGGGGTCAACGGATATGACCCGACTCCATTACCCTCAGCGAGGTGGTGAACAGTCGTGGCAATGAGCCATGGCTGGTTCGTGTCCGAAGTACGGATGGCGAGGTCCTGGGTGCCGGGCTGGCGTTGGGTGATCGCCGCATCCTGACCTGTGCCCACGTCGTCAGCGCGGGCGGCGACACCGAGTCATCCGGCACCGAGCCGTCCTGGGAGGTCCTTGTCGACCTGCTCGGCCAACCGGGCAGCAAGACGGTGTCGGCCCGGGTCGTGCCCGGCTGCTGGTGGCCACCCACCACCGACCAACGGGACGACATCGCGTTGCTCGAGCTTGCGGAGCCGATGTCGCAGGGCCCATTCGCACCGCTGCGCCGCACGGTGACGGTGGACCGCACCGTCATGATGTATGGCTTCCCGGCGGGAGTCGAACACGGTCTGTACGTCCAGGCCCAGCTCATGGGCCGGTCCGGGGCAGGTTGGGAACGGTTTCAGATGAACTCGGGCCCGACCCAGCCCCGGGTCCGGCCCGGCTTCAGCGGCGCGGCGGTTGTCGATGTGGAGTCCGGGGACGTCGTCGGGATGGTGGTCAGCACATACCTGGACGGCGACCGCAGCCAGCACGCGATCGGCGGGGCCGACCAGGGCGGGGTGTCCTGGATGATCCCGGTCGAGACGATCCTCAACCGCCTCCCGTCCATCAGCGGCCAGGTGCCCGGGAAGCCCGCGGTCGACCCGAGTTTCCGGTCGGCCGGTGACACGTCGGCGAACCGGGAGGCCACCGAGCGGATCACGGACTTCTTCGGTCGCGGCTCGCCCGGCAATGTCCTCGTCCTCGTCATCGGCCATCGTGACTCCGACATCGCCGCGGCGGTGCGTCGGGCGGCCGTGCTCTCCAGCCGGGAGCTTCGGCCTCGGACCGACCCGGATCAGGACCCCACCGCTCCACCCATCGGCAGCATCGACCTCGCGGTGGACGCGACCGGCAGAAGTGCGCGAGAGGTGTCCCAGCGGCTCGCCGACTGGGCCGGCGCCACGAGCACGGCGCCGGACGGCTACCGGTCCGCCGAGACGACACCGCACTCGATGATCATTAACAACATCGACGGGGCCGCCGACCCTGAGGCGCTGCTGTCCGAGGTGATTCTTCCGCTGGTCGACCAGGCACCCAGCCAGGATCTGCGGATAATGCTGACCTTCAGTGGCGAGTCGATCGCGCTGCGCACCACCCTGCTGGCTCGTCGCGTCGCCAGCCTCCAGGCCGCCGAGGAGGCCGTCCGCCGGGCATATCGCGCGGCAGCCGCCCTGGTCGCCGACGTGCCCCGGCTCCAGCCCCTCGCCACCGACCTGCGCATCCAGCTGACAAAGCTGCGTGCCGCTGGCGGCGACACAGTGGCCGCTCGTCTCGCCTCGACCGAGCGGGCCGCCGACCGGGCGCTGGCCAGGGTGGAGTCGGTCCGGCGAAAGATCGCGGCGCGCGAGGGCCTCTGGTCCGAGTTGGACGGCCGGGTGGGTGCCTACCGCGCGAGGGCCGTGCAGCACGGGTTCGCCGAGGATCCCGCGCTCGGCACCTCGTACCGGCGGGCGCACGACCTGCTCCTGGCCGTGCCGTGCGAGCTGGTGGCCGCCGAGGCGGCGGTACGCGAATACGCCGAAATGGTTTCACGCCGAGTTGGCGGCCAACGCGGAGGGGACGCGTCGTGACACCACAGTGCGACCGGCCGGGCTGCACCGGCACCGTCGACGAGACCGGGTTCTGTGACGTCTGCGGCCTGGCGCCCCTTCCCACCGACACCGACACCGACACCGACACCGACACGCCGGCTGCCGCCCCGAGCCGGTCGACCGCTCAGGACACCTGGACGGTGGCCGGCCTCGTCTCGCTGCCGGTGCTGACCTTCCCGCCCGACGCGGTGACCACGCACCTGCGCCGGGTGCCCGAGGAGTCCCGCTTCTGCCCCAACGGGCACCAGGTCGGTCGGAGCCGGGGCGCCCGACCCGGCCGGGACAAGGGGTTCTGCCCCTATTGCCCGACCCGGACACCGTTCAACTTCGTGGTCAGCCTGCGACCCGGCGATCTCGTCGCCGGCCGCTACCGGGTGATCCGCTGTGTGACCTATGGCGGTCAGGGTCTGCTCTACCTCGCCCAGGACACCCACAAGGATCAGGTCAACGTCGCGTTGAAGGGTGTGTTGCACGCCGCCGACGAGGCATCCCTCGATGTCGCCGTCGAGGAACGCAAGTTCCTCAACGCGTTGGACCACCCGAACATCGTGCGGAGCACCGACTTCGCCACCGTCGACGACCCGGACGCCGGCCCCACGAGCTACATCGTGATGGAATACCTCGACGGCATGTCGCTGCGCAGGTTGCAGGGTGCCGCGAAGGACCCGCGACAGCCGGATGTCTCGCTGCCGATCGACCACATCCTCGCCTACGGTCACGAGATCCTCGCCGCACTCCACTACCTGCACCGGCGCGGGTTGCTCTACACCGACATGAAGCCCGACAACGTGATGCGCACCGCCGACCGGATCAAGGTGATCGACCTCGGCGGGGTCCGTAAGGCCGACAGCGGGCCCAAGAGGGTCGTGCACTCCGACGACTTCTCGGTCGGCCACACCGAATTCCAGACCCTGGGCCCGACCGAGCGCTCCGACCTGTTCGCCGTCGGTCGTACCCTGGAGGAGCTGTACCGGTACCGCACGCCAGGCCCGGACACCCCCGGCGCGAGCCCGGACGCCCTCGGCATCGAGTCGTTTCGCCGGCTCGTCGCCCGCGCGGTCCGCTCGGACTGGGACCGGCGGTTCGCCTCCGCCACCGAGATGTCGGAGCAGCTCCTCGGAGTGTTGCGGGAGATCCTGGCGGGCCAACCAGATCGGCGTCAACCCGAGCCCATCTCGCTCTTCCAGCCCTCCGCCCGACTGCTCGACGCCGGGCTCGGGCTCGCCCTGCCCCTACGCACCTGGATCGACGCGCGCGACAGCACCGCGCTGGACGACGGCCTACCGCCCTCCGTCGACGTGGCCCTCGGCCTGGCGGTGCCCCGACCCGACCCGGACGACCCGGCTGTCGACGTGATCCGCACTGTCGACCCGGCGGACCCGCAGGCGCTCCTGCGGGAGTTGGCCATGGTCGAGCAGAGGTCGGTGGAGATCGAGCTGAGCAGGTGCCGGGCACACCTCGCGCTGGCCGATCCCGGCTCGGCCGCAGCGGCGTTGACCGCCGCCGAGACGGTGCCCGACACCCAGCCCGACGTCGACTGGCGGATCGCCTGGCACCGCGGGCTGCTCGCGCTCGCCGCCGACCGCGTCGACGAGGCCGAGCAGCGGTTCGACGCGGTCTACAGCGACATCCCGGGAGAGGTCGCCCCGAAACTCGCGCTCGGCTACTGCGCCGAGCGAGCCGGCGACCACGTGCGGGCGGCCCGCTACTACGCGGCCGTCTGGCAGCGCGATCCCTTCCAGGCCAGCGCCGCTTTCGGGCTGGCCCGGCTCCGCCTGGCGGCGACCGACCGGACCGGGGCTGTGGCCGTACTCGACGAGGTGCCGGCGCTGTCCCGGCACCACGACGCCGCCCGGGTCGCCGCGGTACGGGTGCTGTCCTCCCGGTTGCCCGGCGGTCCACCCACCGCGATCGAGCTCAACCAGGCCGTGCACCGGCTGGCCGCGCTGACTCTTGACGGCGAGGCGCGCGACCGGCTGACCACGGCGATCCGGGAGATGGCACTCGACCTGGCCCGTTCCGGCGACGCCGCCACGCTGACCGGCGGCCCGGTGTTGGGTGCGCCGCCGACCCAACGCGCCATCCGTGAGTTGCTGGAGCTGTCCTACCGGACCCTGGGCCAGCAGGCGCAGCACGCCGATCTCCCGGCCCCGGTGATCGCGCGCCTGGGCCGGACCCGGCGGGCTCGTCCCACCCTCGACGCTGCCCGGCGGGCGGCTCACGACCTGCTCGTCGACCGGGCGAACGCCGTCCGACCCCGAACCCGATGGTGACGAAGCCGACCCGGAACGGAGCGTGAACCGGTGGATGCCGTGATCCAGTTCGACCTGGAGGTCAACCAGAACAAGTTCCTGCGTGTGGGCGGTCGGGAGATGCACGCGATCCTCTCGGTGACCGGACGCGGACCGGCGGCCGAGGACGACACGCCAGTCCGTGCGGATCCGTCCCAGCTGGTCGAGGTGCTGGTGATCGACTGCTCCGGGTCGATGGCGGACCCACCGACCAAGATGGCCGCGGCGCAGCAGGCCGCCGCGGCGGCCATCAACGTGTTGCCGGACGGTGTCCGGTTCGCCGTGATCCAGGGGACCCACGAGGCCAAGGTGGTGTACCCGCTGACCCGGACGCTCGCGACCGCCTCGTCGGCCACCCGGAAACAGGCCAGAGCCGCCGTGGCCCGCCTCGACGCCGGCGACGGGACGGCGATGGGCAGCTGGCTCGCGGCGGCACGTGACCTGCTTCCGCCGTCGTCGACGATCAACCACGTGCTGCTGCTCACCGACGGCATCAACGAGCACGAGGAGAAGGAGGATCTGGAGCGCGTCCTGCGCAGCTGCGCCGGTCTGTTCGTCTGCGATCCCCGAGGCATCGGCGAGGGCTGGCACCCCGCGGAGCTGCTGCGGATCGCCGCCGCGCTGCACGGCACCGCCGAGGCGGTACGGCGGCCTGCGGACCTCGCTGCCAGCTTCCGGGAGTCCGTTCTCGCCGCGCTGTCCAAGCTCCTGCCGGACGTTCGGATCCGGGTGCGGACCATGCCGTACGCGCAGCTGGTCTTCTTCAAACAGACAAGTCCCACCATCCAGGACCTCACCGAGTACGCGGAGCGGGTCGACGAGCGGACGTGGGAGTTCGCCACGGGCTCGTGGGGTGCGGAGCGCAGGGAATACCACCTGTGCCTGCGGGTCGAGGCACCCGACGACATCCTGGAGCAGGACCGGTCGGCCGCCCGGGTGGACCTGGTGGTCGACGGGGAGGTGCGGGCCAAGCCCGCGGCCGTCCTGGTGAACTGGACTGTCGACATGGCCAAGTCGGCCCGAGTCGATCTCAGCGTCTCCCAGGTGACCGGGCAGGTGGACGTCCGGCAGGCCATCAACGCCGGCTGCGACGCGTACGACAGCCGCGACTGGGACCAGGCACGCGAGCAGTGGGCCCGAGCGGTGGCGCTGGCAACCGCGACGCGCGACGAGACCGCCCTGGAGCAGTTGCGGCACCTGGTGGACATCGAGCCCGACGGCCGCGTCCGGCTCAAGGACAATCTCAGCCAGACCGACCTCAAGGTCAGCATCGTCGACTCGGTGCAGAACCCGCTGCACCCGCCGGTGCCACGCGGGCCCGCCGTCGCGGACATCATCTGCGGTGTCTGTCTGGAGAGTTCGCCGCCCGACTCGGACCGGTGCGAGAAGTGTGGCAACTCGTTCAACGAGGATCCGAAGCCGAGAGTGCGGCGATGACGGCGGACGCACGCACACCACCCGGGGTCAGCACCACCCGGCAGACCCTCGTGCTCCTGCGGCGGTGGCTGCTCGCGCTCACGGTGGTGGCGCTGGCGACCAGCCTGGCGGTCTTCCTCGGTGTCGCCGGCAACGCCGACGTGGCCAAGGAGCGGTCCGTGCCGGCGATCCTCGCCAGCTACGACGCGCAGGACGCGCTGCGCAACGCGCACCTCGCGGCGGTGAACAATCTCGTCGAGGGTGGTGCCGTCCTCGGTGGCCCCGGGGTGGATTACCAGCGCCAGATCGCGGCCGCCGGCCAATACCTCACTCTGGTGGCGGAGAACAACGCGGCCGGCGACGAGGGCACCCAGGACATCCAGACGATCGAGGCGCTGCTGGTCACGTACACCGGGCTTGTCGGCCAGGCCGACGCGCGCTTCCGGGACGCCAGCCTGACGGCGCTCGGGGTGGCCGCTCTCCGGGACGCGGCGAGCCTGTTGAACGACATCCTGGTCCGGCTCGAGGATCTGCGGGGCAAGCAACTGATCGCCCTGGACGGCCAGGTGGACAACGGCTGGACGAACAGGCTGACCGCGGCCGTCTGGTTGCTGCCGCTGCTCGCGCTCGGCGTGTTGTTGGTGCGGACACAGCTGCACCTGACCCGCCGCTTCCGCCGGATGGTGAACGTCCCCCTGTTGCTGGCCACGGTCGCGGTGGTGGGGATGATTGCCCTCACCGCGCTGAGCCTCTGGTCGGCGGACAGGTTGGACCGGACCCGTGCGGGAGTCCACGCTGTCGACGACAGCAGGAAGCGGCAGCTCTTGGAGGTCGGTGCCCGTGCCGCTTACGGCCTCGCGGACCAGGTGGAGAAACAGTGTGTCGAGGCCTGCGTCGACACCACCGAGGAGCTGCGCAGCCCGTTCCCGCCCCCGCCCACGCCCCCGACGCCCGGGGCCGACGCGGCCGAAGCTGCCAGCACGGACAACGCCGAAGTCAGGGCCGATCGCGACATCACGAACGATGCCGACGAGGCGGCCAACAGCCGCTTCGGTGAGATCGTGCTGTGCGTACTCGCGCTCGTCATCGCGGGGCTGGTCCTCCTGGGCCTCTACCCCCGCCTGGCGGAATATGAGAAGCGGTGACCATGAAGCGCAGCGGACGGGTGGCTCGGACGGCATTGGCGGTGGTCACGGTGCTGCTCGCCGGTGTCGCGCTGAACGGGCACTCTGCCGAGCCCACCGAGGAGCTGACGGTCCTCGGCCCGTGGACCGATGACGAGGAGGTCGCGTTCCGGGCGGTGCTGGAGAAATTCAGGAAGAGTTCCGGCATTCACGCCCGTTACCAGGGGCACCGGGACGTCAGCCAGGTGCTCCAGGTGGCGATCGAGCGCGATCGCCCGCCCGACGTCGCGGTCCTGCCCCGCGTCAACGACCTGCAACGGTACGTCAACGCCGGCCGGCTGGTGCCGCTGGAGGGCCCGATCACGACCGACCCGGGTGCCGCTCCGCAGTTGGTCAAGCTCGCGCCCAAGGTGGGGGAGGTCCGCGACAAGCTCCCCTACGCGGTCTCGGTCACCACCCATCTGAAGAGCGTGGTCTGGTACGCCCCGACCGAGTTGAAGAGGTTCGGCCAGTCTGCACCGAGCACCTGGGACGAGCTGGTCGGCCTGACCCAGCGCAGGATCGGTGCCGAGCAGGTGCGTTGGTGCCTCGGCATGAGTGCCCAGTCGGTCTCCGGTTGGCCGGGCACCGATTGGATCGAGGACATCCTGTTGCACCGGTCCGGTGAGGACTCCTACGAGAAATGGACGCGCGGTGACCTCCACTGGAATTCTCCGGAGGTCAAGGGTGCCTGGGAGACCTGGGGCGCCCTGCTGGGGGTCTCGTCGGAGCAGACGGCCCGAGCCAGCCTCTACACCACTTTCCAGACGGCTGCCAAGGGGCTGTTTCCCCGTGAGGTGGAAAAGGGTGATGGGGAGAAGGTGGTGATTCCCCCACGCTGTCACCTGGACCACCAGGGTTCCTTCGTGGTCCGGAAGTACCCGCGCAAGCCGTCCACCCCGACGAATGCCGATCCGCCGTTCACCTTCTTCTCGACACCGCCGATCGGGCCGAAGGCCACCCAGTCGCTGCACGAGGTCTCCGACGACGTCGCGGTCATGTTCCGGCACACCAGGGACAGCAAGGACGTCAAGGACAGCGACAACACCGAGCGGGCCAGGGAGCTGATGAGCTATCTCGCCTCCGAGCAGGCCCAGACGGCCTGGCGTGAGCCCACCGAGGGCGTGGCATTCAGCCGGCGTGGCGACGCACCCGAACCCCAGGACAGGGTCCTCGCGGCGGTCGCCGAGCAACTGCGCACCGGCACCCTGTGCTGGGACGCGTCGGACCTGATGCCAGCGGCGATGGCCACGGCGTTCGAGCGGGCGATCCTGGTCTACCTGGAAGCACCGGAGCGCCTCGACAGCCTGCTTGCCGAACTCGAGAAACTCAGGGACAAGGGGCCGAAGGCCGAGTGGCTGGATCTGACGTGCGTGTCGCCGCGGGAGAGAGGACCTGAACGATGACTGAACTGCGCAGATTCGACCTCGACGGTGGCGGCTCGGTGGTGGTCGAGGTCGACGGTCGGGCCGGCGTGACGCCGGCCGGTAACGCCGGCAAGGTGGTTCGTGAGGCGCGGGCGACGTTCGACCGGGCGCTGTCGGAGGTCCGCGACGCCGCCTCCGCCGCGCTCGGCCAGTTCCAGTCGATGGCCCACAGTCCGGACGAGATCGAGATCAGCTTCGGGGTCCAGTTGACCGCGGAGGCCGGGGCGGTGATCGCCCGGACGGGTGTCCAGGGCCAGCTCACGGTGACGGTGCGCTGGCAGCGGCCACCGACCCCGTAGGCGGTCGGGACCTTTCACCCGGACCGGGTGATGACGCCCAGTTCCACTCTGCTTACGGTGGGTGTCATGGCTGCCGTGCGCGCGACCCCTGCCAATCCCTTCCCCGGCCTGGCCGTCGCGGATGCGGACAGCGCCGATCAGCGGGCCATGCCGCCCGATTTGGGCCCCGGCTCCCTCGCGGTGCTCAGCGGGCCGACGTTCCTGTACTCCAACGCGTGTGGGGATGTGCCGACGGGCAGCATCGGTGGGCTCGTGCACCTGGACACCCGCCTGATCAGCGGATGGAGCCTGACCGTCAACGGCGGCGAGTTGTTGGTGTTGCGCTCCGAGACGATCGACCACTACTCCGCGCAGTACGTGCTCACCAACCCGGAGTTGCCCGGGCTGCCGCCGAACACCCTGGGCCTGCGGCGCCTGCGCTACGTCGGCGACGGGTTTCACGAACGCGTGGAACTGGTCTCCTACCGACTGGAGCCGGTCCGGGTGGAGCTGCGGCTGGCCGTCGCCGCCGACTTCGCCGACCTGTTCGAGGTCAAGTCGAGGGTCCGGGACCGCTCCGCCGAGATCAGCCGGGACCACGCCGCCGACGGGTCCGAGCTGTGCTTCTCCTACCAGCGCGGTGACTTCTCCGCGCAGACCCGGGTGTGCTGCACGAAGCCGGCCGACCGCATCGAGGGTGACGATCTGGTCTGGGAGCTGGAGCTAGGGCCCCGCGAGGAGTGGCACGTCGACCTGAACGTGCCACTGCCGCCCGGGATGGGGGTGGTCGAGCCGGTCCGGGGCGACATCGCCGACGTCATCCACGGCCGGGCCGACGACCCGCTGCGCCGGTGGGTTGAGGACCGGGCGGTGCTGCACAGTGACAACGCGGCGTTGGAGCGCACCGCGCGGCAGTCCCGCAACGACCTGGCGGCACTGCGGCTCGACCTGGAGGTCAAGGGCCAGCGGATTATGCTGCCCGGTGCCGGACTGCCCTGGTTCCTCGCCGTCTTCGGCCGGGACACCCTGATCACCGCGTACCAGACCCTCGTCGCCGGGCCCGCGCTGGCAAAGGGCACCCTGCTCGCCCTGGCCCGGCTCCAGGGCGACACGTGTGACGACTTCACCGACGAGGAGCCCGGCAAGATCCTGCACGAGGTGCGCAGCGGCGAGTTGACCCGCAGCGGCGAGAAACCGTTCGGGCCGTACTACGGCAGCGCCGACGCCACCCAACTCTGGCTGATCCTGCTCTCCGAGTACTGGCGCTGGACCGGCGACGACGAGACCGTCCGGCACCTGCGGGGCAACGCGCTGGCCGCGTTGCGCTGGATCGACGATTACGGCGACCGGGACGGCGACGGCTACGTCGAGTACGCGACCCGCTCGCCGGAAGGGCTGGGCAACCAGTGCTGGCGGGACTCCCCGGACGGCGTCTGCTTCGCCGATGGCCGAATCCCGGTGCTGCCGCTGGCCACCTGCGACCTACAGAGCTACACCTACGACGCCAAACTACGACTGGCCGAGTTGTTCGACGGGCCGTTGGACGACCCCTCGTTGGCGCGCCGGCTGCGCGACCAGGCCAACACCCTGTACGAGCGGTTCAACACGGACTTCTGGATCGAGGAACGGGGCGGCTACTACGCGGTCGCGCTGGACGGCGACAAGAACCGCGTCGATTCCAAGACGTCGAACATGGGTCACCTGCTGTGGAGCGGGATCGTGCCGCCGGAGCGGGCCGACGCGGTGGTGCGGCAACTCATGTCGCCGGACATGTTCTCCGGTTGGGGCATCCGCACGCTGTCGCGGGAGGAGCGGCTCTACAACGCCCTCGGCTACCACCTGGGCACGGTCTGGCCGCACGACAACTCGATCGCCGCGCTCGGCCTGGCCCGGTACGGCTACCGGGCCGAGTCGAACCGGATCAGTCTGGCGATGATCGAGGCGGCCGACCAGTTCGGTTACCGGCTGCCGGAGGCGCTCAGCGGGTTCGACCGGGAGCGGCTGCTGTTCGCCATCCCGTACCCAACCGCGTGCAGTCCGCAGGCGTGGGCGGCCGGCACGCCGCTGGCCCTGATCCGCGCCATGCTCGGCGTCAACCCGGTCAACGGCCGGTTGGTCCTCGATCCGGACGTCCCGCAGGAGC
This sequence comes from Micromonospora sp. NPDC049171, assembly GCF_040648275.1. Taxonomy (NCBI): domain Bacteria; kingdom Bacillati; phylum Actinomycetota; class Actinomycetes; order Micromonosporales; family Micromonosporaceae; genus Micromonospora; species Micromonospora sp. NPDC049171. Next base: position 123,867 of record NZ_JBEZDJ010000016.1, read on the forward strand.
TGGGCCGGATCGCCGCCGAGCGGGTGCGGGCGTTCGGCCAACAGTGGGAGTTGGAGGCGATCGGCCGCAGCGGCCAGGTCCGGCTTCAGCCGAGCTGATCGCGGCTGACGTTTGTTCGGGGCTTCGACGGGAAACGGCCCGCAATGACGAAACCTCGTGTGGTGATCGTGGGGGCCGGGTTCGCCGGTTACCACGCGGCGAAGACGTTGAGCCGGATCGCCCGGGACCGGGCCGAGATCGTGGTACTGAACTCCACCGACTACTTCCTCTACCTCCCGCTGCTGCCCGAGGTGGCGGCCGGGGTGGTCGAGCCGAAACGGATCGCGGTGCCACTGACCGGCACGCTCAAGGGCGTACGGGTGGTGATCGGCGAGGCGGACCACGTCGACCTGCAGAACCGCTGGGTCGGCTTCACCCAGGCGGAGGGCGAGAAGAACCGGCTGGCGTACGACCGGCTGATCCTCGCCGTGGGCAGCGTCAACAAGCTGTTGCCCATCCCGGGGGTGACCGAGTACGCGCACGGCTTCCGCGGCCTGCCCGAGGCCGTCTACCTGCATGATCACATCGTCCGGCAGCTCGAACTGGCCGAGCAGGCCGAGGACCCGGCCGAGCAGCGGGCGCGCTCCACGTTCGTGGTGGTCGGGGCGGGTTACACCGGCACCGAGGTCGCGGCGCACGGGCAGTTGTTCACCGACGCGTTGCATGCCCAGCGGCCCCGGCTCCCGGTGCGGCCGCGGTGGATGCTGCTCGACGTGGCCCAGCGGGTGCTGCCCGAGATGGACGAGCGGATGTCGCAGACCTCGCACCGGGTGCTCAACCGCCGTGGTGTGGAGGTGCGGATGGGCACGTCCGTGGCGGAGGCGACCTGCGACGGGGTGAAGCTCACCGACGGCGAGTACGTGCCGACCTGCACCCTGGTGTGGTGTGTGGGGGTGCGCCCCGACCCGTTCGTCAACGAGCTGGGTCTGCGCACCGACCGGGGGCGGCTGGTGGTCGACGAGTTCCTCAACGTCCCCGGCTATCCGGAGGTGTTCGCCTGCGGCGACGCCGCCGCGGTGCCGGACCTGGTGAACCCGGGCAAGATCTGCGGGATGACGGCCCAGCACGCGCAGCGGCAGGGTAAGCGCGCGGCGCACAACATCGCCGCGTCGTACGGCTTCGGCAAGCGCAAGCCGTACAAGCACCACGACCTGGGCTGGGTGGTCGACCTGGGCGGCAAGGACGCGGCGGCGAACCCGTTGCAGGTCAACCTGGCCGGGTTGCCGGCCAAGACGGTCACCCGGGCGTACCACCTGATGGCGATGCCGGGCAACCGCACGCGGGTCAGCGCCGACTGGGTGCTGGACGCCGCGCTGACCCGCTCGGCGGTCCAGTTGGGGCTGGTCCCGGCGAACGCGGTGCCATTGGAGAGCACCACCCCCGAGGTGGCGACCCGGGGCCGCTGAAACGACCGCACCGGTCAGCCCGGTGGCGCCCCGGGCCCGCCGGTCAGCCCTGGGGTGCGGGACCGGCCGACCGCGCACCCGGGCCGGCCGGCGGGGCGGGCCGCAACCGACGCGGACCGTACTCGCGCAGCAGGGTCTGCACCATGCCGGCGGCGGGGATGGCCAGCAGCGCGCCGAGCAGGCCGGCCAGCTCCGCCGCGAGCAGCACGCTGACCAGCACGGTCAGCGGATTGAGTCGGACCGCCCGGGACAGGATGAGCGGCTGGAGCAGGTGGTTCTCCACCTGCTGGTAGACCACGAAGAAGACGAGCACCACCACCCCGGCGGTGGGGGAGTGCAGGAAGCCGGCCCCGGTCGCGATCACCGCGCCGAGGGTGGCGCCGACAAGCGGTATCAGGTCGGCCACCGCCACCAACAGGGCGATCACGGCCGCGAACGGCACCCCGGTGACGACCAGCACCACGAAGGTCAACACCCCGCAGATCACGCTGATCACCAGGTTGCCGGTGAGGTAGCCGGTGACGGTGCGCGACACCTCCCGGCCCACCCGACGCAGCCGCTCACCCTGACCGTCCCCGGCCACCGCGAGCAGGCCGCGGGTGATCCGCGGTGCCTCCAGGACCATGAGGTACGCCAGCACGATGACCGTGACCAGCCCGGCGACCGTCTCGACGACGCCGCGCAGCACGCCCACAGCGGGTTGCCGCAGCCGGGTGCCGAGGTCACGGAGCTGCTCGGAGTGTTCGCTGACGTAGCGGCGCACGCCGGTGCGCTCCAGCAGTTGCCCCAGCGGGCCCCGGCCGGCGCGGGCGTCGTGCAACAACCCCGGTGCCCGGTCGGCGAACCGGCCCACCTCCCCGAACAGCGGCGCCAGGATGAGCGCGGCCAGGATCGCCAGCAGCACGAACACGACGAGGAACACCAGCAGCGTGGCCAGCGACCGCCGCCGCACGAGACGGCGTTGCAGCCGGTCCACGAGGGGCTTGAGCGCGACGGCGAAGAACGCCGCGACCACGGCCCAGACCAGCACCCGGCGGGTCGCGTACACGAAGGCCAGCGCGAACGCGGTGGCCAGCACCAGACCGATCACGATCAGGGTGCGGCGGGCTGTCACCCGGTTGTCGGCGTTGCTCATTCGCCGCGCCTTCCCCGCACTCGTCGTCGAAAACCCGGCATTGCGGACGCGGCGACCGCGTCACCCACCCGGCCGATTCGCTCAGCGACGCCCCGGGTGTGCCGTTCCACGCCGGCCAAGGCGACGAGGGGCCGAAGTCGCTCAGCCGTCCGCGTCGGTGAGCGGGTGGGCACCGGCCACGAACGTGTCGAGCGCAGCGGCGTGCAGCAGCCCGCCCGGCACCGGGTCGCGCAGCGCGGCCACCGCCAGCTTCCCGACCGGCAGCCCGCCGGGCCGGGACGTCGCGGCCAACACCAGGTTGCCGTAGCGGCGACCGCGCAGCATCCGCCGGTCGCCGAGCACGCACACGTCGGCGAAGACGGCCCGCACCGTGGCCACCTGCACCCGGGTGGCGACCAGGGGAGGCAGGTCCGTGACGTTGACCAGGAACATCCCGTCCGGGCGCAGGGCACGGGCCACCTCGGCGGCGAACTCGACGGTACGGACGTGCCGGGGCATCCGGGCCGCCCGGTAGATGTCGGCGATGACCAGGTCGCAGGAACCGGCCGGGGTGGCGGCGAGGGCGTCCCGGGCGTCGGCGATCTCCACCCGCACCTGCGGCGGCAGCGGCGGCAACTCCCGGGCGACCAGCTCGACCACCGCCGGGTCCCGCTCGACGACCCGTTGCGGGGAGCCGGGCCGGGTGGCGGCCAGCCAGCGGGGCAGCGTCAACGCCCCACCACCCAGGTGCAGAACGCTCAGCGGTACGCCCGCCGGTGCGGCCGAATCCACCGCCGAGGCGATCCGCCGGACGTACTCGAAGTGCAGGTGCCGGGGGTCCTCGACATCCACGTACGACTGCTCGACGCCGGCGGACAGCAGCGTCCGCCCGGTCCGCCGGACCGGATCGGCGACCAGCTCCAGCCGGTCGGCGGCGCGGTTCATGCCCGGCACGCTAGCTCAGGCCCACCCGCCAGCCGGCGCGCGGCCGGCACGACCGACGGGCCGGCGGAGCGGAACCACCCGCGTCCACCGGCCCGGCACAGCCGTCGCGGCCGGTCAGCCGCCGGCCATCCCGGCTCCCACCTCGTCGATCGCGTCGTCGATCCGGTGGGCGAGGTCCACGTCGAGCGCGGTCACCCCGTCGGCCTGGCTGGTCCGTACGGTCAGCACGGCGGCGGTGTCCCCCGGACGTCCGATGCTCGGGCCGCGCCCGGTGTCCTGGCGCATCCGGTCGAGCCGGTCGAGCACCCGGTCCAGGTTGTCCGGAGGCAGCGCGACCACCCGGTAGAGGCCCTGACCGTCGCCGGTCCAGTAGGGCAGGTCGTCGAGCGCCGCCTCGATCGCGTCCGGGTCCAGGGTGGGTGTGGTGGTGGAGGCGCCCACCAGGCCACCGCCGGCCTCCGGCGGGTTGAGCAGGTCCCGCAACCCGTCGGGTACGTGCAACGACTCGACCAGGTCGCCGTCCTGTGCGGCGAGCGCGGCGATCGTCGCCTCCGCCTGGTATCGGGCCTGCTCGGGGGTGTTGCCGCTGATCCGGCCCACCTCGGCCAGGAAGCCGGGCAGGTCACGGTGCCGCTCGATGCCGTCGACGGGCAGCACGTCGTGCAGCGAGTTCGGGACCGCGGCGAGCAGTCGTTGCCGCTCGGCGGCCTCCAGGGCGAAGGCGAGGACCAGCACTGTCGCTTCGGTGCCGACCTTGGCCGTCTTGAAGTCGACCCCGGCCCGACGCCCTACCTCGTCGACCAGCTCGTGGTAGCCCATGGGGCGTACCCCGGCCGTGCCGCTCGGCGGGGACGGTTGCGGCCTCGGATTGTCGGCGCTGCCGACCTGCGGTGGTGCCGGCCCGCCGCGCGTACTGTCCGGCTTGTGCGGCCCGGCCGGCGGTGGGCCGGCCCGCTTGCCCTGGTCGAGGCTCGTGAGCTGCTTGGAGGCGCTCAGGCTGGCACCGAACTCGCTGGGCTGGCGATTCTGTTCGCGGGCCTGCCGGGCCAGCGCCCGACGCCGCTGGTTGTCGCCCTCCATCTGCTTGCGCATGGTGGCACCCCTTCCGCTGGGGATCGTGGCTGTGCCAGTCGCCTTCCCGCCGCCGCGGGAGCCGAAACGGCCGCCACCGGGCCGGCTCGGCCCGGTGTCCGCGACGCTTCATCCGGCGGGGGTGAGGGGTGCTCACCCACCCGGCCCGCATGCTCGGGTCAGGACCGAAGTTCTTCCGAGGTACGCGGAAGGAAGGTCGTCATGAAGCAGATCGTCGAGATCGTCCCCGCCCGACGCGGCTGGTACGCCCGCTGGCAGCTCACGCCGGAACTCACCAGGTGTTACCCGGTGAGCCTGTGGGCGCTGCTGGAGGAGGCCGACGGGACCGGCCGTGAGGTCATCGGGATGGACTGCATCGGCCAGTGGCCCGGCGCGGACGACAACGAGGCGGGTGGGCAGTTCGTCCGTTACCTGTATCAGACGCCCGATTCGGGGGAGCCCGAGGACGTCGATCCGGCCCCGACCGGCGAGCTGCGCGAGGACGGGCCCCGACTCCAGCCGATGACGACACCCTAGACATTCCTCCGGCCCCCGACCCCAGGTCCCAGGGTCGGGGGCCACCCCGCCTGGGCGAGACCCGAACGGTCGTCACCACAGCCGGCCGCTCTTTGCCGGGAAGGCCCTTGCGCCGGCGCACGCTGGTGCCCGGCGATGTGCTCCTCAAGCCCGAGACGTGATCGCACCAGCAGACCCGCGTCCCGCAGGCGCCGGACGAACTGCTCGACATTTTCGTACGTCGGCGCTTCCCATGCCTCGGCGCCGATGACGATTCGGCCCGAGTCCGTCACGGGGAAGGGCACGTACCCGTCGACGAGCGAGGATGCGGGATGCGGCCGAAGCACGGTGCCGAGCGTGAGCCGGATCCCGAGGAACTCGGCGTTCGCGGGGACCGGCGCCGTGGTGGCCCTGGTCTCCGGCCCGCGCAGGCTGGCGAGGAGTTGCCCCCGCATCCGCGTGAGGATCAGTTGGCTGCACGTGCGCGCCGCGGATGTCATCGTCGACTCGGCGTCGCTGCCGGTGCGCCACACCCGATCGACGATGCTCGCGTCCGTCTCGGTGGCACGGTGCTCGAAGCGCAAGCGTGGGCCCCCCTCAGACGACGCGCGACAAGTGTCCCCTGCCGAATCGTCGGGCGACGGGGCGGGCAGCGGGTCAGCCGATGGCGCGCAGGTCGTCGGTGGCGTGCTCCACGGTCAGCAACTCGGTCAGGCCGGTGCGGTCCAGCATCCGTTGCAGGTGCGGGGCGGCCCCGGTCAGCCGGATCGCCCCGGCGGCGCGGTGCACCACCAACAGCGCGCTGAGCCCGGACGAGTCGCAGAGGCTGACGCCGGTCAGGTCGATCAGCACCTGCTGGTCGTCGCGCAGGTCGGCGGCCACGGCGATCAGCTCGGGCGCGGAGGCGTAGTCGAGCTCGCCGGTCAGCCGCAGTCGGACGTGCCCGGCATCGAGCCGGATTGTCTCGATGGTCAACAGCTGGTCGGACATCCCACCATGGTCCCAGCCGGACGGAGGAACGCAAATCGGGGGCCGACGCCGCCTCCGCCGGCCCCGCTCAGGCGCTGGTGACGGTGCCTCGTCTGCTGCGCTGGGATGCCGCTTGCCGGGTACCGGCGTAGGCTGGCCGCAGAGTTTTGACCATAGACGCCGGTTCCGGTATGGGTTCGGGTGGATGACAAGGAGTGAGGCTCAGCTGGTGACTGCTTCCGACGTCAGGGACTGCGACCCGGGCGACGGACGGCTCTCCACGCCGAGCACACCCCGGTCTACGGCGTGGTCCGCCGACCGGTCGCCCCACCCCGGTGCGGCCCCGTTGCCTCGTTCCGGCGCGGCAGAGCCGCCGATGGACCTCGCGCGCGATGCGGCCGCGCCCGACTGGTTCGAGGTCATCGAGCACCTCCGTGAGGGCCTGGTGGTCTGCGACGCCGACGGCGTCGTGTGGCACGTCAGTCCGGTGGCCGAGCGGCTGCTGCCCGGCGTGCGACCCGGCGAGCTGCTCAGCGCCGCCGGTGTGCCCGGCCTGAGCGCGGGCAACCCCGGCGGCTTCACCTATCGTGGGCGTCGACTGACCGGCCGCCCGGTGGCGCTCTCCGACGGCCGCTGCTGCTGGTACGTCCAGGACGTCACCGACAGCGTCCGCCGCGCCGACGCGCTGCTCGCCGAGCGGGCCCGCTCGACCTTCCTGGCCGTGGTCGGTGACAAGCTGGGCAACCCGCTGCACCCCGACCGGGCCGCCGCGGCGATCGTCCGACTCGCCGTACCGACCCTGGCCGAGGTGGCCGTGCTGGTCCTCGCACCGCGTGCCGGTCGGGCCCGCTGGTGGCGGGCCACGCGCACCGACGACGAGCCACCGTCGGTGGACCACGGGGTGCTGCCCGGCGGCGAGCTGCCCGGCGCCGTCGCCGACGGGCTGACCGGGGTCGAGCCGCACGCGGTGGACTGGCTGGTCGAGCAGGCGGTCGACGCCGGCTGGCTGCCCGAGTCCGCCGAGATCGGCACCGCCGCACGGGTCGTCCCGCTGCCGGGCCGGGACGCACCGGTCGGTGTGCTGCTTGTCGCCCGTCGCGCCCCCGGCTCGTACGACGAGGACGACGTGGAGCTGGTCCGCGCGTTCGCGGCCCGCGCCGGCGCGGCGCTGACGACAGCTCTGCTCTACCGCGACCAGACCGAGGTGGCCGACACCCTCCAGGCCAGCCTGTTGCCGGTCGAGCCGGCCGAAGCCGCGGGCGTGCAGTGGGGCACCGCGTACCGGCCCGCGCAGGCGGGACTGCGCATCGGGGGTGACTTCTACGGCTCGCACCGGCTCGCCGACGGTGGCTCGGTGTTCTTCCTCGGCGACGTCTCGGGCAAGGGGGTCGAGGCGGCCGTCTTCACCGGCCAGTTGCGCCAGTGCCTTCAGGCGCTGCACCGGCTGGAGTCGCACCCCGGGCGGTTGCTGCGGCTGCTCAACGACGCGTTGCTGGAGACGACCCAGGCGCACGGCCAAGGCCGCTTCGCCACCATCGTGCTCGGCGTGGCCCGTCCACAGCGCGACGGCGGCCTCACCCTCACCATGGCCGGCGGTGGGCATCTGCCACCGCTGGTGCTGCGCGCCTCCGGCGCGGTGGAGTCGGTGCCGCTGCGCGGCATGCTGATCGGCGTCGTGTCGGACCCGCGCGTCGGCGAGGTGACCGTACGGCTGGCACCGGGGGAGACCTGCCTGCTCTACAGCGACGGGGTGACCGAGGCCCGCGGTGGCCGGCGCGGCGACGAGCAGTTCGGCACCGAACGGCTGGTCGCCGCCGTGACCGACTGTCAACGGATGCCGGCCCCAGCCCTGGCCGAGCGGGTCGAGCAGGTCACCTGCGACTGGTTGGCGCAGGGCGACCACGACGACATCGCGGTGCTGGCGCTGCGGGCGACCGGCCCGGGTGGCCGCGCGTCGCGGCACCTGCACTCGGTGCCCGCCCCAGGCGGCGCCGACCAGCGCGGCGAGGTCGACTCGCCCGCCACCCCGACCGCCATCGACCCGGGCGACGCGTGACCGCCGCCCCGGCCCGCGGCCACCAGCGCGGCGAGGTCGCCCCGACCGCCATCGAGCCGAGCGACGCGTACCTCGGCTACCTGGACCACCTCGCCGACGCCGACGAGGACGCCGCGATCGACCTGGCGATCGGCCTGCTCGACGCGGGCGTACCGGCGGAGCGGGTGCTGCTCGACCTGGTCGCGCCCGCCCAGGCCGAGGTGGGCGAGCGGTGGGCGCGCAACGAGTGGAGCGTCGCGCAGGAGCACGCGGCCACCCACATCAGCGAACGGGTGGTGGCGGCGGTGGCCGCGCACGTCAACCCGCGCCCGACCGGCGGCCGGGTCGTGGTCGCGTGCATGGACGGCGAGTGGCACGCGCTGCCGCCCCGGCTGGTGGCCGAGGTGCTGCGGTTGCGCGGCTGGCAGGTGACGTTCCTGGGTGCCAGCGTGCCCGCGGCGCACCTCGTGTCGTACCTGCACCGTTACGACGCGCACGCCGTCGCGTTGGCGTGCGCGCTGCCGATGCGCCTGCCGTACGCCCACCGCATGATCGAGGCCTGCCGCCGCTCGGACGTGCCGGTGGTGGTCGGTGGGCGCGGGTTCGGCACGGACGGCCGGTGGGCGCGTCGGCTCGGCGTGGCCTGGGCGCCGGACGCGCCCTCGGCGGCCGAGCTGATCGCCGACGAGCGGGCGTTGCGGGGGGTGCCGCCGGCGCGGTTGTCCCACCTGGCCGACGACGAGTACGCCAGCCTGGTGCGGCGTCGTGCCGAGCTGATCGACAGCGCGTTGGCCGACCTGCGGGAGCGGGTGCCGGTGGCGCGCACGTACACCGCCAGCCAGCTCGACTCCACGGTCAGCGACCTGGGTCACGTCGTGGATTTCCTGGCCGCGGCGGTCTACGTCGACGACGCCTCGTTGTTCACCGAGTTCGTCGAGTGGCTGTCGGAGATCCTGCGCAGTCGGGGTGTGCCCGCGGGGGCCGTGGCCCGCCCCCTGGAGCACTACGCCGTCGCGCTGCGCGACTTTCCCCGGGCGGGGCGCGTGTTGTCCGTGGGGCTCGCCGCGCTGTCCGACGCCGGCCGCTGAGCGTCCATCCGTCGATGCCGGTGTCGATCACCGCGCCCTGCGGTTCGCGGGGCGACCCTGCGTATACTTGCCGCACCGCAAATGTCCCACCCGTGGGTGGAGCGAGGGGGAGAACGGTGACGTTCAGCGTCAGCTACGTCGAAAGCGACGGCGGTGGCGCCTGCCTGCGTCTGGCGGGCGAGCTGGACATGAGCACGGCCCCCCAGCTGACCGCCGCGATCGACAGCCTCACGGCCGACGGCGAGTCCCGGGTGCTGCTCGACCTCACCGACCTCACGTTCTGCGATTCCACCGGGATGGCAGTGTTCGTCCGGGGGGACAATCGGGCGGCGGCCGACGGCGGCTGGCTTCGGCTCGTCGGTGCCAACGGCCGCGTCGACCGGGTGTTGCGGATGACCGGCCTGGCCGACGTGTTGCGCTACGAACCGGAATCGGTCGACCCCGCGTCCCGCAGCGCCTCCTGATGGGCTAGATTTCCCCGCCAACGCGGTGACCGTCAGGTCCCGTCCCCGCCGACCCGAAGCAGGTAGTGATGGGCGTAGACAGCCCGCAGCCGGTACGCATCCTGGTGGTCGACGACGACCCGGGCGACGTCCTGATGATCGAGGAGGCGTTGGCGGATTCCGACGTCGAGAAGGTCATCGACGTGGTCAGCGACGGCGAGGAGGCGATGGAGTTCCTGCGCGCCGAGGGCCGCCACGAGCACGCCCGCCGGCCGGACGTGATCCTGCTGGACCTGAACATGCCGAGGATGGACGGCCGGCAGGTGCTCGGCGCGGTCAAGCAGGACGAGGACCTGCGGACCATCCCGATCGTGGTGCTGACCACCTCCAACGCCGACACCGACATCGTCGGCAGCTACACGCTGCAGGCCAACGCGTACGTCACCAAGCCGATCGACCTGGACGACTTCAACGACGTGGTCCGTCGCATCGACGAGTTCTTCGGCCGGGTGGTCGTGCTACCCAAGCGCGCCTGACGCGAGCCCTCGCACGCGCATGCTGAACATTTTCCCCGAACCTCCTCGGCCGTCGCGGTCGCGGCCGAGGATCCAGGTGGGGAAGTAACAGCAGCTGCCTGGGGGGCGACAGTATGAAATTCTCCGTCGTTGAGTCCGGTTACGACACGCGGCAGGTGGATTCGTGCCTGGACGAGTTGGGGATCCGGCTGTCCCGGCTCGCGGCGCGTGCCGAGGGTGCCGCCGAAGCCTCCCGTGAGTGGGACGAGATCCGGCAGGAGGCGGCCTGGCTCAGCGGGCTCCTGCAACGGCTCGACCTCGGCGACACCGCCGGCACCCGGCACCTCGGCGACACCGCCGGCACCCGGCACCCCGACGACGACGTGCGGCGCGAGGCCGCCGAGATCCTGGCCCAGGCCCGTGCCGAGCTGGACGGGGCCCGCGCGGAGGCGAGACTGGTGCGGGAGCGGGCGTACGAGGGGGCCGTGCAGGCCCGCCGTGACTTCGAGGCGGCGCTGTACCTCCGGCGGCGGCGCGAGGCCCGGGTGGACGAGATCCTCGCTCAGGTGACGCCGGATCAGGTGCCCGCCGACACCCCGACCGCCGCTGCCGGCGTACCGGGGAGCCGGGTGTCGGCCGGCGGGCTGGATCCGGGCGCGGAGCCGCCATCCGGCCGGCGCTGAGAAAACGAGCCTCAGGTGAGCGCCGCCGCGACGGTGGCCGCCCGATCCTCGTGCTGGGCGTACGCGTCGGGGTAGGCGGAGATCTGTACGGCCTGGGCGGCGGCGGTGACGCTCATGTCCTGCCAGCCCGGGATCTCGTTCAGGGCGCTGTAGAAGGCCCGCGCGGCGTACGACGGGCGCATCAGTTCGGCCACCGTGCCCCAGCCGCTGCTGGGCCGCTGCTGGAACAACCCGAGCGAGTCGTGGTCGGAGCCGCTGCCCTGGTTCGGGTAGTCGGCCGACTCGGGGAGGACGTCGCTGGCCAGGTTGTAGAGGTTGCTCTCCTGCATGGCGGTGGCCAGCGCCACCACCAGGGCGCGGCGCGGCATCTTCATGCCCAGCCCGACGTCCACGATGATCTTCGCGTTGTCCATCTGTGCCTGGTCGAGGCCGGCGACCGGTCGGGGTCGGCGGGGCTTGACCGGCTTCTTGGGCGCCTTGCGGGCGACGGTCGGCGCGGGGGTGGGCGTCGCCGTCGGGCTGGGGAGGATCCGCGTGGGGGCGAGGTCACGGTCCAGCGAGCGGGAGGCGCGTTCGTCGGCGATGGCGGCCCGGTCGGCCACCGCCTCGGCGAGGGGCTCCACCGTGCGGGGCGTGTCGTCATCGTTGCCCCGGGCGGTGGCGACCGCGACGAGGCTGAGGCAGCAGGTGACACCGGTGGCCAGGGCCACCCGGACCGGGGTCGAGCCCAGCAGGGAACGCCGGGGCGGTTCGGGGACGCGGTGACGGCCAATCGTCCGTTCGGTTGATGCGGCGTCGCCGGAAGGGGTGGTCGGGCGCGCGTCGGTCAGCTTCTGGTCGGTGGGGTCGTCGGGATGCACCTGACGAGGCTAGAGAAGCGACCGCCCGATGCCATCGGCCCTTACGGTGGCATGCGCCACAATTTGCCCCGATCGTGGCGACTTCAAGCACCAAAAGTGGAGTAGAGCCACAACCCTCGCGGATCGGGCCAGACGGTTATTCCCGATTTGCCGGTCGGTTGTGGTCGGGTACTCACACCTGCCGTCGATAATCCAGCCGCGCCCGCCGGATCCACCGATTGCCCGATGTCGAGTCCACCGAAAGGTCAGCACCGCCTCACGCAGTCGCATGATCGTGCTCGATCCTGGAAAGAGGGGCCTCAACGACGAACGATGCCACTACAACCAGGACAACGCGGTTGCGTTAGGTGGAACGGCTGTTCGTCAACCAGCACTGCCTCGCCGATCATGGAGTTGGGGTGGGTAACAGAACGCCCGTGAACCCCCAAAGTCGGCACCACAACTCCATGATCGCCAAGCCGGGCCCAACCCGCTCCCTAACGCAACGGCGTTGACAACCAGGATCGAGCACGATCATGCGACAGGGCGGCCGAGTGAGGCCGGGGCGTCGGCGAGCGGCGGATCTCAGTGTCGGCCGTTCTCCGCCGGTGTGACAGTCAGTCGATGCCGGCTGGCGTCGCCGCTGGAGAACGGCCAGAGCCGGTCGGCGTACTCGACCAGGTCGGCCAGTTGATCTCGGCTCAGGCCGGCCGAGGAGATCGAGGCGTGCACGTCGGCCCGGTACAGGCCGTCGTCGTCGCGCCCCAGCTTCGCCTCCGCCCGTACCTGCACGGTGTGCGCCTCGTCGGTGATCTCCCCGGCCGCCTCCACCGCCGCGTGGTGCAGGCAGGACGCGAAGGCGGCGGCCAGCAACTGCTCTGGTCTCAACCCCGTGCAGTGCGCCGCCAGCGGCGAGGCCAGCGGGGTGGAGAGCCCTCCGTCGTCGGTGCGTACGTGACCGCCCTCGGCGGTCGCTGTGGCCTCACGCAGCCAGGAACTCTGATCCGGCATCGCGTTCTCCCGTCGCTCACCGGCTCGGCTACCCGGCCGCCGCCCGCCGAAACGCCGTTGAGCCCACGTCAGCGCCCGGAGGCCCCGTTCGGCTCGTCGAGCATGGCCACCGCCTCGGTCACCTCGGCCGCCGCCCGTTCGGTCCACGGCGACGTCGAGGTCGGCCGGCGGGGCGCCGGGATCGTCATCGGGACGTACACCCGGGCGTCCACGGCCTCGGCCAGAAGCAGTGCCGCGACCATGCTGGTCGGGCGCTGGTCGGGATCGTCGGCCAGGCAGGAGTGACACAACTCGGCCACCTCCGGCGGGAGCCCGTCGATCTCGGGCAGCGGGCTCGGCGGCTGCTCACGGCGTACGCCGAGCAGTTCGGTGGTGGTGGCCGCGTGGTACGGCAGGCGGGCGGTGAGGCAGTAGTAGAGCAGCACGCCGAGGGCGTACATGTCGGCGGCGGGGGTGGCCGGCGCCCGCTGCAACTGCTCGGGCGCCAGGTAGGCCGGGGTGCCCAGCACCATGCCGGTCGGGGTCGGATCGGGTGCGCCGGCGGGGACGGCGATGCCGAAGTCGAGCACCTTCACACCCGACGGGGTGAGCATGACGTTCGCGGGTTTGACGTCGCGGTGCACGATGCCCTCGGCGTGCGCGGCGGCCAGCGCCGCGGCGACCTCCGCGCAGACCCGCACCGAGATCCGCCAGTCCAGTGGCCCGGCCCGCAGGTGCGCGGCGAGCGTCTCGCCCTCGGCCAACTCCATCACGATGTAGGGCACCGCCCGACCGGGCCAGGTCGAGGCGGTGCCGAAGTCGTGCACGCTCGCCACGTTCGGGTGCACCAGGCGGGCGGCCGACCGCGCCTCAGCGCGGATCCGGTCCACCGGGCCGCCCTGGCTGTGCCGGCCGTCCTGGTCGTCCTGACCGGGCAGGATGAGCTTCACCGCGACCGGCCGGTCCAGCACCTGGTCGTGCGCCCGCCACACCTCGGACATGCCACCCACGCCGATGCGCTGCTCGAGCTGGTACCGCCCGTCCAGTGTGCGCATCGACCACTCCTCGCCCTCGTTCCGCCGACGGCGGGTGCTCCGGTCGCGGTACCCGACCGCCAAGCTGGGCAAACCGACAGCGCACCGGCCCGGCGCACCTCGCTGCGGCGCGACGGCGGGTGCGGTAGCTTGCGAGCCAGAGCCGGTGTCACCGATTGTGCCGGCACGGTCACCCGGGGGGACGCCGCGATGAGCGAGGTCACCGTACGCTTCGTCGGCGGGCCCGCGGACGGCCTGGTCCGGCTGCTGCCGGCCGGGTCGGACGGCACCCCACCCCAGCGGTGGATCATGCGGCACCCGGACGGCACCGGTCCGGTGCAGCCCGGCCCCGACCACCTCTACGAACGCGACAGGCCCGACGAGGCGGGCGGTTGGAGCATGCGGTTCGTGCGCACCGACGCGTCCGGGGTGTCCGAGTGACCACGAGGCGGGGCTGACCGGTGGTGACGCCGGCGTCGCGTCGGGCCGGCCACACAGCTGGCACACAGCTCCCACAGGGCCGTGGCACAGACGTCGCGGCCACGATGGGGGCCATGGTCACCAACGGGCAGGTCGCGCCGAGCCGGATCGAGTTGCGTCGCCCCGACGGCGAACCCGTCCGGGTGCTGGTCGTCGACGACGAGGCGACGCTCGCCGACCTGCTGTCGATGGCGTTGCGCTACGAGGGCTGGCAGGTCCGAAGCGCCGGCAACGGCATGGCGGCGTTGAGCGCCGCCCGACAGTTCCAGCCGGACGCCGTGGTGCTCGACGTGATGCTGCCCGACCTGGACGGCTTCCAGGTGCTGCGCCGGCTGCGCGAGCACGCCCCGACCGTCCCGGTGCTCTTCCTGACCGCCCGGGACGCCGTCGAGGAGCGCATCGCCGGCCTGACCGTCGGCGGCGACGACTACGTGACAAAGCCGTTCAGCCTGGAGGAGGTGATCGCCCGGCTGCGCGCGCTGCTGCGCCGCTCCGGCTTCGCCGTCGCCGCCCGGGAGGACGCGGTCCTCACCGTCGGTGACCTCAGTCTCGACGAGGACAGCCACGAGGTACGCCGCGACGGCCACCTGGTCACCCTCACCGCTACCGAGTTCGAGCTGCTGCGCTACCTGATGCGCAACCCGCGCCGGGTGCTCAGCAAGGCGCAGATCCTCGACCGGGTGTGGCACTACGACTTCGGCGGCCAGGCCAACGTGGTGGAGCTGTACATCTCGTACCTGCGCAAAAAGATCGACGCCGGTCGGGCGCCGATGATCCACACGCTGCGCGGTGCGGGCTATGTCCTCAAACCCGCCGAGTAGCCGCCGTCCGCTGCGCGCCGCCCGCCGCTGGCTGGCCGGCCGCTCGCTGCGTACCCGACTGGTGTTTGCCCTGGTCGCGCTGCTGGCGGTGGTCAGCGTCGCCATCGGTGGCCTCACCACAGTGGCGTTGCGGCACGTCCTGATCGACCGGGTCGACGCCGAGTTGGCGCCCGCGACGGTCATGCGGGGTGACCGTCCGGGGCGGCCGGCCTTCCCGGGCAGCGGACCGGCCGTCCCACCCGGTTCGCCGTCCGGCACTGTGGTCGCCGAGATCACCGACGGTCGGGTGACGAGCGCACGGACGCTGACCAAGAGCCCGTCCAGCGACGATCCGTTCCCCGACGAACAGACCGTTCCCGTCGCGGAGGTCGCCACCCTGGCGGACCTGCCGGTCGACGTCGAACCGCGCACCGTCGACCTGGGCGCCCGCGGCGACTACCGGGCCGTGGCCCGGCAGTACTGGGACGGCAGGGTACGCGTCGTCGCCGTCCCCCTCGCCGGCGTGCGGGAGACCGTCCGGCGGCAACTCGCCGCCCAGGCCGGGGTGGCCGCCGTCGGGCTGCTCATCGCGGGTGCCGCTGGCGCGCTGATCGTGCGGGCCACGCTGCGCCCGCTGCACCGGGTGGCCGCCACCGCCACCCGGGTCACCGAGCTGCCCCTGGATCGCGGCGAGGTGGCGCTCGCCGTCCGGGTCCCGGCCGTGGACACCGATCCGCGTACCGAGGTCGGCCAGGTCGGCGCGGCGCTGAACCGGATGCTGGGCCACGTCGCCGACGCGCTGTCCGCGCGGCAGGCCAGCGAGACTCGGGTACGCCAGTTCGTCGCCGACGCCAGCCACGAGCTGCGCACGCCCCTCGCGGCGATCCGCGGCTACGCGGAGCTGGCCCGCCGTGGCCGCGACGAGGTGCCCGCCGACGTGGCGCACGCGCTGCGTCGGGTGGAGTCGGAAAGCACCCGGATGACAAGCCTCGTCGACGATTTGCTGCTGCTGGCGCGGCTGGACTCCGGTCGGCCGCTAGCGGCGGACCCGGTCGACCTGACCGCCCTGGTGGTGGACGCGGTCAGCGACGCGCACGTCGCCGGCCCGGACCACCGCTGGCAGCTCGAACTGCCCGACGTGGCGATCTGGGTGCCCGGCGACGCCGCCCGGTTGCATCAGGTGGTGGCGAACCTGCTGACCAATGCCCGGGTGCACACCCCGCCCGGCAGCACTGTCGTCACCACGCTGGCCGTCGACCAGGACAGCGCCGTGCTCTCCGTGGCCGACGACGGCCCGGGGGTGCCGGTGGAGCTGCAACCGGAGATGTTCGAGCGGTTCGCCCGGGGTGACAGCTCTCGGTCCCGTGCCCATGGCAGCACCGGCCTCGGCCTCGCGATCGTCGCGGCGGTCGTCGAGGCCCACCACGGCACTGTCGGCGTCGACAGCCGTCCGGGTCGGACACTGTTCAGCGTCCGGTTGCCGAATCCCACAGCTGAGGCATAGGCAGCGCACGGCGTCGCGCCAGCCCGGCCATCGAGGCTGGCCGCATGGATACGACAGAGACCCTGCAGACACCCCCCGCACCCGAGCCACCGACTGCCACACGCCCCGACGAGCACTCGCCGCCGCCGCGCTCCGCGCCGGCCTGGGCCCGGCCCGCGTTGGTGGTCCTGCTGCTCGCCACCGCCCTGCTCTACCTCTGGGGCCTGGGTGCCTCCGGGTGGGCGAACTCCTTCTACGCGGCGGCCGTGCAGGCCGGCTCGGTGAGCTGGAAGGCGTTCCTCTACGGCTCGTCGGACGCCGCCAACTCCATCACCGTCGACAAGACACCCGCGTCGCTGTGGCTGATGGCCCTGTCCGTCCGCGTCTTCGGGCTGAACAGCTGGGCGATGCTCATCCCGCAGGCGCTCTGCGGCGTCGCCTCGGTGGGCGTGCTCCACGCGACAGTCAAACGCTGGTACGGGCCGGCCGCCGGGTTGATCGCCGGAGCAGTCCTCGCCGTCACCCCGGTGGCGACGCTGATGTTCCGGTTCAACAACCCCGACGCGCTGCTCGTGCTGCTGTTGGTCGCCGCCGCGTACGCCACCGTGCGCGCTCTGGAGTCGGCCAGCACCCGGTGGATCGTGCTGGCCGGCGCGCTTGTCGGGTTCGGCTTCCTCACCAAGATGCTCCAGGCGTTCCTGGTGGTGCCGGTCTTCGCCGGGGTCTACCTGCTGGCCGCGCCGACCGGGCTGTGGCGGCGGGTCCGGCAACTGCTGCTGGCCGGTCTGGCAGTGGTGGTCGCCGCCGGCTGGTGGGTCGCGCTCGTCGAACTGGTTCCGGCCAGCGCCCGCCCGTACATCGGCGGATCGCAGGGCAACAGCATCCTGGAACTCACCCTCGGCTACAACGGCCTCGGCCGGATCACCGGCGAGGAGGTGGGCAGCGTCGGCGGCGGCGCGCGGCCGGGCGGCGGTGGTGGCGGCCCGTTCTCGGGTCAGACCGGCCTGCTGCGGATGTTCGGCGGCGAGGTCGGTGGCCAGATCTCCTGGCTGCTGCCGGCCGCGCTGATCCTGCTGGTCGCCGGCCTCGTGCTGGCCGGTCGCGCCCCCCGCACCGACCGCACCCGGGCCGGTCTGCTGCTCTGGGGCGGTTGGCTGCTGGTCACCGGTCTGATCTTCAGCTTCATGTCCGGGATCTTCCACGCCTACTACACGGTGGCGCTCGCCCCGGCGGTCGGCGCGCTGGTCGGCATCGGTGTGACAGTGCTCTGGCCGCAGCGCCACCCGCTGCCGACAACCGCTGACTCCCTGGCGGGCGACTCGCGCTGGCAGCGGTGGCGTCCGCTGGTGGCCACCGTGACGCTCGCCGGCACCCTCGCGGTCACCGTGTGGTGGGCGTGGGTGCTGCTGGGGCGCAGCTCCGACTGGTACCCGTGGCTGCGGACCACCGTGCTCGTCGCCGGCCTCATCGGCGCGGTGCTGCTCCTGCTGGCCACCCGGCTGCCTCGCCGGTTGGTGCCGGTGGTGCTCGGGCTTGGCGCGGCGGTGGCGCTGGCCGGCCCGGTGGCGTACGCGGCGCAGACCGCCGCGACTCCGCACACCGGGGCGATCCCGAGCGCCGGCCCGTTCGTGGCGGCCGGGCGCGGCGGCTTCCCCGCTGGGCGATCGCCCGCCGGCATGGAGTTCCCCGGTGGCGGCCAGTTCCCGGGCGGCGGCCGGTTCCCCGGCGGCGGTCAGAACGGTGGCGGCCAGTTCCCGGGCGGTGGCCAGTTCCCCGGCTTCCCCGGCGGTGGCCGTGACGGTGGCCAGGCGCCCGGTGGCCAGGCGCCCGGTGGGCAGGGTCGCTCGGCCGGCGGCGGGATGGGCGGGCTGCTCGACGCCCGCGAACCCAGCGCCGCGTTGCGCGAGTTGCTGGAGCGCGACAGCGCCGACTACGCGTGGGTGGCAGCCACCGTCGGCTCCAACAACGCCTCCGGCTACCAGCTCGCCACCGGGGATCCGGTGATGCCGATCGGCGGGTTCAACGGCAGTGACCCGTCGCCGACACTCGCGCAGTTCCAGCGTTACGTCGCCGATCACCAGATCCACTACTTCATCGGTGGCGGTGGCTTCCGGGCCAACGGCGGCAGCTCCGCCTCCGGCGAGATCGCCGCCTGGGTCGCGGAGACGTTCACGGCGCAGACCGTCGACGGTGTCACCGTCTACGACCTGAGCAGCGGCACGGAGGCGTCGTGACCGCGCTGAGCGGCCCCCGGGCCGCAGTACACGCCGGTGCCGCCGCCCAGGCCGGACCCGCCGCCGGTGCGGTGTTGGACGTGGTGATCCCGGTCTACAACGAGGAGACCGACCTCGGGCCGTGCGTACGGCGGCTGCACGCCCACCTGCGCGAGCACTTCCCGTACCCGTTCCGGATCACGATCGCCGACAACGCCAGCATCGACGACACCCTGAAGGTGGCCGACGGCCTCGCCGGTGAGCTGCCCGGCGTCGAGGTGCTGCACCTGGACGCCAAGGGGCGGGGGAGGGCGCTGTCCGCCGCCTGGTCCGCGTCGTCCGCGCCGGTGCTGGCGTACATGGACGTGGATCTGTCCACCGACCTGGCGGCGCTGTTGCCGCTTGTCGCGCCGCTCATCTCCGGCCACTCCGACCTGGCCATCGGCACGCGGCTGGCGCGTACCTCCCGGGTGGTGCGTGGCGCCAAGCGGGAGGTGATCTCCCGGGCCTACAACCTGCTGCTGCGGGGAGCGTTGGCGGCCCGGTTCTCCGACGCGCAGTGCGGGTTCAAGGCGATCCGCGCGGACGTGGCCGCGGAGCTGCTTCCCCTGGTGCGCGACACCGGCTGGTTCTTCGACACCGAGTTGCTGGTGCTCGCCCAGCGGGCCGGGTTGCGGATCCACGAGGTGCCGGTGGACTGGGTCGACGACCCGGACAGCCGCGTGGACATCGTCGCCACCGCCCTCGCCGACCTGCGCGGCGTGGGTCGGCTGGGCCGGGCACTGGTGACCGGCGCGCTGCCGCTGACCGACCTACGCGCGCAGCTTGGCCGGGCGCCGCTGACCGGGCCGCGGGCCCGATCCGGCCCGGCCACGCCGCCGGGACAGGTGCCGGTCGGGTTGCCCCGGCAACTGGTCCGGTTCGCGGCGGTCGGGGTCGCCAGCACGCTGGCGTACCTGGTGTTGTTCGTGGCCACCCGGGGCGCCCTCGGCGCGCAACCGGCGAACCTGCTGGCGCTGCTGCTGACGGCGGTGGCGAACACGGCCGCGAACCGGCGGTTGACGTTCGGCATCAGCGGACGCCGGCACGCCGGCCGGCATCACCTGCAGGGGTTGCTGGCCTTCGCGCTCGGCCTGGCGTTGACCAGCGGCTCGCTGGCCGTGCTGCACGCCGCCGACGCCGTACCCGCCCGGCCGGTGGAGCTGGCCGTGCTGGTGGCCGCGAACCTGGCCGCCACAGTGCTGCGCTTCGTGCTGCTGCGCCTCGGCATGCACCACCGAAGAAGTTGAGCCACCGAAGGGGCTGAGGCACCGGCGGTCAGCGGCCCAGCACCTCGGCGAGGACCTCGACGACGCGTCGCGTGTGGCGTCCGTCGGGGTCCTCGTCGGTGTTCAGGTCGGTCACGCTCATCCCGAGCAGCCGGTCGGCGCGGGCCAGTGGGGTGACGAGCGCGATCAGGTCCGCCCAGCGGGGCCCGTCCGGCTCCGGGTAGGTCACCGCCGGCAGATCGCGCGGGTCCACCACGTCCAGGTCGAGGTGCAGCCACGCCGGGCCGTCCCCGTCGGCGGCCAGGCCCGCCCCGACCGCCCCCGCGCCGCGGCGCAGCAGCTCCTCGGCGGGCACCTGGTGGATCGCCGGGTCGATCCGGGCCGCTTCGACAGTGCTGCTCTCGTCGGTGGGCGGGCGGTGCCCGAGCAGGTGTACGCGCCTCGGGTCGAGCAACGCGCCGCCGGAGGAGAGGGCGGCGGGGCCGTGCCCGGTGACCACCGCGAGGTCCATGTCGGCGGCCTCGCCGGTCGGTGAGGTCGCGCCGTCGAGGAAGTCCGGATGGGCGTCGACGAACCACAGCACGGTCGCCGCGGGCAGGGCCGGGCAGATGCCGGGCAGGATCGCGCAGTCCCCGCCGAGCACCAGCGGTCGGCGGCCGTCGGCGAGCACCGCGGCGACCCGTGCGGTGATGGCCGCGCCCGCTCGGCGCAGGCCGGCGGCACCGATCACCCCGCTCGCCGGATCGCGGACCGGGTCGCGCAACCACGCCTCGTCGACCCGCCCGCCGTCGTCGGCGGCGAGCGCGTCCAGCAGGCCCGCCCGGCGCAGCGCGTCGGGCGCCCGTTGCTCGCCGCGCCCGGCTCCGGAGGAGTCCAACGGCGCGTCCACCACCACCCAGCGCACGTCCGCAGCGTACCGGCGGGGTCGGTCTCCGGGTCGCATTCTGTGGCGAGGCTGGGAGTCCACGAATGTGCCCGCGACGCGGATGGCGATCAGCGTACGGTGAGGGACAAGTCCGGCTATCTAGGTCAAAAGCCTCATTGGTGTACGCCTGGGACCGGGGTCAGGACGGGCGAGGGCAAGGAGCGATCGGTGAGACATCTGGCCTACCTGGACGCGGGATCCGGCAGCCTGATCGTGCAGGCGGTCGTCGGCGGGGTGGCCGGCGCCGCGGTCGCCGCGAAGCTCTACTGGCGACGCCTGGTCGACCGGTTCCGCCGCCAACCGACCGACCAGCGGTGAGCGGGCCGGTCCCGACGATGGCGATCTCACCCACCGAGGTACGACCCGAGCCGGCCTCCTTCCGCGACCCGGCCAACCGCGTCTTCCACGTCGGCGACGAGGTACTGCGCGGGCTGGACCCCCGGGCCGCCGAGCACTGGCGTGCCCTGGCCGGCAGCACGTTCTTCCCGGCCCTGGTCGCCGCGCGCAAGGTCTGCGCCACCGAGGACGCCCCGTCGACGCTGGTGCCCGCCACGACCGGAGCCGGGTGGGCGGCCGTGCTGCGCCACGAGCGCATCCCGTTCGTCTCCCACCCGTACGAGTGGTCGTTCAGCATGCTGCGCGACGCCGCCCTGCTGCACCTGGAGATCCTGCGCGCCGCGCTCACCGACGGCTTCACCACCAAGGACGGCTCGGCGTACAACCTGCAGTGGCGTGGCGCCGAGCCGGTCTTCATCGACATCGGCTCCTTCGAGCCGGCCCGCGACGGCGAGCCGTGGGCCGGCTACCGGCAGTTCTGCCAAACCGTGCTCTATCCGCTGATGCTCACCGCCCACCTGGGCGTCGACTTCCAACCGTGGCTGCGCGCCCGGGTCGACGGCATCGAGGCCGACGAACTCCGACCGCTGTTCGGCGGGGTCCGCCGGCTGCGCCCCGGCGTGCTGACCCACCTGCACCTGCACGGCGCCATGCAGCAACGCAACGCCGCCGCCAGCACCACGGACGTCCGCGACCAACTGCGGGCCGCCGGCTTCTCCCCGCAGCTGCTGCTGGCCACCGTACGCGGCATGCAGAAACTGGTCCGCAAGCTGGACCACCGCCCGGCCGAGAGCCACTGGTCGGACTACCAGCGCACCTGCGGCTACTCGGCCCGGGACCGGGTGGCGAAGGAGCAGTTCGTCGCCACTGCGGTGGCCGCCGGCACCCGCCCCCGCCTGGTGCTCGACCTCGGCGCCAACGACGGCCGGTACTCCCGCCTGGCCGTCGGGCACGCCGACTACGTGGTCGCCGTCGAGCAGGACCCGGCCGTGGTCGACGAGCTGTACCGCACACTGCGCGCCGAGGGCCAGCGCCGGATCCTGCCGCTGGTGCTGGACCTGGCCGACCCGTCGCCCGGCGGAGGCTGGCGGGGCGTCGAGCGGGCCGGCTTCGCCGAACGGGCCTGCGCCGACGTGGTGCTCGCCCTGGCTGTGGTGCACCACCTGGCGATCGGGCGCAACGTGCCGCTGCCGGAGGTCGTCGACTGGCTGGCCGGGCTGACCGTGCCCGGCGGGGCGCTGGTGGCGGAGTTCGTCGGGCCGGAGGACCCGATGGCGGACCGGCTGCTGGCCAACAAGCCCGCCGGCCTCTTCCCGGACTACCGGCGCGACACCTTCGAGGCGTTGCTCGCCGCCCGGGGCCGGATCACCGACCGACTGGAACTGCCCTCGGGCACCCGCACGCTCTACCGGACGGTGATGGGTGGCTGAACCGCAGCGGGACCGGGGCTGGCGGGGCGAGCTGGGCCGGCTGCTGGAAATTGTCGCGCTGGTCGGGCTGGTCGTCACCCAGCCACTGCTGGACGTGCTCGGACGCAGCCCCGACTTCTTCCTCTTCCACCGCGCCGACCCGGCCCAGATCCTGCTGCTGGCCGCCCTGGTGGCGGTGCTGCCCACGATCGCGGTGGCCCTGCTCGGCGCGCTCAGTCGACTGGCCGGCCGGACCGCCCGCGCCCACACCCACACCGGGCTGGTCGGGCTGCTGCTCGCCGCCCTCGCCGTACAGGTGGGCCGACACGTGACGCCGCTTCGGGGCGTACCCCTGCTGTTGGTGGCTCTGGTGCTCGGTGCCGGCGGCGCGGTCGCACACCGGCGGTGGCGGGCGCCGCGCCGGGCGCTGCGACTGGCCGCCGCCGGGCCGGTGGCGTTCGTGGCGCTGTTCCTGCTCGTCTCACCCACCTCGGCGGTGGTGCTGCCGCGCGGCGACGGCGGCGCGGCCGGCACCGCGCAGGGCGCCGGCGTGCACCCGCCGGTGGTCATGCTGATCCTCGACGAGCTGCCGCTGGTCAGCCTGCTCGGTGCCGACGGGCGGATCGACGCGACGAGGTACCCGCACTTCGCCGAGTTGGCCGGCGCCTCGACCTGGTACCGCAACGCCACCGGGGTCAGCGGCTGGACACCCAACGCGCTGCCCGCGATGCTCACCGGCCGCTATCCGGCGCGGCAGGTCGCCCCGCACTACTCGCAGTACCCGGACAACATCTTCACCGCCTTCGGCGGCCTCTACGACATCCGCGCCGAGGAGACCATCACCCGGCTGTGCCCGCCCAGCCGCTGCGAACAACCTGTCGCCCCCGAACAGGGGCTCGGCGTGTTGGTCCGGGAGACCGGCAAGCTGCTCGGTCGGGTCGCCGGGCCGACGGAGAGCGCTGTCGACCCGGAGGACTCCTACCGTGAGCAGACCCGGGCCGAGGCCGGTCTGGACGCCGCCGAGCCGGTGCCGGCCGACCCGAAGTTCCGCTGGGACAGCCTGGACGACAACCAACCGGCCCGGTTCACCCGCTTCCTCGCCGGGCTGAAGCCGACGACCCGGCCCA
Source organism: Micromonospora sp. NPDC049171 (assembly GCF_040648275.1). Classification (NCBI taxonomy): domain Bacteria; kingdom Bacillati; phylum Actinomycetota; class Actinomycetes; order Micromonosporales; family Micromonosporaceae; genus Micromonospora; species Micromonospora sp. NPDC049171. The sequence continues at coordinate 147,595 of NZ_JBEZDJ010000016.1, forward strand.
CCCTGCACTTCCTGCACCTGCTGATGCCGCACTCACCGTGGACGTACCTGCCGTCCGGGGCACGCTACGACGCCCCCGAGGACCTGCCCAACGACGGCGCCGGGTGGATCGACCTGGCCCGGCAACGCCACCTCGCCCAACTCGGCTACACCGACCGGCTGATCGGCGAGACGCTGCGCACGCTGCGCGCCAGCGGCCTCTACGACCAGGCGCTCGTCGTGGTGACCGCCGACCACGGGGTGAGCTTCCGTCCTGGGGCGCAGGGCCGGGGCCTGGACGCGATCAAGGCCGCCGCCGGTGAGGTCGCCTGGGTGCCGATGTTCGTCAAGGAGCCCCGGCAGCAGACCGGCCGGGTGGACGACCGCAACTGGGAACACGTCGACCTGCTGCCGACCGTGGCCGACGAGGCCAACATCCGGCTGCCCTGGCGGGTCGACGGGCGTTCCGCCCGGCAGGCCCCCCGCACCGACGGTACGAAACACTTCTACGACCGCCCCGGCGAACCTGTCACCTTCCCCGGTGGGGTGCCCGCCGCACCGCCACCGTCGACGCCGCATCCTCTGGTCGGCACCGAGGTGCGCGCCGGCCCGGCCGGAGGCGTCGCCCGGGTGGCCGACCTGGCCGCGTTCACGGCCACCGACCCGGACACCGGCACCCTCCCGGCGCTGGTTTGGGGGGACGTCCCGGACCGGATCCCGGACGGCACACTGCTGGCGGTGGCCGTCAACGGCCGGATCGGCGCCGTCGTACCGGCGGTGCCGGCCGACCCCGGCGGACGCCGGTTCGCCGCGCTGCTCACCGACGACAGGCTGTTCCGCGCCGGCAACAACCAGCTCGACGTCTTCCAGGTCACGACGGACGGTACGCTGCGGCGCCTCGCACTGTCCTGAGTCGGTCTCGGGTACTGGGAAGCGGGGTTTCCCGCTGGCCCGGTCGGGAATCGGGTGACGCATACCTCACCGCCGAACCACGGCGGGCGTTGTCCCCGGAGCCGCAATTACGGTAGAAGCGAAGGCAATTCAACGTAGATCTGCCGGCGAAGCGAGGAACCACATGACGGAAGTCAAGCTCGATCACCCCGGTGGGCAGCTGTCGATGCCGGTGCACCCAGCGGTCGAGGGCCCCGCCGGTATCGGGGTGAGCAAGCTGCTCAAGGAGACCGGGATGACGACGTACGACCCCGGTTTCGTCAACACCGCGGCGGCCTCATCGGCGATCACCTACATCGACGGCGACGCGGGGATCCTGCGTTACCGGGGATACCCGATCGAGCAGCTGGCCGAGAAGTCCTCCTTCCTGGAGGTCTCCTACCTGCTCATCTACGGTGAGCTGCCGACCGAGCAGCAGCTGGCCGAGTTCACCGAGTGGATTCGGCGGCACTCGCTGCTGCACGAGGAGATGCGTCGCTTCTTCGACGGCTTCCCCCGGGACGCCCACCCGATGGCGGTGCTGTCGTCCGCGGTGAGCGCCCTGTCCACCTTCTACCAGGACAGCCTGGACCCGTTCGACTCCGAGCACGTGGAGATCTCCACGGTCCGGCTGATGGCGAAGGTGCCGACCATCGCCTCGTACGCCTACAAGAAGTCCATCGGGCAGCCGCTGCTCTACCCGGACAACTCCCTGGGGTACGTGGACAACCTGCTGCGGATGACGTTCGGCGTGCCGGCGGAGCCGTACGAGGTCGACCCGGTGATGTCGAAGGTGCTGGACATGCTGTTCGTCCTGCACGCCGACCACGAGCAGAACTGCTCCACGTCGACCGTCCGCCTGGTCGGCTCCAGCAACGCCAACCTGTTCGCCTCGGTCTCCGCCGGTGTGAACGCCCTGTTCGGCCCGCTGCACGGCGGTGCCAACCAGGCGGTGCTGGAGATGCTCCAGCAGATCCACGCCGGCGACGGCGACGTCCGCTCCTTCGTCCGCAAGGTCAAGAACAAGGAGGACGGCGTCAAGCTGATGGGCTTCGGCCACCGGGTCTACAAGAACTACGACCCGCGCGCGGCGATCGTCAAGAAGGCCGCGCAGGACGTGCTGGGCCGGATGGCCAAGCCGGACCCGCTGCTGGACATCGCCATGGAGTTGGAGGAGATCGCCCTCGCCGACGACTTCTTCGTCTCCCGTCGCCTCTACCCGAACGTGGACTTCTACACCGGCCTGATCTACAAGGCCATGGGCTTCCCGACGAAGATGTTCACGGTGCTCTTCGCGCTCGGCCGGCTCCCCGGCTGGATCGCCCAGTGGCGCGAGATGATCAGCGACCCGGAGACCAAGATCGGCCGTCCGCGGCAGGTCTACGTCGGTGCCCCCGAGCGGGACTACGTCCCCTTCGCCGAGCGCTGACCGTTCGTCCCCGGCACCACCGCAGGCCGTCGACCCCTCCGGGTCGGCGGCCTGCGGCCTTCCCCGCGACCCCGGTCGACTTGGTCGCCGTCCCGTCGGCGGTCTGGCGCTTGATCGACTCGGTTTTCATGATGTCGCGGTGTCCGGGTGCGGTGGATGGCCCGACTTTCAGGAAGGCGAGCCGATCACGCCGGCAGACACCCCGACTTGCGGGAATCCGAGTCGATCACGGGCCGCGGAGGCCAGGCGGGTGCCGCCGACTCGCTGCGGCTGCACCCGATGGCGGGGCGTCAGAAGGCGGAGATGTCCCGGGCTCGTTCGCTGCGGCTCAGGGCGCTGATCAGCGCGGACTGACCACGACGGCGTACGGCCAGCCGCACCAGCAGGTCACGCACCGGGTCGAAGACCTCCGCGGGGAACTCCGGCGTGGGCACGCCGACGCTCACCGCCAGGTCGTCGGAGTGGACCACGATCTCCAACTGGCGGGTGAGCAGGAACTCACCGCGGCGTAGGGCCCAGCCCTGCCACGGGATCGGCACGACGTCCCGGGCGGCACCGCGCGAGAGCAGGTCGCCGACATCCTCCAGCGACTGAGCGCAACGGGCGTGCAGCTCCGCCGGCCCCCGTACGGCTTCGGCCTCGTCGGGACCCGACGCGACCGACGCCTCGTCCGGAGGACCCTCGGTGACCCAGGCCGCCCGCTCGTAGTGGTCGTCGGCCGACTCCAGGGTGGGCAGGTCCGTCGGCATCGGCAGCAGCTCCGCCGCCCGTACCGCCTGACGCCCCAGGTGACACGCCAGGCCCCCCACGGACAGGTGGGGCAGCGCGCTCGGGTCCGACCAGCGCGCGGTCACCTCCGGGCGTCGGATCAGCTCCAGAGCGATCGAGGCGGCGATCGGAAAGGCGGCATCCAGGGCGTCGACAGAACGAGACATCCGCACATTCTGCCAGGCGCCGACCGGTCGGGCTGACGGCCGCAACGGGCGGGGCTGGCGGGCGCGACCCTCCGGCCCAACGGCCGCGCCCGGCCGGGTCGTCGAGCGCCGGTCGGGTCAAGGAGCGCCGGCCGGGTCAAGGAGCGCCGGCCGGGTCAAGGAGCGCCGGCCGGCCGCCGCCGAGCGGCCCGCCGACCGCGCACGGCGTGATCGACTCGGGTTTCAGGAAGTCGGGGGGTCCTCAGCACCGGGACACCCCGACTTCAAGAAAACCGAGTCGATCAAGGAAAAAGCAGCGTGCGGGTTAGCGCAGGCCGGCGGCGGCGAGCAGGTTGCCCTCGGGGAGCACCGGGAGGCTACGGCCCTGGGACATGCGCTGCTCGGCACGTTGGGCGGTGAACTCGGCGTCGGTGGCGATGGCGGCGGCGTAGCTGGCGGCGGTGCGCTGGGCGATCGCCGTCCAGCCGTACTGGTCGTGGACCATCCGGCGGGCGTGGCGGGCCAGCACGCGGGAGCGGTCGGGGTCGGACAGCAGCGCGTCCACGGCGTCGGCGAGCCCGTCGGGGTCGTGCGGGCGGAAGGTCATCCCGGTCACGCCCGGCTCGACGATCTCGCCGAGACCACCGGTGGCCGCGACGGCGAGGGGTGCGCCGGCTGCCGCGCCCTCCAGGGCGACCATGCCGAACGGCTCGTAGATGCTCGGCACGGCGAAGCAGTCGGACGCGGCCATCAGCGCCGGCAGGTCGGTGCCGCCGAGGAAGCCCGGCATGGTGACCATGCCGCCGAGGCCGCGGCGGTGCACCTCGGCCTCCAGTTCGGCGCGGTACGGGCCGTCGCCGGCGATCACGGCACGCAGGCCCGGGTGCCGCTCGCGCAGTCGGGGCAGCGCGGCGATCAGGTGCTGGACGCCCTTCTCGTACACGAGGCGGCCGGCGAAGGTGACCAGCGGGCCGTTGCCGGCGAACCGGGCGCGGGCGGCGGCCACCGCGCGGGCGGGCACCCGCCAGCGGTGCGGCTCGACGCCGTTGGCGACCACGTCGACCCGTCCGGCCGGTACGCCGAAGAGCGCGTTGACCTCGTCGCGCATGTAGCCGGAGCAGACGATCACCCGGTTGGACTCGCTGGTGAGCCACTGCTCGACGCCGTGGATGGTGCGGTTCATCTCCTCGGGCAGCCAGCCCTGGTGTCGCCCCGCCTCGGTGGCGTGGATCGTGCTGACCAGCGGGATGTCCAGGTGGTCGCGCAACGTCATCGCGGTGTGGGCGACGAGCCAGTCGTGGGCGTGGATGACGTCGTAGGCGCCGGCCTGGGTGGCGCGTAGGGCGGTGCGGGTGAGGGTGTGGTTGAAGGCCATGGTCCAGGCCAGCAGGGAGTCGGTGGCGAGGGGGAAGGTGACCGGGTCTTCGGGGGCGCGCAGGATGCGGACGCCGTCTGCGTACTCCTCCATGGGTGCGCCGACGGTGTGGCGGGTGACGACGGTGACCTCGTGGCCGGCGGCGGCGAGGGCGACGGAGAGGGCGTGCACGTGGCGGCCGAGGCCGCCGACGAGCACCGGCGGGTACTCCCAGGACAGCATCAGGATTCGCTGGGTCTGCGGGGGCACCCCGGGACCGGGCTGCGCGGGCACGCCACCAGCGGGCGCGACAACAGGCGGCACGACAACACCGGGCTGGGTCGGGAGCGGGGACCGGGAGGTCAGGGTGGGCCGGTGGGCCCGGTCCAAGGTGGCTGTGTGCTGCTCGTCGACCCGCAGTGTCACATCAATCTCCGTCCATGCATGGTGAAGCGCCGACGTCAGTGGCGGCGGAGTGAGGTGTAAGGGGTGGCGGAGGGCCTGGCGGAACACACGCGAACGCTTGCCCCCGGTCAAGGAAAGTGCATCGGGCCCGAGAACGCACCTCGAAAAGGGTCATCGTGACGGAGGACACCTGAGGGTGTTGCTCGCATCAGACGGGCGGTTTTCCGTCACCGCCTGAAAGGATGGATTGGCGCTGCCGGGCGGGGGGCAATACCTGCGTGCGCGCGGGCATGCGTCGGCCGGTGCGGGCACAACCATGGTCTAAGGAGCAGCATGCAGGTCTGGCCGGGCGAGCGGTATCCCCTGGGCGCCACCTACGACGGGATGGGCACCAACTTCGCCATCTTCTCCGAGGTGGCCGACAGGGTCGAGCTGTGCCTCTTCGACGAGTGGGACACCGGCGCGGAGCGCCGCGTCGAGCTGCGTGAGGTGGACGCCTACGTGTGGCACGCGTACCTGCCGGGCATCGAGCCGGGGCAGCGCTACGGCTACCGGGTGTACGGCCCGTACGACCAGGCGAACGGGCTGCGCTGCAACCCGCACAAGCTGCTGCTCGACCCGTACGCGAAGGCCATCGACGGTGACGTGCAGTGGGACCCGGCGGTCTACGACTACGACCTGAACGAGCCGGAGAAGATGTCGGAGACCGACTCGGCGCCGTTCATGCCGAAGTCGGTGGTCGTCAACCCGTACTTCGACTGGGGCAACGACAAGCCGCCGCGCACCCCTTACCACCATTCGGTGATCTACGAGGCGCACGTGCGCGGGTTGACCATGCGCCACCCGGACATCCCGGAGGAGCTGCGCGGCACGTACGCGGCCATCGCCTCCCCGCCGATGATCGAATATCTGACCCAGCTCGGGGTGACCGCGATCGAGCTGATGCCGGTGCACCAGTTCATCCACGACAACCGCCTCGTCGACCTGGGGCTGCGCAACTACTGGGGTTACAACACCATCGGGTTCTTCGCCCCGCACCACGGCTACTCCGCGCTCGGCCGCACCGGCCAGCAGGTGCAGGAGTTCCGGGGCATGGTCAAGGCGCTGCACGCGGCCGGCATCGAGGTCATCCTCGACGTGGTCTACAACCACACCGCCGAGGGCAACCACCTCGGCCCGTCGCTGAGCTTCAAGGGCGTGGACGCGCCCAGCTACTACCGGCTCAGCGAGGAGGACCGCCGCTACTTCGTCGACTACACCGGCACCGGCAACAGCCTCAACGTGCGCAGCCCGCACTCCCTGCAACTGATCATGGATTCGCTGCGCTACTGGGTGACCGAGATGCACGTCGACGGTTTCCGCTTCGACCTGGCCGCCACCCTGGCCCGCGAGTTCTACGAGGTGGACCGGCTGTCCACGTTCTTCGAGGTGGTGCAGCAGGACCCGGTGGTCAGTCAGGTCAAGCTGATCGCCGAGCCGTGGGACGTCGGCCCCGGCGGCTACCAGGTGGGCAACTTCCCCCCACTGTGGACGGAGTGGAACGGAAAATACCGCGACACGGTACGAGACTTCTGGCGCGGCGAGCCCGCCACCCTCGCCGAATTCGCGTCGCGGATCTCCGGCTCGGCCGACCTCTACCAGGACGACGGCCGCCGCCCGTTCCACAGCATCAACTTCGTCACCGTGCACGACGGGTTCACGCTCAACGACCTGGTGTCGTACAACGACAAGCACAACGAGGCCAACGGCGAGGACAACCGCGACGGCGAGAGCCACAACCGCTCGTGGAACTGCGGGGTCGAGGGCGACACCGACGACGAGGCGGTGCTCGCCCTGCGGGCCAAGCAGCGGCGCAACTTCCTGGCCACGCTGATGCTGTCGCAGGGTGTTCCGATGATCGGCCACGGCGACGAGTTGGGCCGCACCCAGCACGGCAACAACAACGTCTACTGCCAGGACAGCGAGCTGGCCTGGGTCGACTGGGACAACGTCGACGAGCAGCTGCTGGAGTTCGTCCAGACGCTCACCGCGTTCCGTAAACGACACCAGGTGTTCCGTCGCCGCCGCTTCTTCACCGGCCTGCCGGTGAACGGGCGCGGCATCGACGAGCCGCTGCCCGACCTGGCCTGGCACACCCCGGACGGGCGGGAGATGACCGGCGAGGACTGGGGCAACGACTTCGGCCGCTCGGTGGCGCTGTTCGTCAACGGCGAGGGCATCCGCGAACGCGGCCAGTACGGCCAGAAACACCGCGACGCCTCGTTCCTGCTCTGCTTCAACGCCCACGACGCGCCACTGGACTTCACCATGCCGGGCAGCGAGTACGGCCAGAAGTGGGAACGGGTGATCAGCACGGCCGAACCCGAACCGGGCGACGCGACCGTGATCAGCGCGGGCGGCACCATCCGGGTGCCGGACCGGTCCCTCGTGGTGCTGGAGAGGACGATCTGACATGGCCGCCACCCCTCCGAAGGCCACCTACCGCGTCCAGGTCCGCCCCGGCTTCGACCTGGACGCCACCGCCGCGATCGTCGACTACCTCGCCGACCTCGGCGTCAGCCACCTCTACACCGCCCCGCTGCTGGCCGCCACCCCCGGCTCGGCGCACGGCTACGACGTGGTCGACCACCGGGCGGTCAACCCGGAGCTGGGCGGTGAGGCCGCCCGGCAGCGTCTGCTGGGCGCGCTGCGGGCCCAGCAGCTCGGCCTGGTCGTCGACATCGTGCCCAACCACGCGGGTGTCGCCGTGCCACCGGCCAACCCCGCCTGGTGGGACGTGCTGCGCCGGGGGCGCGACTCGTCGTACGCCGACTGGTTCGACATCGACTGGGACCGGGGCCGGCTGCTGTTGCCGGTGCTCGCCGACGACCCGGCCGCCCTGGACGACCTCAAGGTGGTCGACGACGAGCTGCGCTACCACGAGCACCGCTTCCCGATCGCCGACGGCACCGGCGACGGCACCGCGCGGGAGGTGCACGACCGGCAGCACTACGAGCTGGTCTCCTGGCGTCGGGGTGACACCGACCTGACGTACCGCCGGTTCTTCGCCATCGCGGACCTGGCCGGTCTGCGCGTGGAGGACCCGGCGGTGTTCGCCGCCACCCACGAGCTGATCCTGCGCTGGGCCGCCGCCGGCGAGGTCGACGGCATCCGCGTCGACCACCCGGACGGCCTGCGTGACCCGGCCGGCTACCTGACCCGGTTGCGGGCCGCCGCACCGGACGCCTGGCTCGTGGTGGAGAAGATCCTGGAGTACGGCGAGGAGCTGCCGGACTGGCCGGTGGACGGCACCACCGGCTACGACGCCCTGGCCGCGGTGAACGGCCTCTTCGTCGACACCGACGCCGAGGGCGACTTCACGGTGCTGGACACCCGACTGACCGGGCGGCACACCTCGTGGGAAAACCTCACCCACACCACCAAGCTCGCCGCCGCCACCGGGCTTCTCGCCGCCGAGCTGACCCGGCTCGCCGCGCTCGCCCCCGAGGTGCCCACCGAGCAGGCCCGCGCGGCACTCGCCGAACTGGCCGCCGCGTTCGCCGTCTACCGCGGCTACCCGCCGCACGGCGCCCGGCACCTCGCCGCCGCCCGCTCCGAGGCCGGCCGCCGCCGCCCCGACCTGGCCGGCGCCCTGGACGCGGTCACCCGCCGGCTGCGTAACCCCGACGACGAGCTGGCCCAACGCTTCCCGCAACTCACCGGCGCGGTGATGGCCAAGGGCGTGGAGGACACCGCGTTCTACCGCTGGACCCGCTTCGTGGCACTCAACGAGGTCGGCGGCAGCCCCGCCCACTTCGGGGTGCCGCCGGCGGAGTTCCACCGCTTCGCCGCCGCCCAGCAGGTCCGCTGGCCCGCCAGCATGACCACCGTCTCCACCCACGACACCAAACGCGGCGAGGACGTCCGCGCCCGCCTCGCCGTGCTCAGCGAGCTGCCGGGCCGCTGGGCCGAGCAGGTCCACACCTGGATGGAGTACGCGCCGCTGCCCGACCCGGCGTTCGCCCACCTGCTCTGGCAGACCGCTGTCGGCGCGTGGCCGATCGAACGGGAACGGCTGCACGCGTACGCCGAGAAGGCCGCCCGGGAGGCCGCGGCCTCGACCAGTTGGGCGGACCCGGACCCGGCCTTCGAGCAGGCCATGCACGCGGTCATCGACCGGATGTACGACGACCCGAGCCTGCACGACGAGCTGACCGAACTCGCCGCCGCCATCACCCCCGCCGGCTGGTGCAACTCCCTCGGGCAGAAGCTCGTGCAACTCACCATGCCCGGCGTGCCGGACACCTACCAGGGCACCGAGCTGTGGGACAACTCCCTCGTCGACCCGGACAATCGCCGCCCGGTCGACTTCGACGTACGCCGAGAACTGCTGGCACGCCTCGACGGCGGCTGGCGTCCCCCGATCGACACCGACGGAGCGGCGAAGCTGCTCGTCGTGTCGCGGACCCTGCGGTTGCGGCGGGCGCACCCGGAGCTGTTCACCGGCTACCGGCCGGTGCCGGCGCACGGGCCGCAGGGCCGGCACGTGGTGGCCTTCGACCGGGGTGGCGCGATCACCGTCGCCACCCGGCTGCCGTTGGGCCTGGCCCGCGCCGGTGGCTGGGGCGACACCGCGCTGTCGCTTCCCGTTAACGAGGTGACCGACCTGTTCACCGGCCGGGTCTACAGTGGCGGGGAGACCTCTCTGGCCGACCTGCTGGCCGACTATCCCGTCGCACTGCTGGCCCCTCCCACCGCTGCCGTGGAGGCTGCGTCATGACCGAATTCTCCGTGTGGGCCCCGGACGCCACCCGCGTGCGACTGCGCCTGACCGGCGACGCCGACCACGAGATGCGCGCCGCCGCCGACGGCTGGTGGCGCGTCGACGTGCCCGACGCCGGCCTCGACTACTCCTTTCTGCTGAACGACGACGACACTGCGCTGCCCGACCCCCGCTCACCGTGGCAGCCTGCTGGTGTGCACGGACCCAGCCGCCGCTACGACCACTCCGCCTTCGCGTGGTCCGACACCTCGTGGACCGGCCGGCAACTGCCCGGCAGCATCCTCTACGAGCTGCACATCGGCACCTTCACCCCGGAGGGCACCTTCGACGCGGCCATCGACCGCCTCGACCACCTGGTGTCACTGGGCGTCGACCTGATCGAGCTGCTCCCGGTCAACGCCTTCAACGGCGAACACAACTGGGGGTACGACGGCGTCTGCTGGTACGCACCCCACCAGCCCTACGGCGGCCCCGACGGGCTGAAACGGTTCGTCGACGCCGCCCACGCCCGCGGGTTGGGGGTGATCCTCGACGTCGTCTACAACCATTTCGGGCCCTCCGGGGCCTACGCGCCGCAGTTCGGTCCCTACCTGGCCGAGCAGAGCAACAGTTGGGGCCGCTCGATCAACCTGGACGGGCCGCACTCCGACGAGGTACGCCGCTACATCATCGACAGCGTCCTCATGTGGCTGCGGGACTACCACGTCGACGGGTTGCGCCTGGACGCCGTGCACGCCCTGCCGGACTCGCGGGCGGTGCCCATCCTGGAAGAGTTGGCTGTTGCCGTCGAGTCCCTGTCAACACACCTGGGGCGGCCGTTGTCGCTCATCGCCGAGTCCGACCTCAACGACCCGCGGCTCATCACGCCTCGGGAGGCTGGTGGGTTCGGGCTGCACGCCCAGTGGAACGACGACGCCCACCACGCGCTGCACACGTTGCTGACGGGGGAGCGGCAGGGGTACTACGGGGACTTCGGCTCCCTGGAGACGCTGTCAGATGTGCTGACGGGTGGGTTCTTCCACGCTGGCACCTTCTCCAGCTTCCGCAACCGGCACCACGGGCGGCCTGTTGATCCTCGGGTGCCTGGGCACCGGTTCGTGGCCTACTTGCAGAACCATGACCAGATCGGAAACCGGGCCACCGGGGATCGGATCTCTGCCTCCTTGTCTCCCTCGCTGCTCCGGGTTGGGGCCACGTTGCTGCTTACCGCTCCGTTCACTCCCATGTTGTTCATGGGGGAGGAGTGGGCTGCTTCTACGCCGTGGCAGTTCTTCACGTCGCACCCGGAGCCGGAGCTGGCGTCTGCGGTGCGTAGCGGGCGGCGGCGGGAGTTCGCGTCACACGGGTGGCCGGAGGGGGACGTGCCGGACCCACAGGACCCGGAGACGTTCACGCGGTCGCGGTTGGACTGGGCTGAGCTGGACAAGCCTGAGCATGCTTCGATGCTGGCGTTCTACCAGCGGTTGATTGGGCTGCGGCGGTCTCGCCCTGACCTGTCGGATCCTCGGTTGCAGGCGGTTTCTGTGCAGCACGGGGACCAGTTCTTGGTGATGCGGCGGGGGGACACGCTTGTCGTGGCGAACCTGGCTGGGCGGGGGCAGGGGGTGTCGCTGCCTGGGGTGGCTCGGCGGGTGTTGCTGGCTACGGGGGAGGGGGTCACGGTGATGCGGGACCGGATCCAGTTGCCGGCGGAGACTGCGGCAATCGTGGCGCTCTGAAAACCCCCCGTTTCCGCAGGGACGGCGACGGCGACACAGTGAAGCGGGACCGCATCCAGGGATACCCTCGCGCGTGCGGGGGATGACCACAGCCAGGGCAAGCACTCGATTCACAACCACCGGTGACCCCTGCGCGTGCCGGGACGATCGCGCCGTCGGGTCGCATGGCCCCATCCGCTGCGGGAGACCCCCGCGCATGCGGGGACAACGTCGTGCAGGCTGAGCGGCCCGCCCCGATCCCAAGATGACCCCCGCGTGCGAGGAGGACATCCACTCCGGCGATGCCTCCACACTACGGACAGCAAGATTTCGTGCGTCCAGGGGCGACGCCAGCTGGGTAGGCCCCAAACCGGGACGCCGGGAGATCCCGCGCGGGGACGACATTGGAGCTGGTGGTCACCCAGACGACCCCGGGTAGGAGGATCGCCGCGCGTGCGGGACGACACCCCTGATGATTGGTATCCGCCACGATATCGAGGGAAGACCCCCGCGCTTGCGAGGACGACCGGTGCGTCATCGCCACCTCGGACGACGTCGGTCAGCTCGCGTCGAAATTCGACCTGGGTGAACGACCTCCGCGCGTGCGGGGACCACCGCTCGGAGCCGAGCGTGAACAGGAATCGGTGGGGAGGACCCCTGCGCGTGCGGGGACGACGGCCAGAACCCGCCGGGCGTCCAGACCGCGCAGGGAAGACCCCCGCACCTGCGAGGACGACAGGCTCGGGAGCATGCGGGCCATGGCCGGGTAAGGAAGACCCCCGCGCCTGCGGGGACGACACCTGGGCCAGCCCGGACGGGGTCGAGATCGAGGGAAGATCCCCGCGCCTGCGGGGATGACCGTCTTGCAGATCTACACCGTCGGGAGCGTCGAGGAAGACCCCCGCGCCTGCGGGGACGACCCACGCCTTGCACGGGTCGCAGGTGCGGCGGAGGGAAGACCCCCGCGCCTGCGGGGACGACCAGCCCCGCATCGTCGCGGCGGCGTGCACGATCGGAAGACCCCCGCGCCTGCGGGGACGACAAGTCGGCCGCGTGGGCGTCGATCGCGGCCTGCGGAAGACCCCCGCGCCTGCGGGGACGACGTGCCCGGCGCGACGTACCGACCCGACTGGCACGGAAGACCCCCGCGCCTGCGGGGACGACGACGGTTCCGACACGCCCACCGAGCCGGAGACCGGAAGACCCCCGCGCCTGCGGGGACGACCCTGACCATGCCCGAGCGTGCCGCCATGGACGCGGAAGACCCCCGCGCCTGCGGGGACGACACTTGCTGAGCTGGGCGTTTACGCGCGCTTTCGGGCCGCGAGAATCAGTCCATCCAGGTCCACAGGTATCCATCGATCGCGTCCGGCCGTGCGGATTGCCCAGCCTTGCTCGTTTCTCGCTGGCTCGATCATGATGGCTTGCCCGTCGCCGACCCGGTCGGCGAGGAGAGCCCAGAGGCGGTTGCGGACGCGAACATTGGGGTTGCCGACATAGACCCCGGCAGCGACTTCGATCATCCATCGGGTCAGGTGCCCGCGGAGCCCTTCGGCTACGGCGATGAGGACGACGACGGTCAAAAGTCCACCTTGGGTTCGTTCAGGTTGGGCCCGCTGACGCCGATGAACGAGCTGCCGTCCAAGCCATCGGCATAGTCGTTGGCCCAGTTAATGCCGCCTGGTACCAATCCGATCTCTTCGTCCCAGAGATGATGGGCATCTTCATCGGTCTCTTCGTCGCTGTCGTGGAGGAGGAGCGACTTGACGTCTTGGACGATGCGAGTCATGAGCTTGCCGTCGGCGACACGATCTCGGAAAGCAGTGCGTGCGTCGCGTTCGGTGATGAGGCCGCTGGCGGCGAGATCGAACGCGAGCGGGATTGTGTACTCGGCTTTGTACAGATCGGCGATGTCGAGGACGAAGGACGTCGCCCCGCCGGTGTGGACGAAGCCGAGGCCGGGGCTGGCACCGAGGCCGACAATCGCGGCGTGACAGATGCCGTAGAGGCAGCTATGCCCGGCGGACAGCAGCCGGTTGACGTCGTCACCGGTCTCGAAGGGTTGGCCGGGTTTGTAGAGCCGGCCGTCCCAGGGAACCCCCGTACGTGCCGCTTGGGCTCGATAGATCTTCTTGACGCGGGCGCCTTCACGTCCACGCAATTGCTGCATGGTGAGCGCACTGACGTCCTCGTCGGGGAACCGCATGCTGTACATGTGACGGGCGACGGTGAGGCGTTCTTTGGTGCGACTGACAAGGTATGCCTGTCGGAGTAGAAGCTGGGATCCGCGGCTGGGGCCGACGCCGCTGGCGTAAAGGCGTACGCCTTTCTCGCCGACCCAGCAAACGGCGGTGCCGGAGTCGGCTAGCAGGCGTACGGCAGCGGTGGTGATGCGGGCCCCCGGCCCGATGAGCAGAGTGGCGATCATCGCGGCGGGCACACGGACGGTTCGTTCGCGGTTGACGAGAGCGACGGCGTTGTCGTCACGGTCGATGTGGCAGCGCTCGACGTAGACGCTTGAGATGCGGTCGCTGACTCGGTGCAGGTCTTGTGGATCGGCCAGCCACCACACGTCAGCTCCTCTGGGAGGGGTACGGCGGAGCGAGTGTGAGCAGACCGAAGCCGTAGGCCTTGCCGGTGCCTATTCCCTGTAGCAGAGCGTTGCGTGCGCTGTCAGCGTCGGTGATCTGCACGAGACCTTCGAACGTGGTGCTTTCCAGGATCACCGGAGCCGATTGATTGCCGCTCTTCCGGAACGTGAGGCGGTGCCGGTCGTTGGCTTCAACCGCAGGGACCTCGTTGCCATTCACGGTGTCGGTGGGGAGAGAATATCCGGCACGGCCGAGGCGATCGATGAGCCAGCTGAGCTGGTCGGACAGGCGTCGGTGTGCAACGCGCACGCCGCGAGGTCGTTCGGCCTTCAGTTGTCGGGCTTGCGTCTCGGACGGCTTCAAGGGCTTCTTCGTGGAACTAGTGGGGTTGGCTTTGAGTCGGAATGCAAAGCGGCGTCCTTGCTGGATCTGGTCGAGCAGCGGCTGGTAGTTCTTGACTTGTGCCTGCGGGTCGTCGGCGTTTGGCCATCCGGCCTGCTCGATCAGGTGCTCCCAGGAGGGCGTGGACTGGGTCAGGACGAGCAAGGTGAGCTGGTGTTGGTGAGGCGAATCCAGGCGCCACAAGACACGCTCGGTAACCGGCTGGCGGCTCAGGCCGCCGAGGACCGTGGCGTGAAGCACCTGGGGGTTACGCATCATCCGCTGGGTCTGGGTACGAAGCGGGTTGAGGTGAATACGGGACAGGTACGGCATCAGAGCTACCACCCGAGCAACGCGAAGGGATCGTGATCAGCGTGGCCGGTGTCGGGCCAGCCGGTAGGGACGGGCACCCATTCGTGGCGTACCCGGCGGGTATTGAAGCCTCGCTGTAGCGGGTCGAATGAGCGCGGCACGTCTGTTCGGATCTCGTTGCCGTCGAGGTCGTCGACAGTGACAGGCAGGTCGACCATGGCTGGCCGCTGCTGCGGCCGGAACCGGGACGAGCGGTGCCGGTCGGTGGCCTGCCACGGCACCCGGCGTAGCACGGTCAGTGGCTGCCCGGGCCAGAGCGCTTCGCGGTCGGTTAGGTCCATCTCGGGGGGTCTGAGGAGCAGTGGCTGGGTGGGAGCGCAGGAGCGCCGGCCGAGTGCTAGCGGGAAGGCAGGGCTGCACAGGGCGTCAGCTAGCGTGCGCAGCAGGGCGCCTGGGCCACAGACCGCAGCCGTGAACACCGCGTCTTGTAGGTAGAAGCGGTGGGTGACATGCGTCTGCTTCGGTGGCGAGGTCGGTTTCTGCACGCCCTTGGCGTTAACTGCTGTAGATAGCAACGGCCGACCGCGGTAGTCGCTGACGGTGTGGTAATCCCGTAGCAGTGATCCGGGCTGGTCGGTGCGGACGCCAAGGGTAAGCCCGAGAAGGTCTTCGATCGAATCCTGCCGGCGGCGGCCCTCGGCGGCGGCGAGGAGCCCAAGAACGCCGCTCTTGGTTGGCGAGTCGAGGGTGTCACGACGATTGAACTGCCCCCGGCCCCCCCACGATTGCAGCGGTCCGGCCAGCCGTAGGACCAGGCAGGAGTTCTGCTGGTTCATCGCGGCGTCCGCTCGCCCAGCCGAGGCGCCACTGCGTTGAGGACGGAATCGATAGCCTCCTCGAGAACCTGAGGCGTCCCGAAGGCCTGTTCGAGGCTCGTCGCGTTGGCACCCCGATTGTTAGGGGAGATCGCAGTGAGGTTCGAGGCGGGGTCGTAGACAGTCGCCTTGGCCAGGGGAGTCAGACCCCAGGCGGTGCTGGTGTGGTTGAGTTCCTCCGCCAAGCGTACGACGGCCTTGGCGGCGATGCCGTCGCGGCTGCGAATGGGCTGCTCGAAGGCTGACACCAGGTTGACAGGCTGATCCGTGCGCACAAGGTAGCTGACGAGACTGGGCACGGTTCGGTGGGCAAAGGTGTTTTGGTGGCCAGTGGGCATCGACGTGACGAAAGCTCGCAGAAACGCTCGAGCGGCTGCGAGGGCCGCCTCTTGGTCATTCTCAAGGTTCTGAGCGAGGTGCTGCACGTTGAGTGTGGCAAATCGGTACAGCGTCGCTGAGGTGAACTCGACCGTGCCGATCATCGCCGCCCCGGCGTCGTCATCGCGCGTCTTCTCATCGTCCACGGCCGTGTAGTAGTCAAACTCGATTTCCACCGGGTGCACAGACAGTGCGTGCGCGACCTGGGTGGCCGCGTCCACGTTCAGGGTCGGGATATCGGCTACCATGCGACCGAACAGGGCCACGTCGATGGGGTGTTTGGTGGCCAACTGTGCGCGAACCGGCAGGTCGGCGACGGTTTTCGTGAGCGCATCGTCAGCCAGCGCGGCCAGCTCAGTAGCCCGGTCGGCAACCAAGTCGACGATGGCGTCTATTTGGTTGTGTCCGACGAAGAGCAAATAGGCGGTTTCCTCAGCCTTCCTCCCTGGCTTGATGTTCAGGTCGTGAGCCAGCAGGGCGTTGCCAAGCCGGGCGGCGGCCTCATTGTCGAGGCCGGTACGGTCAGCCAGCCGCGTGGCGAGCAGTGTCGCGATCCTTTTAGTGCGGGTGCCAAGCGTCCGTCGAGGGATGTGAAGCTCGTCATCGAACGCCAGGCGAGTGGCGCGCTTCCATGCTTGGGAGGAGACGCGGGCTCGACGTGCACCGCCGTAGATGGCCTGCTTTGGGCTGCCGGCGTCGTCCCGGTTGAGATTCGACGGCGGCACCGTCTGCAGAACGTGGATGTCGATATAGGTGCGAGAGTCGGGCACTGGTTCTCCTTGTTGAGCAGCCGATTGGGTAAATGCGTTCTTGCGGGCGGGATCAGGGCTGACTGATCTCAAGATCCTGTGGCGTCGATGCTTCGTTGACGATGTCTCGGGCGGTGAAGTACTGCGCCCCCCACCGTCGCCGGACCTGGTGTGCCCGGTCGGCGTCCTGCCAGTCGCACAGATCGCGGAACAGTTTTGTGTAGTCCAGTGGAGGGGTGACCGTCAGGGACCGCAACTGGCTGACCATGCTGCGGAGGTGAGCGACAACCTCGGGGAAGCTGGTCGCGGTTGCGGCGGCACCGAATCTTCTGTCCACTGCGTCCACAGAGAACTTTCCGTCCAGCCGCAGCTTGGCCACAGCCGTTCCCAGTCCCACGCCAGGCCGGTGCACTAGGCGCGGTTGGGACTGCTGGTGCACGGCAAAGAGCACCAGGGCTGCGTGTTCGGCGCGCAGGTCGGAGCTGACCCAACCGTCGGACCTCAATCGGGTGTAATACGGCCACATCGCGGGGACGTCTCCTGGGTCGCGCCCCAGACCGCGGCGCAGCGCGGTGAGATGCTTGCCGTCCGGTAGCTTTCTAGCGTAGTCCCGCTCCCAGAAGAAAAGTTTGGGCTGCGGGCGGGAACTGCTGGTCAATACGTTGTCTCCGCTCAATCGGCAGGGATCAGGGTTCAATTGCGAGGATCTTGCGGACCGACGACTCGTACCACTTCATAGCCGTGCTAGCGCGGTGCGCTTTCTCCGGCTGCTTCTTGCTCTTCTGCACCTGGTTCTTTGGCTTTTCCGTGCGGCCGAGGAACGCCGTGGGCGGTACTGCTGCTAGGGCTGGTTCGGCCGCCCGAAGTGCCATCTGAAGCGCGGCGGCACGCCAGGCGTCTTCCGCCTCGGCACATCGGTCGGGAGCACGTTGAAGGCCGGCGAGTAGACGTCGCACTGGCCGGTTGATGTCATGCATCAACGCGTCACCGAGCCTGAGGCCCTTGTCCCACGGCACCGGACTGCCGGCGCTGGCACGCCGCAGGTCGTCGTCGAGTCGGTTACCTGCGCGCCGCAATCCCTCGGCCTGCTCCACCAACGTCTCAACAAACAGCCGGATATCACTGCCAGGTCGCAACGCAGTCAGCGGCAGCGGGATCAAGTCGGCGATCACGTCTTCGACCACCGCCGACTGATTGCCGTAGGCCACACCCACCGTTAATACCTGCAGCGGGACGTCGTCAATGCCAAGATCAGCCATCTGGGTCAGCAGGATGCTGCTGCTGTAGGAGGCGCCTTCCCGCACGATGGTCGCCAGCATCGGTGCCAGGCCACGCCAAGCGTCCTGGCCGGCGCTGTGTCGAACCGGTACAACCGACGCTTGCCCGGGTCTAGGCTTGTCCACCTGCCGCCAGGCCGTATGCGGTTCGACATCTCTAGGTATCGGCTGCAGGCGGTCGCCCGCGGTGAGAACCACCCGCCGTACGACGACCTCGCCGGTCGACGTTGGCTCGGGGATGAGTCGGACTCGACGCGACTGCCAGGTCAGGAGGTCCAGAAGTCCTGTCGCTCCTCGGACCTCCCAGGCTCCGGTCATCGCCCGCTCCCGCCGCCACTGCGGCACATCATTGGGAGGTGGCTGACGCACAACCGGGCTGTTCAACACCAGTGTCTCGGCGAGGTTGCGGCCGATCGGCACCGTTACGCCCAACGCCCCGCACGGACCGGTTGGGTTGCCGGTCGTCTTGCCACCCTTCGCCTGAGGGTCGTCTGCCGCGCCGGACTTGATCGCCGCCGTGTCCCAACACTGTGTCGCCAGTAGAGCGCGGGCGGCCTGCGCTGGCGTCAATGTCGGCGGATTGGCCTCCGTGCGTGGGGTGAACAAGGGAACGTTGTTGCCGGTCGCTGTCGCCGCGATCAGCAGTGACACGGGCTTGTCTTCGTCTTTGCCTGTACGCAGCCCCGGGACTTGCCCGAACGGGCGACGACCGAACAGGTCGAGTCGGTGTCGGTTGTCGTTGAGGTACTCCTTGATTGTCCCGGCAGGGAGACGGCCAGCGCGCCAGCGCTGCATCCACTCGCCTTCGCTGTCCGGGATTCCGCAGGCATCCAGGTAGGCAGGCAGCAGCACTTGCCGCAACGCGCCAACCGTCTCAAGCGGATTGGCGGTTGCCAGGCTGTCGACCTCGTGTGCTCTGCTTAGCGCGTCAAAGAGCGACAGCGTGTGCGGCCGACCACCGACGAGGACGGGTATCCACGGTTCATCCACCAAATTGAACGAGGGACTGTCCATCAACGCTCCATCATCATGTTCCATCTCATGGACGGTGTACCGAGTCGAGGATCAGCGTGGCGATGACCTTGGCGGCAGCGGCACCAACCACCGCGCTGACGATCTTGATTGCACGAATGGCGTGCCGACCACGGGCCGGCTTGCCGGCGGACAGGCCGAAGTCATTGGATGGCCGGAGGAGGTCATGGGCTGCGGTTTGTCTGGCGTAGGCCGTCACGTGACTGACGTACACGAATGTCCGCCCATCGGTGTCCAGGACGGATCTGAAGAACAGGTCACCATGCGATGCGAGACCGCTCAGGCCCAGTTGCACCGAGGCATGGTCGAGACGCGCCGCGCGGGCTATCGATCTCACCTCCACGAAACCGGTGCCGGGCGCTGCATCCACGAGGGCCGCTAGCACGCGACTCTCCAGTGAAGATCTGAGGGGGTCCACTGAGGGCATGCGGTGGAGACTAGCAGCGATTCGCCAATGCTCGCGGGATGGTCGAAGAGCGCCTTTCGGGCGTGTCTCTTCGTGCGAACGGATATGCTGCTTTCGCCCGGCTCGTGCCGGGGTCATCCCGCTCGCGGGATGGTCGACCCTGCAGTCGACAGGCTGTCCCCGCCGTGCGGGGGTTATCACCTCGGTCATGCTCGTTCATCGAGTAGGCCGAGGTGCCTGTCGTAAGTAAGGCACCGTCCCCCGAGGAGGGCGGTGCCACATTCGTCGAGAATGAGAGCGTGGGACTTTCCCAGCCAGGGGTTGCCATACCAGCCCGGCAAGGGCTCGAGGCACTTCGCGGCCGTGCTTAGTTCGGGACGAGGGGGTAGCCGTACCGCCGATCCGACAACCTCTTCGGCGAGGGCATCGTCGTCGACCGCCCCTGTTGGACCGATACTGTGCCCGCTTATGGTGAGGAATCGTCCGTTTTCCTGCCGTACGAGCACCACCTCCACGGATTCTGGGCCGTCGCGCACCACTGCGGTGATCTCGTCCTCGCCGGGTGCTTCACCGCTTGCCCGCCGGTGCAGCCCGGCAAGAGTCGGGGCGCCGAGATCACTCTCGCCGGCCAGCAGTAGTTCCGTCGCTTGTTCCCGTCGGCCGCGCTGCTGCCGCTGCCATGCTTCGTACGCCGTCGTTGTCGCTTCCTGCCATGAGTCGGGAACGACGGCAGGATCCGCGTATCCGCGGCGCACGAGGTCCGGGACATCGGCCGGAATGCTCCAGCCGGCGTTGGCGGCGGCCTCGGCGACCAGAACGGCGGACCGAAGCAGCGGATACTTCCCGTAGACGTACACGCTTCCGCGCGGGAACGTCGGCGGTTCATCTGGCTGGGTGCTGAAACCTGTCACGAAGACCTTCGGTGCCCCTGTGCGCTCCGGCCGCGTATGGCGATGAATCCGGCCAATGCGCTGTAGCAGCAAGTCGATCGGGGCTAGGTCGGTGACGAGCAGATCAGCGTCAACGTCAAACGATTGCTCCGCGAGTTGCGTAGCTACCACGATCAGGCGGTGCGGGCGGGATGTCTGCTCACCGGGCGGGCCCAGCAAGTCCAGAGCCCGCTGGGTACGCTTCGCCCGCTCGGACACAGTTAGTCGTGAGTGCAGCAGGATTACCTCGTCAGCGTCCCACCTGTCGTGCAGCGCCTGGTAGGTCTGTTGTGCCCGGCCGACTGTGTTGCGGATGACCAAGGCGCACCCCCCAGCGCGCAACTCGTCGTCAAGAAGTTCGACGACGGCGGCGGGGTCACCGTCCGGGCGTTCCTGTAATACCTCCACCGTGATTTGTGTGGTGTCTCGCCACGAAGCGGTAGTGCGGACGACGCATCTTGCCTCATCGCCAACCGCGCTCAGGGCATGCAACACGGGATAGCCCGATGTCGCGACTGTGGGGGGAAGATCTACCTTGCGAAGTTGCTGAGCACCTTGAAGGTACGCCCGCAGCAGACTCTCGCGCTGCTGTGGGGGCAATGTTGCCGACAACACGACCACAGGCACGCCTGCCCCGGCCAGCCAGCGTAAGGCCTCGTGAAGGAACTGCGACATGTAGACGTCGTAGGCGTGGACCTCATCCAAGATCACTACGCGTCCGGCGAGGCCGGCGTGCCGCAACATCACATGCTTCGTGCGGGTTGCGGCATAGAGCAAATGGTCGATCGTACCAACCGTCACGGGCATCAACATGCCTCGCTTTGCCCCGAGGAACCATTGCGCGGGGGCGTGCTCGGGGCGAGCCGCCTGTGTCGATCCAACGAGACCAAACTCGTCGTCACAGCCGAAGTCGTCGATGCCGGCGAAATGAGTTTCCTGCTGTAAGGCAACCCAGAGCGGGTTGAACATCCGCTTGCCGTGTAGTAGACCCACTGGCAGACCCGGATCCACCTGATCCGCCCATTGCAGGACTCGCTCGAACATCGGATCGCTGGTCGCCTGTGTAGGCATCCCTACGAAGATGCCGTCGCAGCCGAACCGCCGTCCCAGCACCTCGGCGGCGGCGAGTGCCCCCTCGGTCTTGCCCTCACCCATCGGTGCCTCGATGACCAGCAAACCCGGTGCAGCCGTCTGCTCAGCCAAATCCACGCAGGAGGTCTGCAACGGACGTGCGGCCTTCCCGAACCGTGTCGCCACCAGGTCTGTCATTGGACGGTAGGGACCAGCCGCCCAGCCACCACGTAGCTTCACCTTCGACCACGCACGTGTTGCTCGCAGCCGAGCCTCCGCCATGGAGACATCCGAAGGGTCGTCAACACCATCGACGTGGTCACTGCTCGCAATCCAGTCCGCCATGATCACGAGGCCGGACAGCGCGAGCTGTTCAGCTCGGCTAGGCACTTTCACCGGTTCCAACTCAGCCAGGCTTACCCCTAGGGCAGCGGCCACGTCATGCACCAGCGCCCGCTGCGCGTCCGTCCACGCATCGCCCTGTCCCTGTGCGCTTCGAAGCCTGGCTGCCTTCGAAAACAGCGGCCCTCTCGACGGGACCAGCCCGTGATGGCCAGCCACCATCGGCCACACCCACTCGACCGCTTCTCTGCTCCACCCAGCTTCCCGCAAGACTGATTCGGCAATCACCGCACCTGCGCACGTGTGATGCCAGCCTGCCGAGTCCAGGCGCAATCTCGGCCAAGTCAATCCGGCGGCCCGAACAGCGCGGGACAGGCCGTCGTCCTTGCACTGAAACGCTGGTGATGCCTTGCCCGCGTCGTGCAGGCCGCATACGAACGCGAAGAAAGTACGCCCTTTGTTGCCGGAGACTTCGTTAAGCCAACCCTTAACACGAGGGGCGAGGTACCGATCCCAGATCACTTCCGCGACCGCCGCCGTGTCAAGCAGGTGCTGCAGAAGCAAGTTCGGGCGCCCGCCCGCATTCGATTTACCCCATAGGGGAGCGGAGGTGGCGTGATTTACCGAGTGATCCAGCACCATGTCCGGCACCCTAAGAGTCAGGGCTGACAAGACCTGCCCCCAGCGCGCTGACGAGTCAAATTTCCGACAAGCGGGCTGCTCATCTGGCGATCATCCAGCGCTGGAGACGGCTTCAGGGCATCTTCCTTGCTCAATTTGTGTAGAAGGTTCCTGACCGAACGGTCAGGTTCGGCAACAGCATGAGAGGCTTCTTCAAGGCCGTCGCTACCAGATGCTGATAGTCGAGCCAACTAAATCAAGCAGACCGCTTGGTCGCGCAACACCGCAGGTCAGCAAGCGTCGTCCCCGCATGCGCGGGGGTCTTCCCGGTGCGCGGGTGGCGGGGAGCGGCGGCGGTCCGTCGTCCCCGCATGCGCGGGGGTCTTCCGTATGGGCTGCGTGGCGTGATCGCCTCCAAGCGGTCGTCCCCGCATGCGCGGGGGTCTTCCGCCGAGAAGGGAGAGGGCGGTCAGCGTGACGCCGTCGTCCCCGCATGCGCGGGGGTCTTCCGATCGACCTCACCAAGGGGCAGGGGATCTTCTCGTCGTCCCCGCATGCGCGGGGGTCTTCCCGAGCTGCGGCAGGCGATGGCCCTGGCGCTGATGTCGTCCCCGCATGCGCGGGGGTCTTCCCTACCCCGACCACCCCTGCACAGACGGCGTGTCGTCGTCCCCGCATGCGCGGGGGTCTTCCTGGACAGGTGAACGTGTTCATCGCCACTGTCGGGTCGTCCCCGCATGCGCGGGGGTCTTCCCCCCGCTGGTCTTCAACACCGAAGACTTCGATCGTCGTCCCCGCATGCGCGGGGGTCTTCCCAGGATCCGGCGCGGCCTGGCTCCGGCGGCGATGTCGTCCCCGCATGCGCGGGGGTCTTCCGGTCCTGCCCGTGTTCGTCACCGGCGGCGACTCGTCGTCCCCGCATGCGCGGGGGTCTTCCCTGAGTCGTCTGCTCACGG
Source organism: Micromonospora sp. NPDC049171 (assembly GCF_040648275.1). Classification (NCBI taxonomy): domain Bacteria; kingdom Bacillati; phylum Actinomycetota; class Actinomycetes; order Micromonosporales; family Micromonosporaceae; genus Micromonospora; species Micromonospora sp. NPDC049171. The sequence goes on from NZ_JBEZDJ010000016.1 coordinate 170,984, forward strand.
AGAACGGCCAGCCTGTCGTCCCCGCATGCGCGGGGGTCTTCCGGTAAAGCGCGTCCGGTCTGCGGCATAGCGCCCGTCGTCCCCGCATGCGCGGGGGTCTTCCCTGGTCCGAGGTCCGGACGGGCGCCAGATCAAGGTCGTCCCCGCATGCGCGGGGGTCTTCCCTGGCACCGGCAGTTGACCGTGCTCCTGCGCTGGTCGTCCCCGCATGCGCGGGTGTCTTCCGTTCCTGGAGGCCGCGTCCGCGATGGGCGTATCGTCGTCCCCGCATGCGCGGGGGTCTTCCGAGCACCCTGTTCGGGATCATCGCCGGCAGCGTGTCGTCCCCGCATGCGCCGGGGTCTTCCGGTCACCCTGGAGGAGCAGTGGTGCGGCACCTGGTCGTCCCCGCATGCGCGGGGGTCTTCCCGACGCCATCTTCCGGGCCATGCGCCCCATCGAGTCGTCCCCGCATGCGCGGGGGTCTTCCTTTCGAAGGGCTGGCGTGGGGCGCGGGCGGGATGTCGTCCCCGCATGCGCGGGGATCTTCCGCCCTGCGAGAAGGCCGCGAACAAACAGGCCGCGTCGTCCCCGCATGCGCGTGGGTCTTCCCCTGTTCGGGGTCGCCCAGATGCTCACCGCGCGGTCGTCCCCGCATGCGCGTGGGTCTTCCCAAGCCGGAAACGAACGACGCTGGCCAGCCGGCGTCGTCCCCCCATGCGCGGGGGTCTTCCCGGCGACATTCGAATAACAGGCTCGCTCGGGTAGTCGTCCCCGCATGCGCGGGGGTCTTCCGCCCGTCTACATCTCGGGCGCGGTCCGGTGGACGTGGTCCCCGCACGCGTGGGGCTCCTCCGACCACCGACCACGACTTCGATGTGTGGTAGGTGCCGTCCCCCGCACGCGGGGCTCCCGTACGAGACCGAGCGCATCCTGCGCGGGATCCTGCCGTTCCCGCACGTGTTGGGGCTTGCCAGGACCGTCCGTGTCTCGACGCTCTGCGGCCGGTCTTCCCGCATCCGCGCGATCTTTTGTCCCTGTCTGTCTACACCGCGTTAAAGCAGGCCGAATAGCGGGACGCTCGCGACGGTTAGAGCAGGATGGTGGTTCACCTTTAGCGACCCCCACCCTGTCGCGAGTACCGTCTATGACTGCAGGATTGCCGACCGTAGCATCACCCTGCGGGCCTGTGAGAGCTAGGAGTACCGCGATGCCCCCTCGCGCAAGCACGATCGTTGATCCACGCTTCGCGGCTGAGCTGCGTCGACTCCGGGAGGCTCGGGGTCTCTCTCTCCGGCAACTCGCCGCCGCTGTCAATCATGGCAAGAGTCTCGTCCACCAGTTGGAAGCAGGACAGACGAAGCCGACGGTGGACGTGGCGGTCCGGCTCGACGACGCCCTGCAAGCGAGCGGCGCTTCGGCGGCATTGGTCATTGACGCTCCCGATGGCGGCGACCGCCTGGCGTACGTGCGGGTGCGTCCTCGCAGGGTCGATCGTGCAGCCGCGGATGCTCTTTCCGACCTTCTCGGTGGCTACCGCCGGCTGGAGGACGCCGTAGGGTCAGGCCCGATCATGGGGCCGGTCCGTACCCATCTCAGCACCGTGACCGACTTGCTGCGGGAGGCCCCACAGGACTTGCTTCCCCGGATTGTCGATGTCGCTGGGCAGTGGGCGCAGTTCGTAGGCTGGTTGAGCATTGCGCGGGGTGAGGTGCGCGCTGCCACAGTTTGGAACGCGAGGGCTCTGCAATGGGCCACCGAGGCCGGCAACACAGATCTGATCGCTACCGTGCTGTCCTTCCAGGGGCACCATGCCGAGTTGCGCCACGACCTCCCGACCATGATTGAGCTGTCCCGGGAGTCGCGGCGAGACGAGACGGTGAACACGGCCCTACGCGCCTACTGCGCAGGGCAGGAGGCCCGAGGTCTTGCCATGGCCGGCGCTGCCACCACGGACGTGCTCGCGCGTTTGTCCGAGGCATCGGACCTGTCGGCTCAGGCGGCAGAGGAACCACTGTCCCCTTGGGGCTACTGGTACACACCATCGTTCTTCGCCGTCCAGCAGGGGAGCGTCTGGCGGTATCTCGGTGCTGCGGACAGCCGTGCGAACGATCGCGCGCTGGAGCTGCTGACGGCCGGTGTCGCCGGCGTCAGCGAGGAGGCCGGCGGTGCGGAGTGGCACGGTCGGAACCTGGTGCATCTCGCCGTCGCGCAGGCGCAGGCTGGCGACACGGCAGCGGCTCGCGAGACCCTGTCGACGGCAGACTCCATCGCGCTTGCCGCAGCGTCCCGAGAACTTGCCCGCGAAGTGGCCGAGGCCGTGCACCACCTTCGACTGTCCGCTATGCCATAACGGACGCGTTTCGCCTGGTCTGCCACGGATCGTCGCTTAGATGATGACGGTGGGTGACGGCGTTGGTAACTGTTCCGAGACGACGTCGCGCCCACTGTCGACGGAGGTGGCATGCAGGGCGACGAATCGGCGAGCAAGGGTGAGCAGTCCGAGGCGGCCGAGCGGGAGGCCGCGAAACAGCGCCTCCTCGCCCAGGCCGAGGCAGACCGCGTACCCGTGGAGGACACGACCCGCGCGGTCCCGGACCGGCGGTGGCGGCGTGACAAACGATGACCTCCCGATCGGCCGCCGGGTGGCCCGCTGGCGGGTGCGGCGGTCGATGACGCAGCAGATGCTTGCCGACCGGTTGCGCAGGTCGAAGAGCTGGGTGGACAAGGTGGAGCGGGGCGTGCGCACCCTGGACCGGTACTCGGTGATCCAGGAACTGGCCCACGCCCTGCGGGTCGACCCGGAGGTGTTGCTCGGTCAGCAGCCGAGCACCCCGGCGGGCACGCCGGACGGGGTGGACGACATCCGGGCCGCGCTCGCCCGCTACGACGTCCCGCCGGCCCCGGCCCAGACGCCGGAGGAGCTGCGGAGGCAGATCGGGTACGCCTGGTTGTCCTACCAGCACGCGCACTACGGGCAGTTGGTGCGGGTGTTGCCGGGTCTGCTGGACGCGGTCCAGGGCGTGCGGTCGGCGGAGGTGCTGGTGCCGGCGTACCGGATCACCTCGTCACTGCTCGTCAAGCTCGGCGAGGCCGACCTGGCCTGGCTGGCCGCCGACCGGGCAATGGCCACTGCCGCCGACGACCCGGCGCTCGCGGCGACGGCGGCCATCTCGGTCTGCCAGGCGCTCCGCGCCGCCGGCCGCGACCGCCTGGCCCTGGCTGCATCCCTCGCTGCCGCGAACCGTGTTCGGCCGCAGCGGTCGGCGGGGGAGTGGGCGGTGGGTGGGACGTTGCTGGTGCAGGCCGCTCTTGCCGCCGCTGGCAGCGGCGACCACCACCGCGCCGGGGAGCTGACCGACCGGGCCGCGGGCGTTGCCGCACACCTTCGGGGGTACGACGACACGCACCGCACCAACTTCGGGCCGATCGCCGTCGACCTGGCTCGGGTGGTGGTGGCGGCGCAACGGGGTGACGCCGACGCGGCGCTGCACGGGCACTCGGGCGTGGTGCGGCGGGAGACGTGGCGGCGGTTGCCGGCCGAGTATCGGGGCGCGTACCTGGTGGATGTCGCGCGGGCGTACCTCCAGGTTGGTGACCTGCGCGGGGCTGCCCGCGCGCTGGTGGACGCGGACAGTGTCGCGCCGGCTGAGGTTCGGTGCCGGCCTCTGGCGCGTACCGTGATCGCCGAGGTTGCCCGCGCGCAGCCGGCGCCGGCCGGCGTGGCGCGACTGGCGACGCTTGTCGGCCTCACCCGCTGACTGGCCGGCTGCTCCGGCCCGGGACGATGGTGCGTGGCCACGCCGGGGGCGTCATGATGCGTGGTCCTGACCCCGATGCCCGGCATCGCGATCAGGACCGCAGCCCGGGTCCTGCTCGACCGGCGACGGGTCGATCCCGCCGCGGACTCACAGAATCGTTGTCAGCACACCTCCGTCGATGCGTACCGCCGATCCGTTGATGGCGGACGCGGCGGGACTGGCGAGGAAGGTCACGGCGTTTGCGATCTCACTCGGTTCGATGAAGCGTCCCAGGAGGGAGGTCTGGTTGGCGCCGATGATCGCCACCTTCAGGTCGTCCTCAAGGAGGGATTGGGCATCGGCCAGCGACCTGACCGTTTCGGCGACGCCAGTGGAATAGGTGGGGCCGCCCAGCACCGAGTTGACGGTCACCGCAGTGCCCTTCGTCAGCTTCGCCAGGCCGTTGCCCACTGCGAGCATCGCCGTCTTCGACGTGCCGTAGTGAATCATGTCGGCGGGAATGTTGACGCCCGACTCGCTGCTCACGAACACGATCCGGCCCCACCCCCGGTCGAGCATTGCCGGCATGAGGTGCCGCGCGAGCCGGACCCCGCTGAGTACGTTCACCTCGAAGTAGCGCCGCCACTCCTCGTCGGAAATGAGGTCGAAAGGTTTGAGCTCGAAGAGCCCGACGTTGTTGATGAGAATGTCGACGCTTGGCAGTTCGTCGCACAGCCTGTCGACGTCATCGACAACCGAGAAGTCCGCTTGGATACCGGTGAGGGATACGCCGGGCACCTCCCGGCGCAACACGTCGACAGCCTCGGCCAGCTTTGCCGGGTCGCGGCCGTTGAGGACCACGTTGACACCCTCGCCGGCCAGGGCCTTCGCGGTTGCGTAACCGATGCCTTGACTGGATCCGCTGATGAATGCGGTCTTGCCGCTGAGCTGCAGGTCCACGTGCTGTTCTCCTCGTGAGTGGTCGCCGGTTGGTGCACCTGCCGGACATCAGCGGGTGCTTCCTCTCGACCTTGCCGCAGACCGATGAGCATCTGATCAGCACCGCGTCAGTGGCTGGCTGACGCTGGTGTGGTCGGAGCTGCGCGGAACGTCCCGTCTCGGGGTTTCTGGGTCTGCCGTACCGGTCCGTGGTGTCGACCCACCCACGCGCGGGCGCTCCGGACGGCGGCTGCCGATCACATTGTGGGTCGGAGCCGTTGTGCACGACGCCGGTTTGGCCGGATCGATCATCCCTCGTCCGCCGTCGCCTGGGACCACCTCGTCGCTGGATCAGGCGGTGTGGTGCTGGCCGTTGACCGGAGGGGTGATGGTGCACCGGCTTGCCGCGTCCAGCCGGGTGGAGACGCTTTCCGGCAGCTCGAACGCGAGGCCGGCGAGGTTGGCGCTTAGGTGCTCGGCCGAGCGGGGGCCGAGGACCACAGACGTGATCTCGGGCCGGCTGCGCAGCCAGGCGAGCGCCACGGTTGGCGGGGTCGTTCCCAGTTCGGCGGCGACGGTGGTGACGTCGTCGACGATGTCGAAATGTCGCTCGGCGAGGAGACCTGTCACGAAGGCGCGTGCCATTGGGCTGGGCATGGCCGACCACTCGGCGAGTCGGGATCCGGTGGTCGGCGCGGTGCCGCGCTGGTATCGACCGGCGAGCAGGCCGCTGCCGAGCGGGCTGTAGGCGAGGATGCCGAGCCCGTGTTGCTGGCAGGTGGGCACGATCTCGGCCTCGATGGCGCGCGTGATCAGGGAATAGTTGGCTTGCAGGCTGATGAAGGGTGTGCCGCCGACGCGTTGCGCTGCCCACTGGGCGCTGACGATGCCGGCGGCGGTGAAGTTGGAGCAACCGACGTAGCGGACCTTGCCGGAGCGCACGAAGCCGTCGAGCGCTGCCGTGGTTTCGTCGATCGGAGTGTCCGGGTCGGGCACGTGGCACTGGTACAGGTCGACGTAGTCGGTGCCCAGTCGGCGCAGGCTTGCCTCCAGGGCGCGAGTCAGGTGGGCGCGGGACAGGCCCCGGTTGTTGGGTCCGGCGCCTTGCGGTGCCGCCCCCTTGGTGGCCAGGACGACCTCGGAGCGGCGGTGGGCGATGGCCTGGCCGACGACCTCTTCGCTGGTGCCACCTCGGTAGGTGTCCGCGGTGTCGATGAAGTTGTGGCCGGCGTCGAGGAACTCGCCGATGACGCGGTGGGCCTCGGCGGCCGGCGTCGGTGCCTGCGGGTCGGTGCCGAAGTTCATCGTGCCCAGGCAGGCCCGGGAGACGTGGAGGCCGGATCGGCCCAGTGTCACGTACCGCATGCCACCCCTCGTACAATCGGAATCAGTATTCCGCTTGAAGATGCGGAACCTGGATTCCGCTCGTCAAGGGTGCTCGACCGGAGGAGGCCGGCATGATCCGCTCGGATGCGGCGCGCAACCGCGCGAAGGTGCTCGAAGCGGCCGAGATCGTGCTCGGCGAGCAGGGACCGACCGCCCGCATGGACGAGATCGCCCGCCGAGCCGGAGTGGGTGTCGGCACCGTGTACCGGCACTTCGCCACCAAGGAAGCCCTCTACGCGGCAATCGTCTCGGCGCGGGTGGACCTGCTGCTCGACGAGGCCGCCCGGTTGCACGCCGCCGCGGAGCCAGAGACCGGGTTCTTCACGTTCTTCGCGCAGGTCGTCGCGGACGCGGCGGGCAAGAAGACCCTGACCGACGCGTTGCGCAGCGCCGGGATCGATGTCAAAGCAGAACAGGCAGGCCAGCGTACGCGGATGCGCGAAGCGCTGGCAGGCCTGCTGCGCGACGCCCAACGCGTCGGCGCCGTACGCCCCGACGTCGACATGCCCGAGATACTCGCCCTGCTGCGGGGCGCCAGCATGGCGGCGGAGACCGGTGACTACTCCGGCCCCGTCATCGACCGGAGCCTTGCCGTTCTGTTCGACGGCCTGCGCCCGCTCGCGCCCCCTGCACCCCCGCCAACGGTGTAACGCACTCATCGGCAGTTCCCGGTGCCTGCGGCGCGTCACCGCGTGGATGGTCTTGGTGTGGACGCTGCGGTTTCGGTCAACCATCTCTGCCGGGGGTGGCGGATCCTGGTCCCGGGGCGGCACGGGGGCGCTTGTGGACGCGGACAGTGTCGTGCCGGCTGGGGGTTCGCTTCCGGCCGTTGGGTTGTACCGCGATCGTCGAGGTTGCCCGCACGCAGCCGGCGCCGGGACGGCGTGGCGCGACTGGCGACGCTCGTTGGCCTCACCCGCTGACCGGACTGTCTGGACCCGCGACGGACGGCTGACCTCGGCGTCCTTCCATCTTGTGTCGTCGAAACGGGCCTGCGCATTGCCAGTTTCCAAGGATGGCCGCAACAGACTGATGTCTGCCTTCAGTAACCGTTCGGACAGCGGGCGACAGTCGGGAGAGGACACACGGTGCGGTTTCCATGTGCGATCTGGGCAGCAGAACGGCCCAAATAGTTGACTTCGGAGCACACCTGAACTCCTTACGGTGATCATCCCCGCTGTCGACTATTGAGGATCTGCATGAGCATCGGTATCGAGGCACCCGAGAATCAGCTGTCCATACCAATCGAATACGTGCCCGGCGTGCGCGGCCACGCAGTCCTGGCTGTCGGCCCCGACAGCGCCGGTAGCGAGGCCTTGGCGGCGTGGCGCCTCGGCCCGACCGGACTGGCCGGCGGAGCATGGGTGATGTCGTTCGACCAGATCGAACGGGACCCAGAGCAACTTCGCCGAATCATGTGGAATGTGCAAGACCGATGCCTGATCGACTGGAACAGCCAGACTCCCGTCACGGTCCTGGAGAGGATCGCCGACGTCATTCCGGCCGAGCTGCTCTCCAGGCTTGCGGACACCGTCCTCACCATCCCTGAGCTTCTCGAAGAAATCAGCACACATCGGTCCGCCTACTCCGCTGCCGTGGAGCAGCACCGGACGCGCGTCAAATCGAAAATTGCACCGCTCGCTTGGGCCACCCAAATGCCTGACCAGGAGCACCTGGGCACCTGGGCGATCAGAGACCGGTCCGCCACTGCCTCCCCGGTCGCGGCGGCGGCGCTGGCGGTGACTGCCGCAGTCGCAAGAACTGCCCAGCTGTGGCAGGACACCGAGCAGGCGCGCTACCGACGCACCTACCTGCGATCGCTGGGTGAGCCGCAACCGCTGCCGCCTCTGTGGCTGGCGCAGCTGCGCAAAGCCGCCCGTAGCAACTCCCCGGCACAGGTGTAGGAGGGCCACCATGTACGCAGTTATCGACCTTGAAACCACTGGTCTTCGCACCAGTTGGCACGATCGGATCGTCGAAGTTGCCGTCGTGCACCTAGATGAGAACGGCCGGACCACCGACGAATGGTGCAGCCTGGTGAACCCGAAACGTGACCTCGGGCCACAACACATCCACGGCATCACGGCAGCGGAGGCGCGGACGGCACCGGACTTTGACCAAGTCGCCGGGCACATCGCCAGCCTGCTGCGCGGCCGGGTCCTGGTCGCGCACAATCTGAACTTCGACGCGCCGTTTCTGCACGCCGAATACCAGCGCATTGGGATCGACGCGCCGGTCCGGCAGGCACCCGGCCTTTGTACTATGCAGTTGGCCTCGCATTTTCTACCGTCGGCCGGCCGCAGTCTGGGCGACTGCTGTCGGCTCGCCGGACTGCCGCCGCACCAAGCGCACTCGGCCCTGCATGATGCCCGCGCCGCCGCGCAACTGTTGAGCTACTACCTTCGAGCGGCCGGTAGCCCGCCCCCGTGGGCTGCCACCGCCACCGCAGCTGCCGGGCTCCGGTGGCCCACGATCTCCGCCAGCTCTGTTGTGGCCGTCCAGCGTCGCAAGGCTGGCCATAGGCAACAGCACTTCCTCGCGCGGTTGGTCGACCGCCTGCCCCGGTTGCGCGAGCTTGAGGGAGACGCCTACCTGGCCCTGCTCGATCAAGTGCTCCTCGACCGGCATATCTCGGCGACAGAAGCTGACGCGCTCGTCGCCACGGCCGAGACACTCGGGCTCGCTCGCGTCGACATTGAGCACCTGCACCGAGGCTACTTGACGAGTCTTGCGGGGGTGGCGCTCGAAGACGGTGTCCTGACCACGACCGAACGGTACGACCTGGATGGGGTGGCCGAACTGCTCGGCCTGCAACGATCAGATGTCGAGGAGGCGTTGGCAGCCGCAGCTACCGGGATTCCAGGCCAGCGCCGCCCCGACGAGTGGCGGCTACAGCCGGGTGATCGGGTCGTCTTTACCGGTGCCATGGATCCGCCGCGCAGTGAGTGGCAGGAGGAGGCACGAGCGGCGGGCCTCGCCGTTGGTGACACCGTCACCAAAAAGACGCGGCTTCTCGTCGCCGCTGACCCGGACACCATGTCGGGTAAGGCCGTGTTGGCCCGCAAGTACGGCATCCCGATCGTGCACCCCGCCGCCTACCAGAACATGCTGGCCGGGCTCGTCGTCGGCGCGTCTTAGGGTGTGAAGGGGCGATGCCTTCGGGACATCAGTTTGTACATGGCCGTACGCAAGCAGCGATCACCCGGGAGTTCGTCCAGTGCTGGAGCCATCGATACCAGGTGAGCCCATTGGAACGTGAGGTGCTCGATGAGGTTGGGCCCGCCGTTGCCAAGCGGGGGTACTACAACCGCGGTGACCTACGGAAGGTGGCCCTCTGGAAGAGCCCTCGGTCGACCGGGTACATCGACCGTAACGGCGATAGCGACATCGAGGACCTGACACGCATTGCGCTTGCGGCACCGGAGCGGCTGCGGCACCGACTTCTCTGTCTGCTCGACGGTGTTGGCGTGCCGATCGCGAGCGCGCTCCTCACAGCCTGCGAACCATCGGTCTTCACGGTCATCGACTACCGGGCGATTGACACGCTACGAGCCCACGGTGAGCTGAGCCAGAGGCCGAGCTACACCTCCTACCTGCAGGTATGCAGCGAGTTGGCCAAGCGCCTAGACACCGACCTACGAACCTTGGACAGGGCTTTGTGGCAGTGGAGCAAGGAGCAAGACAAGGCATCGCAGTAAACCTGGAAAGTACCGTAGGCCCACGAGCGGAGGGATAGCGCAGACGGCAAGCGACGGCACGTGGCGGTCGTTCGGCGGCCGACTAGGTGCTCTCGCCGCCGCCGATTGGTGCGAGAAGGCTACGAACGGCACCGGCATGGGGATCTCCGAGGGCATCGAGGATCTGTAGTGCCTGCTGCCAACAGCGTTGCGCGTCTTTGTGCTGGCCGGTGGCGTGGTGAGCGTCGCCGAGGGCTGCCAGGGTGAGCCCTTCGCAGCGTTGGTCGTCGAACCTGCGGAAACAGATCGTCTCATCGCGGCGGCTCGGCGGCGACACGAGCAAAACACGCCCGTGCCCGCACGGCACTGCGTACGGCTGGATCGGTCCTGGCGTCCCGCGCGGTAACCCGATTGCGCGGTGCTGCGTCGCGGGGCAGCATGGCCGGTCGACCTGACGAGAGGCGACCATGACCCGGACGTTCCTGCAGTCGGATGAGTTGCACGACTTGGTGGCGGAGCAATTCGGCTCCAACAGCCGACTTGCTGGGCTGGATCGGCTGACCGGCGGCAGCAAGAAGGGCGTCTACAGGCTTGGCCTCGACGACCAGACAACCGTGATTTTGTATGTGTGGGCGGCGGGCGAGAATTACTGGCCACCGTCGCCGACGATCCCGGACGACCCCTTCACCGACGCGTCCGGTGCGGAACTGTTCGCCGCCAGCCACGCTGCACTCGCCGCTGCCGGGGTGCGCATACCGCGTCTGATCATGCTCGACCGCGACGGCCGTTACCTCGACGCCGACATCGCGCTGCTTGAAGACGCCGGCGCGCTACGGCTCGAGGCGCTGATGGAACGCGATCCCGCAGCCGCCACCGCGCCGCTAGCTACGCTCGGCGACGCCTTGCGCCGCATGCACACCACCCTCGGCCCGCACTATGGCAAGCTCGCGGCTATCACCCGGGGAGAGGCCTCCCAGACTCGACGCACCGAGGACATCATCGTGGACCGGGCGCTCGGCCACCTGGACGCAGCAGTGGCCCGCGATGCGCGGCTGGCTGAGGCGCATCGCCGGATCGCCGCCCATGTGCATCACCTTCGTGGCAGGGTGGCGCCACGACAGACATACGCACTGGTGCACGGTGAGCTTGGACCGGATCACGTACTCGTCACGCCGGCCGGCGAACCGGTCATGATCGATTTCGAGGGTTTGGCCTACTTCGACGTCGAATGGGAGCACGCCTGGCTGCAAATGCGCTTCGGCGAGGCGTATCCAGCGCTGCGTCCGGTCGATCTCGATCCTCACCGGCTGGAGCTCTACCGGTACGCACAGGTGCTGTCGCTGATCGAGGGTCCGCTGCGCATCGCGGACACCGACTTCCCGGATCGGCAATGGATGCTCGACCTAGCCGAGTGGAACATCGCCAAGGCACTCGCCGCAATCTGATGCCTCAGCGAGTTGGTGGCATCAGACGCCACCGTGTACGGGGCATCGGCCAGGTTGACGTCGAGCCCGCCGCGCGGCGCGCTGCCAGGGCCGGAATAGTCCGTACACCGCCGGCAAGGCCCTGCGCGTACTCGCCGGTGTGATTCGGCCTGAGTCGACTGTTACTCGGCTTCGACCTCGGTGCGGTAGACGGTCAAGCCGCGGCGCTGATAGTTGCGCAGGGCATTCGGATGGTCCAACGAGCTGGTGTGCAGCCACACCCTGCGTACCGTCGGAGAGCCCACGGCCGCACTGTCCCAGGCTTGCCGGATGGTCAGGGTCAGCGCATGGCCACCGAGACCCCTCCCGACGAATGCCGGCATCAGCCCGAAGGTGGTGATCTCCACGTCTCCGCCAGGCTGGGGTTCCAGATTCGCCACCCCCACGGTTTCGTCGTTCAGGGTGATGAACCGGTACTGGCGCAGCGGATGCAACCGCGTCAGCTCCTGCCACTCTTCGTCCGTGCGGAATGCGCTCCGCCACCCGTAGGGCGCTCCGACCTGCCCATTGATGGCCCGCACGAGCGGCAGGCCACCGTCGACGCGCCGGAGGAGAAGGTCCGGCACCACCGTCCCCGGTCGCAGGTCCTCGGCGCTGTTCATCTCCAGGTAGGTGACAACCTTCGCCATGCCGGCAGGCTATCCATCGTGTCGAGCAGGCGGTACGGGGTTTCCGGGCAGGTGAGATCCGGGCATGTACGTCGGCACTGCTGGAGGGGAGACGGCAATGCTGGTAAGCGGTTATCTCGGCGCGGTGCTCATCGGTGCCCTCGTCGGCCTGCTGGGCCGGCTCATCCTGCCGGGAAGGCAACGGATCGGCGTCTTCGCCACGTTCGTCCTCGGCGTCGGCTCGGCGGTGCTGGGCGCGGTGGTCGCCAGGGCGCTCGACATCGACGACGGTGCCAGCGTGAAGGTGTGGGTGCTGCGCTGGGACTGGGTGGTGCTCGCGATCCAGGTCGGCCTCGCGATCGTCGCCGTGGCCCTGGCGAACATGCTCACCTTCACTCGGCTCGCCGGCGGCGACGACAAGCCCCCTCGGCGGGCTCGTCGCAGCCGGGCCAAGGGCTGAAGAAGCTCACGACCGGAGCACGTCAGGTGCCCAGTCTGGCCAGGATCTCCCGGGCCATGGCCTGTTGGGGATCGCGACGGCCAGTGCCGTCGAGCAGGTGGAGGGCGCGAGTGAGGTCGGCACGGGCCTCGGCGACGAATCCCAGTTCGGCTCGGGCCCTGCCCAACTCGAAGTAGAGGTCGCCCATCATGATCGACTCACCCCGTTCGAGTACGACCGGCAACGCCCGTTCGGCCGCCTCCAGCGCCTGCGCCCAGTGGCCGTTGAGGTTGTGTGCCTCGGCCAGGCCGCTCAGGGCACCGGCGCGGGCGCCAAGGTCCGCCCGGGCAGACACCGGGCGACGGTCCATTTCGACAAGTGCCTGCTGAAACTCGTCGATGGCCTCGTCGGGACGGCCCATGATGACCAGTGCGAATCCGATGCCCTGGAAGATCTGTACGTACCCGTCGTGGTCACCGGCCCGGTCGGCCAGGTCACGGGCCTCGCGAAGGGCCCACACCGACTCGTCGAGCCGGCCTAGGCGCCGCCAGGCCGCCGCGGCGAACTGCAGTGCCCAGCCCTGCCCCTCCAGGTCACCGATCGCCTCGGCCATCCGGTAGGCCTCCATCGCCACCTCGGCGCCTTCCTCGGTACGGTCGGCGCCATAGATCGCCGCCCACGCGAAGCCGTTCATCTGGGCGATGTGACTGCGCCGGTCGGGCAGCGCGGCCGCAGCCGTGCGCGCCAGCCCATACACCTCGTACCATCCGAGCCACAGGACGCTTGAGTCGGAGTACCAGTGGACGGCGTCAGCGACACGGACGACCAGCTCATACCGGCCGTCCTCGGCTGCGACGCGGAGGGCGGCGAGCCAGTTGTCCGTCTCCGCCCGCAGCCAGGCACCGGCCTCCTCCAACGTGGCCAACGGCACCAGACCGTCCCAGTCATCAGGCAACGCACCGTACGCGGGTTCATACCAACGGCCCGCGACGATCGCGGTCTCCAGCAACCAGTCGGTCATCCGCCGGGCGGTCGCCGTACGGGTGGCCGGGGACTCCTCGGCCGACAGCCGTTCGCCGGCGTAGAGCCGGATCAGGTCGTGGAACCGATACCTGTCGACGCCCTCGGCCTGCAGCAGACCCAACTCGACAAGCTCATCGAGCCGTTCCTCGGCCTCGAACACCCCGGTCTCGGTCAGCACGGCCGCCAACGGGGCCGCGAAGTCGACACCCGGCACGTGGGCGAGCCGACGAAACAGCAAGGCCGCCGGGCCCGACAGTTGGGCATGCGACAGCGCGAACGCGGCCGCCACCCCGGTGTCACCGGCGGTCAGAGCCGCGAGCCGGCGGTCCGCGTCGACGAGTCGGTCCACCAGCTGGTCGATGGTCCACTGCGGACGGGCGGCAAGGCGGGTGCCCGCGATCCGCAGCGCCAGCGGCATGTGGCCACACAGCCCCGACACCAGCTCGACCTGTGCGACGGCGGCCGGGTCCGCGGCCTGCGTGGCGATCGCCGCAAGCAGGCTGGCCGACTCGGCCACGGCCAGCGGCGGCAGCCCGACCCGCACGACGCCCTCCAGGCCGCCAAGTGCCCGGCGGCTCGTCACGACGACCAGGCACCGTCCCCCGGCCGGGAACAACATCCGTGCCTGCGTCTCCGAACCGACGTTGTCGAGGACCAGCAGGCAGGGCCGCTCCCGCAGCACCGCCCGTAGCTGCGCCGACCGCTCGTCATCGGTGTGGGCGATCTGGCTGGGACTGACGTCCAGCGCCCGCAGCAGCCGACGAAGAGCCTCACCTACCGGCAGCGGTACGGCGTCCGTGCCCCGCAGGTCCAGGAACAGCGCGCCGCCCGGAAAGCTGTCGCGCAACTCCTCGGCCACCCTCACCGCGAAGGCGGTCTTACCCAACCCGGGCGGTCCGTGCACCACCAACACCGGCGGCGGGCCATCCCCACTGGCAGCCCGCCCGGCGGTGGCCCGGGCGATGGCCAACTCGGCGTCTCGGCCCACGAAGTCGCCGACCCCGCGCGGCAGCTCGCACAGCCGTGGTCGCCCGGCGGCACTGGGCGAGCGGGCCGCCCGCACGACCGCCACCAACCCGGCTCGGCCCTCGTCGTCCAGGCCCAGGCCATCAGCCAGGGCGGCGAGTGTCCTGGCCTGCGGAGTACGGCTGTGCCCACGCTCCATGTCGCTGATCGCGCGAGCGCTGACCTCGGACGTCTCGGCGAGTTGCTCGATGGTGAGACCCGCCGCCCGGCGCAACGCCCGCAGATGCTCACCGAACGACAGCACAGGCTCGATCATCTCGAGATGATAGGTGCCGCTGAAGGCGGTTTCGTGTCCCCGAGGTCGTCCGCCGCGGTGGTCGCGATCGGCCGCTGCCCGCGTACCTCGATGGTTGTCCTTCCCGGGGTCGCGCCGGCACGCCTCCCCCCAGCGGCCGGACGCGGTGGGTGCAGCCTCGGGAGGGTGTTACCGCGCACTCTCCGGGGGTCGTCCAGCAGACGGCGCCTACTCGCAGAAGACCCGCACGGTGGCATCGGGTGAATCCACCTCAACGGTCACCTCGTCGAGGTGCTCCACGAGCGCCTCCAGTTGCTCGGGCTTGAGCTGCGTCAGGTCGATCGGCACACCCGAGTCGCTGAGGGAGGCATTGGCCTTGACCAGGGCCTGCGGCGGGACCAACGCCGCCAGTCGTACGCCAGCGCGCAGCAGTTGCAGTGGCACCCGCACGTTGACCCGCGACGGCTCGCCGTTGTCGGTGGCGTCGACAAGCACCCGCAGGTACTTCACCTTGCCCTTCGATCGGGCGTCGAGGCTCGCCGTCGCCGGTGCCTGGTCGCGTTCGAGTGCGGCGATGAGCTGCTCCGCCTCGTCGGCGGTGATCTTGCCGGCGGCCAGCATGTCGAGGATGTCCTTGCGTTGTTCGGTCATCAGAACCTCTCCTATCGGATAGCCACGAGCACGGCCGAGTGGCCCTGCGCGATGTCGAAGCGGGTGCCGGGCAACGCGGAGACGACACGCCAGGCGGCGCCGAGTGCCCGCAGCACGCCGATGCGGAACACGACGCAGGCCACGATCGCCGCCAGCACGACCAGGACCACGACCGGGAAGAGCACGAGCACCACGGGGAGCACCGGAACCCAGAAGCGGATGGGCCGGCGGTCCGGGCGGTCGACCCGGACGGTCACCAACTGCGGCATCACGGCCGGCCGTCCAGCTCGGCCAGTGCCTGCTGGGCGGTGATCTCACCGCGGCGCAACCGGTCGATGATGTCGGCTCGCGAGGGCGCCGGATCGGTCTCGACGAAGTCGAGCATCTGCGTGATCCGGTTGAGTCGTGACTTGATCGTCGGGTAGCTCACCCCGAAGATGCGTTCCATCTCCTTGATCGAACCGTGGCAGCGCACGAACGCCGTGACGAAGACCTGATCCTCGACGTTGAGCTGAGCCAGTTGCGGTGGCTCGAACTCGCCCTCGATCGCGACGCCGTTGCTCGCCAGGCGCACCCGCTCGACGACGAACGGCTGCCCTCGCGTCAGGCTGGTGAGGTCCTGCCAGTCCATCGCCTGATCTGTCATACCTGAATTTGTAGCTCAGAAATCCTTAAGTTCCAAGAGGTTGATCTTAACTTTCTTAAGATTCTGCCGGTGGTCGGTGGCGGAGTGGGGCGGAGCACGCGGGCGGTCCCATCCGGAGATGGGCAGGTTTGGGCCTGTTTCACAAGGACTGGCCGGCCTGCGGCGGGCCCGGACGACTACCGGCGGCGTTGCGGTTTCGTCCGGATACGACACCGGTATCCGGACGAAACCGCGCCTTGCCGGATCGCCGCCCGGACTCCGCCTCGGCTCGAC
>NZ_JBEZDJ010000017.1:0-186674 GCF_040648275.1 Micromonospora sp. NPDC049171
GCCGTCGGCACTACCGAGGGGCTTGCCCAGCAGCAGGCGAACGTACTCCGACCCGATGAATCCGGCTCCGCCGGTGACGAGGATCCTCACGGGTCGGGAAGTGTACGCGAAGTTGGGTGCGGTGCGCGGGGCGCGACCCCCCGGCGCAGCCGGCTTTTGTGCCGCTAGGCTGCCCCGGTGCGTGGAATCCTACTTGCCGGCGGCACCGGTTCCCGGCTCTGGCCGATCACCCGTGCGGTCTCGAAGCAGCTGATGCCGGTCTTCGACAAGCCGATGGTCTACTACCCGCTCTCCACCCTCGTGATGTCCGGGGTGCGGGAGATCCTGGTGATCACGACCCCGGACGACCAGGACCAGTTCCGTCGGCTGCTCGGCGACGGCAGCCAGTTCGGGTTGCGGCTGGAGTACGTCAGCCAGGAGCGACCGGAGGGCATCGCGCAGGCCTTCATCCTCGGTGCGGACTTCATCGGCGCCGAGTCGGTGGCGCTGATCCTGGGTGACAACATCTTCCACGGCGGTGGCCTGGGCCGGCAGCTCGCCGCCCACGGTGACCCGGTCGGTGGGCGGGTCTTCGCCTACCAGGTGGCCAACCCGCAGGAATACGGTGTGGTCGACTTCGACGACGCCGGTCGGGTGCTCTCGATCGAGGAGAAGCCGGCCCGGCCGAAGTCCCGCTACGCGGTGCCGGGTCTGTACTTCTACGACAACCGGGTGGTGGACATCGCCCGCAAGCTCACCCCGAGCGCCCGCGGCGAACTGGAGATCACGGCGGTCAACGAGGTGTACCGGGAGACCGGGGAGCTGTCGGTGACGGTGCTGGATCGGGGCACCGCCTGGCTGGACACCGGCACGTTCACCTCGATGATGCAGGCGGCCGAGTTCGTCCGGGTGGTCGAGGAGCGGCAGGGTCTGAAGATCGGCTGTGTCGAGGAGGTGGCCTGGCGGGCCGGCCTCATCGACGACGACCAGCTGCGCGCGCTGGCCACGCCGTTGACCAAGAGCGGTTACGGCGACTACCTGCTCGGTCTGCTCGGCGAGCCGAACGGCAGCCACGGGGTGACCTGGTGAAGATCCGGGAGTTGAGCATCGAGGGCGCCTGGGAGATCACCCCCCAGCAGCACGGCGACCCGCGCGGCATGTTCATGGAGTGGTACCGCTTCGACAAGCTCGCCGACGTGGTGGGGCATCCGCTGCGGCTGGCCCAGGCCAACCTGTCGGTCTCCGCCCGCGGTGTGGTGCGCGGCATCCACTTCGCCGACGTCCCGCCGGGGCAGGCCAAGTACGTCACCTGTGTGCGTGGCGCGGTCCTGGACGTGATCGTGGACCTGCGGGTGGGCTCGCCGACCTTCGGTCGTTGGGAGGGCGTCCGGCTGGACGACACCGACCGCCGGGCGGTCTACCTCAGCGAGGGGCTGGGGCACGGTTTCTGCGCGCTGACCGACGACGCGACGTTGAGCTACCTCTGCTCGGCCAGTTACAACCCGACAGGTGAGCACGCGGTGCACCCACTTGACGAGGAGTTGGGCATCGAGTGGCCGGCCGACGTCCCGCTGCTGTCCGCGCGCGACGACGCGGCGCCGACGCTCGCCCAGGCCCGCGAGACCGGCCTGCTGCCGGAGTACGACAACTGCCGGCGGTTCGTGGCGAGCATCGGGCCGGACGGAATGTCGCACTCAACCGGTATGTGACCGCCCCCGGGGCACGACCTGTGGTGTGACAGTGACGAACGGGGCCTCCGGGCGGCTAATGTCTCACCATGGAGCGGCGAATCTTCGGCCTCGAGACCGAGTACGGCGTCACCTGCACCTATCGCGGGCAGCGGCGGCTGTCCCCGGACGAGGTCGCGCGGTATCTGTTCCGTCGCGTGGTGTCCTGGGGTCGGTCGAGCAACGTCTTCCTGCGTAATGGAGCCCGGCTCTACCTGGACGTCGGGTCGCATCCGGAGTACGCGACACCGGAGTGCGACTCGGTGACCGATCTCGTCGCCCACGACCGGGCCGGCGAGCGGATCCTGGAGGGCCTGCTCGTCGACGCGGAGAAGCGGCTGCACGACGAGGGCATCGCGGGTGAGATCTACCTGTTCAAGAACAACACCGACTCGGCCGGCAACTCGTACGGCTGCCACGAGAACTACCTGGTCTCCCGGCACGGGGAGTTCGGCCGGCTGGCCGACGTCCTCATCCCGTTCCTGGTCACCCGGCAGTTGATCTGTGGGGCCGGCAAGGTCCTGCAAACCCCGCGCGGCGCGGTCTACTGCCTGTCGCAGCGGGCCGAGCACATCTGGGAGGGTGTCTCCTCGGCGACCACCCGCAGCCGCCCGATCATCAACACCCGCGACGAGCCGCACGCCGACGCCGAGCGCTATCGGCGGCTGCACGTCATCGTCGGTGACTCCAACATGAACGAGGTCACCACGCTACTCAAGGTCGGCACGGCCGACATCGTGCTGCGGATGATCGAGGCCGGGGTGGTGATGCGGGACCTGTCCCTGGAAAACCCGATCCGGGCGATCCGGGAGGTGTCGCACGACATCACCGGTCGGCGCAAGGTGCGGCTGGCCAATGGCAAGGAGGTCAGCGCCCTGGACATCCAGCAGGAATACCTGTCCAAGGCGACCGAGTTCGTCGAGCGGCGCGGGGGCGACCAGGCCGCCAAGCGGGTCGTCGAGCTGTGGGGGCGGGTGTTGAACGCGGTGGAGAGCGGTGACCTGGAGCCGGTCTCCCGGGAGATCGACTGGGTCAGCAAGCTGCGGCTGATCGAGCGCTACCAGCGCAAGCACGACCTGCCGCTGTCGCACCCCCGGGTCGCGCAGATGGACCTGGCCTACCACGACGTGCGTCGCGGCCGCGGCCTCTACGGTCTGCTGGAGCGGCGCGGCGAGGTCGACCGGGTGGCCACCGACCCGGAGATCTTCGAGGCCAAGGAGACCCCGCCGCAGACCACCCGGGCCCGGCTGCGCGGCGAGTTCATCCGGCACGCCCAGGAGAAGCGGCGGGACTTCACCGTCGACTGGGTGCACCTGAAGCTCAACGACCAGGCGCAGCGCACCGTGCTCTGCAAGGACCCGTTCCGGGCGTACGACGAGCGGGTGGAGCGGTTGATCGCCAGCATGTGACCGGTTGCCGGCCCCGGCGGTGCGCTGCGCCGACGGGGCCGGTCAGCCCGGCGCACCGAGCGGTTAAGCTGAGCGCGCCATGACGACTTCTGGACCTTCCGACCGCCCTGAGGGCGGCACCGAGCGGCAGAACTGGGTCGAACGCCGGCGGGAGAAGATCCGCGCCGAGGTCGACCGTAACCGCCGCGGCGACTACACGGTGCCGACGTGGGTGCTGGCCCTGGCGCTGGTGCTCATCGTCGGCGGCTGGCTAGCCCTAATCTTCCTGGCCTAACCCACCCCGACCCCCCACCCACCCCACCCCACCCCACCCCCAGCGCGCGTTGATCATGAGGTTATTGCCATGACACGCCGAAGCGGCGGGCAATAACCTCATGATCAACCACCGGGGTGCGGGGTGCGGGGGCCGGGGGCGGTTAGGTGAGGTGGGTGGTGGCGTGGCGGCCTGCTGCGGCGGCGGTGAGGAAGTACGCGTGGTCGGCGTCGAGACCGCGGCCCATCGTGGACAGCGGCACGGAGCTGGCGCGCAGTGCGGCGTCGAGACCGGCGGTGGGCACCCGGACGATCCGGTGCCGGGCGGCGAGGGGGGCCAGCGCCGCGTCCACCTCGGCCGCGAGGGTCGGGTCCAGGTCGTCGGGCACCACCAGCTCCGCCGGTGCGAGTGCCACCCTGCCGTACGCGGTGAGGCTGTGGTGCGACACGCCCCGGTGCCGGGGGCGGGGGTCGGCGGCGGAGATGCGCAGCGAGCCGACCGGCCGTCCGCCCAGCGTGACGATCGCGTTGACCGCCTCGCCGACGGCGACGCCGGAGAACCCCCACCGGGTGCCGGTGCCCAGGTTGCCGGGCCCCTGGGCCACGATGGCGATGTCGGCGCCGAGCACGTACCGGGCGGCGAGCAGGCCGCCGTGCAGGGTGGTGGCCTCCAGGTCGCCGCCGAAGGCCTGCCCGACGGTGATGGTGCCGGCCAGGTCGGCGCGCAGGCCCGCGAGGGTGCGGGAGAACCAGGCGGGCAGGGCCCCGCCGTCGGTGAGCAGGTACGCCACCCGCGCCTGCGGGGCGTCGGCCCGGATGCCGGCCAGGATCGCCGGCAGCGCCGAGTGCAGGTCGGCGGTGACCACCGGCAGGCCGCCCAGGTGGTCCGCTTCGGCCAGCACCGCGCGGTGCGGGGACGCCTCCTCGTCGACGCCGAGCAGGATCGGCTGCAACGGGGTGTAGCGGGCCTTGACCAGGTGCCCGGCGTCGCGGGTGTCGCCGACGTCCGGCGGGTCCGGGGGCAGCCGGTCCGGCAGGGCCACCACGAGGGCGTACCCGCCGGTGCCCAACCCCATCAGCAGCGCGCCGGCGTTGAGCAGTACCCGGTCGCCGGGCTCGGGCGTGCCGACCAGCTCCGGGTAGGCCAGCGCCCGCATGCGGGTGCCGTCGGGCAGGTCGACGTCGAGCTCCACCGCCCCGGTCCACTGCCGTCGCCGCGTCGCCACCGTCCCCGTACGCCATCGCACCATGACGGGCACGCTAGCCGCGCGGCCCGGACGGTCCGCGCCCGGGTGCGGTGGGGGTGTCGGATCAGGTCGGGTCGGGGCCGCCGGCGTCCGGGGTCGGCCCGGCCTGGGTGTGTCGGACGGGTCCGGTGGCGCCCGGCATCGAACGGGTCGGGTCGAGGAAGACGAAGCGGATCTCCGGGTACCGGTCGGTGAGCCGGCGCTCGGCCTCGTCGGCGGTGGCCTCGATCTGCGCGCCGGTGGCCTCGTCGCGGAAGTCGACCTTCGCGGCGACCAGGATGTCCTGCGGGCCGAGCTGCATGGTCAACAGGGTGTCGATGCGTTCCACCTCGGGCAGCCCGGCCAGATCCTGCTCGATCTCGCGGCGCAGCCGCTCGGGGACGGCCCGGCCGACCAGCAGTGACAGGTTGTTGCCGGCGAGGATCCCGGCGACCGTGAGCAGCAGCAGCCCGATCAGGATCGACGCGACGCCGTCCCACACCTCGTCGCCGGTGGCGTGCGACAGGCCGACACCGGCCCCGGCCAGCAGCAGACCGATCAGGGCCGCGCTGTCCTCCAGGAAGACCGCCTTGATCGTGGTGTCGGCGGTCAGCCGCAGGAAGCGCCGGGGCGTGGTCTGCCAGCGTCGCGACTCGCGGCGCACCTGGCGCACGGCCCGGGTCAGCGAGATCGACTCGATGACGAACGACACCCCGAGCACGATGTACGAGACCAGGTAGTCGCCGCTGTGCTCGTGCACCAGGATCGTGGTGACGCCGTGGGTGACGGCGAAACCGGCACCGGCGACGAAGGTGAACATCGCCGCGAAGAACGCCCAGACGTAGCTCTCCTTGCCGTACCCGAAGGGGTGTCGCTGGTCGGCGGGCCGGGCGCCCCGGCGCAGCGCCTGGAAGAGCAGCACCTCGGTGGTGGTGTCGGCGACCGAGTGTGCCGCCTCGGAGAGCATCGCGGCGGAGCCGGAGATCAGCCCGGCGACCAGCTTGGCGATCGCGATGGCGAGGTTGGCGGCGCCGGCGACGACGACGGTGCCGATGCTCTCGCTCTCCGGCCTGGCCTCCGTTTGCGACATGAGGATCACCCTATGACCGAGCGGCGGCGGCGCGCCGGGGGAGGCCCGATCCGAACATGTGTGCGGCACGCCCGCGTGGGTGCACGGTGTGGGCGTGTCGGCTGCTAGCGTCTACCGGGTGTCGCGGACCCGCACCGAACGCCTGGTCAACCTGGTGATCTGTCTGCTGTCCACGCGACGGTTCCTGACCGCCGCGCAGATCGCCGCGACCGTGCCCGGTTATGAGCACGACCCGGACGACGTGCGCGACCACGAGGCGTTCCAACGCAAGTTCGAGCGGGACAAGGCCGAGCTGCGCGAGTTGGGTGTGCCACTGGAGACGGGCACGGCGAGCGCCTTCGACGCCGAGCCCGGCTACCGCATCGCCCACCGCGAGTACGCGCTGCCCGACATCCTGCTCGAGCCGGACGAGGCCGCCGCGGTGGGCATCGCGGCCCGGCTGTGGCAGCACGCCGGTCTGGCCGCCGCCGCGTCGTCCGGGCTGGCCAAGCTGCGCGCCGCCGGGGTCGACGTGGACCCGCAGGCCACCCTGGGTCTGGAGCCGATGGTCACTGTCGATCCGGCGTTCGCGCCGCTGACGGCCGCGGCCCGGGACCGCCGCGAGGTCGGCTTCGACTACCGGGTGCCCGACCGGGACGCGCCCAGCCGTCGGCGACTGCAACCGTGGGGCGTGGTCTGTTGGCGCGGCCGGTGGTATGTCGTCGGCTACGACCTGGACCGGGCGGCGACCCGCTGCTTCCGGTTGTCCCGGGTGGTCGGCGCGGTCCGGGTGACCGGTGCGCCTGGTGCGTACGAGCCGCCGGCCAACGTCGACCTGATCAGCCACGTCGCCCGCTGGTCGGGTCCGGTGGAGCGCACCGGCCGGGCCACCGTGCTGGCCGCACCGGGCCGGGCCGCCGGGCTGCGCCGCTGGGCCGTGGAGGTGACCACCGGGCCGGACGGCGACCGCCTGGTCCTGCCGTACGCGGACCCGGACGGGTTGGCCGGTCACCTCGTCGGCTACGGGCCGGACGTGCGGGTGCTCGACCCACCGGAGGTCCGCGAGGCGGTCATCCAACGACTCAAGGAGATCGCCGTCCGCCACGACGAGTTGGCCGTCGCCGGGGGTGCCCGGTGACCCGCCCGGCCGCCCGGGGCGGTTCCCGTGCGTCCGCCGACCGGCTGGCCCGACTGCTCAACCTGGTGCCCTACCTGCTGGCCCGACCCGGCATCGAGATCGCCGAGGCGGCCGGTGACCTGGGTGTCACCGACCGTCAGCTCCGGGAGGACCTGGAGCTGCTGTGGGTTTGCGGGCTACCCGGCTACGGCCCCGGCGACCTGATCGACATGGCGTTCGACGGTGACCGGGTGACCATCACCTACGACGCCGGCATCGACCGGCCACTGCGACTCACCCCGGACGAGGCCCTCGCGCTGGTGGTGGCACTGCGGATGCTCGCCGAGACGCCCGGGGTGGCCAACCGCGAGGCCGTCGAACGGGCCCTGGCCAAGATCGAGGCCGCGGGCGACCTGGTCGGCGCCCCGGTGGCGGTGCGGTTGCCCGGGGACACCCCGCGGGTCGAGGCGCTGCGTGCCGCCGTGGAGGGCGGCCGGGCGCTGCGGATCACCTACTACACGGCCGCCCGGGACGAGACCACCGAGCGCGTCATCGACCCGCTGCGGATGTTGATGGTCGGCGGTCGGGCGTACGTGGAGGCGTGGTGTCGGCGCGCGGAGGCCGTCCGACTGTTCCGGGCCGACCGGATCGACGCGATCACCGAGCTGGCCGAGCCGGCCACGGTGCCGCCGCAGGCCGTCCCGCACGACCTCACCGAGGGCGTGTTCCGCCCCTCGGCCGACCTGCCGCTGATCACGCTGCGCATCGGTCGGGGCGAGCGGTGGATCACCGAATATTATCCGTGCGAGCGGGTGGAGGCCGGCGACGGCGACCAGTGGCTCGTCTCGCTGCGCGTGACCGACCTGGGGTGGGCCCGCAGGTTCGTGCTGGGCCTCGGCCCGGACGCCGTCGTGGTCGCCCCGGTCGAGCTGGCCGAGCAGGTGCGGGCGGCGGCGGCCAGCGCACTTGACGCGTACGCCGTGCCCGCCCCCACGGCCGCACCCCGGCTGCCCGCCCTCGACGCGCCGAGCGCGCCGACGGGTGACCCGGCGGTGGCCGGCCGCACCCAGTAGGCTGACCGCCGTGCTGATCTGGATCGTGCTCGCGGTGGTGCTGCTCCCGCTCGTGGCGCTCGCGCTGGCCGTGCGCCCGGTGCTGACCCGGCTGCCTCGGCTGCACCGTGCCGCGGTGGCCCTGCAGCGGCGGGCCGCCGAGGCCGAGGCGCTGCGGGAGACCGCCGAGGTGTTGCAGCAACGTGCCGAGGATGTCCAACGCCAGCTCGACACCACGTCCCAGCGGCTCGCGGTGATCAAGGCCAAGCGCGGCTGATCCGGCCCGGCCGAGCCGGTTCCCGGCGGCAGTTGACGATCATCGCGCGTTGGTCAAGACTTCACCCTTCGGGTCGAACCACCCCCACCCGGCGGGTGGCGGGCAGCCGATCCGCACGTACGATGGGCTGCGTACCACCCCTCGGACACAAAGCGACTGGAGCTTCTCATGGGTGCCCTCAAGCCGTGGCACATCGCTGTTCTCGTGGTTGTGCTGATCCTGCTCTTCGGTGCGAAGCGGCTTCCCGACGCGGCCCGTTCGCTGGGTCGGTCGCTGCGGATCATCAAGGCCGAGACCAAGAGCCTGCAGGAAGACGACCGCGACCTCGCCGAGAAGGCCGACGCGCAGGCCGGCTACCAGCCGCTGCCGCCGCAGGCCGGGCAGCAGGCACCGTACGCCGGGCAGCCGCAGCAGGCGCCGTACCAGCAGGCGCCGCCGCAGCAGCAGCCGGTCGTCGACCCGGTGCACCGCGTCCGCGACAACTGACCGAAGGGCCCCACCACCGTGGCCTTCGCACTGCGTAAACGCGGCCCCAAGGCGTTCGAGCGGGCCGCCGACGGGTCGATGACGCTCATCGAGCATGTCCGCGAGCTGCGCAACCGTCTTTTCCGCGCGTCCGTGGCGATCCTGATCGGCTTCGGCTTCGGTTTTTGGTTGGCCAAGCCGGTGCTGCACCTGCTCCAGCAGCCCTACTGTGACCTGCCGCAGGCCCGATATGTCGACGGCAAGTGCGAGTTCGTGCAGCTCGGCCCGGCCGACCTGTTCCTGCTCAACCTGAAGGTCGCGCTCTGGGTCGGGTTGATCGTGGCCGCGCCGATCTGGCTCTACCAGCTCTGGGCGTTCATCGCGCCCGGCCTGCACCGGCACGAGCGGCGCTATGCGTACTTCTTCACCGCCCTCGCCGCGCCGCTGTTCGCGGCCGGCGCGGTGCTGGCGTACTTCGTCACGGCCAAGGGCCTGGAGTTCCTGCTCAGCATCTCGGACAGCGAGATCAGCACGACCCTGGAGATCACCAAGTACATCTCCTTCGTCACCAACCTGATCCTGTTGTTCGGTGTGGCCTTCGAGTTCCCGCTTGTCGTGCTGATGCTCAACTTCGTGGGCATCGCCAGCGCGAAGCGGTTGCTCAGCTGGTGGCGCGTGGCGATCTTCGTGTTCTTCGCGTTCTCCGCAGTGGTCACCCCGACCCCGGACCCGTTTGGGATGACCGCGTTGGCGATCTGCCTCTCCGCGCTCTACTTCGGTGCGGTGGGCATCGCCTTCCTCAACGACAGGCGGCGAGGGCGGGGCAAGGAGATCTACGCCGGCATCGACGACGACGAGGTGTCGCCGTTGGAGTTCGACGCGGACCCGGTCGTGGCCGGGCAGCGGGTCGACGCGACCGCCCCGATCGGCGTACCCGAGCCGGTCGCCCCACCGGCACCGATCGAGCGCCGCTACGACGACATGACCTGACGGCCCCGCACCACCCGGTCAGCCGACGCCGTCCCCGTTTCCCGGGGGCGGCGTCGTCGCGTTACCCGCGGCGTCGGTGACGGCACGTGCCCCCGGTGAACGTCGGGCGCCCGACCGGTACGGTGCTGCCCGTGACCGCAGACGATCACCTGCCCGGCCCGCCCGCCGATGGCCCGGCCGACCGCTTCCCGGTCGTTGGGCGACCGGCCGACCGCCTGCCGGTCGCTGGTGGCCCCATCGACCGCCTGCCGCTCGCTGATGGCCCGGTGGCCGTGCTCGCCAACCCGACCGCCGGTCGGGGACGCCACCGCACCCTGCTGCCGCGGCTGCTGGACGGGCTGGCCGGCGCCGGCCGACCGGTCCGGCTGCTGGCCGCGTCCGGTCCGGGCGAGGCGGAGGCGGCCTGCCGGGCCGCGGTCGCCGAGGGCGTCGGCGCGCTGGTCGCGATCGGCGGGGACGGCACCGTGCACCGGGCGATGCAGGCGGTCGCCGGCACCGCCGTGCCGTTCGGTCCGGTGCCGGCGGGGACCGGCAACGACTTCGCCCTGGACACCGGTTTCCCCGCCGACCCGGTGGCGGCGGTGGACGTGATCGCGTCAGCGCTGCGGGCCGACCGGACCCACGTCGTCGATCTGGCCCGGATGACCGGGGTCGACGGCGCCGAGCGCTGGTTCGGGGCGGTCCTCGCGGCGGGGTTCGACGCGATCGTCAACGAGCGGGCCAACCGGATGCGCTGGCCGCGCGGCCCCCGCCGGTACGACCTGGCGATCCTGGTCGAGCTGGCCCGGCTGCGGCCCCGCCACTACACGCTGCGCCTCGACGGGGTGCCGCTCGACCTCGACGCGGTGTTGGTGGCGGTGGGCAACTGCCCGACGTACGGCGGCGGCATGCGGATCTGTCCCGCCGCCGACCCGACCGACGGGCTGCTCGACGTGGTGGTCGCGGGTCGCGTCAACCGCCGGACCCTGATCCGGGTGAAGCCGCGCATCTACCAGGGCACCCACGTCAGCCACCCCCTGGTGACCAGCTATCGGGCCCGGACCGTGGAGTTGGCCGCCGACGGCATCGTCACCTACGCCGACGGGGAACGCTCCCTGGAGCTGCCGGTCACGATCAGCGCCGTCCCGGGCGCCCTGCGGCTGCTGCGGTGACCGCACCGCCCCGATGCTGGCCGCGATGACCAGCACGACGGCGGCGCACTCCAGCAGGGTCAAAGCCTGCCGCAGCACCAGCCACCCGGCGAGGGTGGCGATGGCCGGGCCGAGACTCATCAGCACCGCGAACGTGGCGGTCGGCATCCGCCGCAGCGCGAGCAGCTCCAGGGTGTAGGGCAGCCCGGAGGCGAGCACCGCGAGCCCGGTGCCGAGCGCCAGCACCTGTGGGTCGAGCAGCACCGCGCCGCCGTCGACGATGCCCAGCGGCAGGGTGACGAGCGCGGCGAGGGTCAGCGCCAGGGCCAGCCCGTCCGCGCCCGGGAACCGTCCGCCGACCCGGGCGCTCAGCACGATGTACGCGGCCCACATGGCGCCCGCGCCGAACGCGAATGCCACCCCGACCGGGTTCAGCCGGTCGAAGCCGCCCTGCCCGAGCAGCGCCACCCCGGCCAACGCCAGTCCGGCCCAGCCCCAGCTGGCGAGTCGTCGGGCGCTGACCACCGACAGCGCCAACGGCCCGAGCACCTCCAGCGTCACCGTGGGGCCGAGCGGGATGCGTTCGATGGCCTGGTAGAACAGCGAGTTCATGCCGGCCAGCGCCAGCCCGAACGCGCCCGCCGCGAGCCAGGCCGACCGGTCGTGGCCGCGCAGTCGGGGCCGGCACACGATGAGCAGCAGCACCGCCGCGATGGTCAGCCGCAGGGTCACCGCGCCGGCCACGCCGGTACGCGGGAACAGCAGCGCGGCCATGGCGGAGCCGAACTGCACCGACAGCGCCCCGCCGAGCACCAGCCCCACGGCGACGACGCCACCCCGCTGGGCCGGTGGCGTCTCGGCCGGCGATGGCGTGGGCAGCAGGGTCTCGGTCACGGGCACGACGGTAGGCGCTCGGCTCCGGCCGTCAGGCGGCGGTGTCCACCTGCCGAAATGCGTGCCCTCCCAGTCGGTTCGTGGCGAAGCCCGCGTCTGCTGCTCGTCCGTCTGGCGAGCGTCTGCGGGGATACAGGAGCCTCGATGGGCGGCTACCCTGTTCGGAACGATATCGATCCACAGTTGGGAGCAGGGATGCGCCTCGACCTGGTCACGGTCTCCGCTTCGCCGCGAGAGCCCGCCCGGTACTGATCGGGCAGCACCGGGGATTCCCGCCGGTGCTCTGGTGCTCCTCGCCGCGGAGCGGTCTGACGACGACCGTTTCCTTCCCTGGCTCGAGGAGCTCTTTTGCGTGCCCTTGTATCCGCGCGTCTTGGCGCGGACTTCACCAGACTGTGGACCGCCGCCGCGGTGTCCAACGTCGGCGACGGCGTGACCATGGCTGCCGGCCCCTTGTTGGTCGCTTCCGTCACCGACAAACCGGCCCTCATCGCCGGCGCCGTCTTCGCGCAGCAACTGCCCTGGCTGCTGTTCGCCCTGATCAGCGGCGCCTATGTCGACCGACTCGACCGGCGCCGCATGGTCATGGTTGTCAACCTGGCGCGGGCAGGAGCCCTGGCGGGGTTGGCGGCTGCCATCGCGACCGAGACCGTCAGCGTGATCATCATCTACCTGGTGCTCTTCATCCTGGGTGTCGGAGAAACCCTCGCGGACACCGCCATGGGTGCCCTACTCCCGGCGGTGGTCGCCCCCGACGAACTGGCGAGCGCCAACGCCCGGCTCTACGCGAGTTTCACCGTCGGCAACCAGTTCGTCGCCAAGCCGCTCGGCGCATGGTTGTTCGTCATCTCCGCCGCCGTACCCTTCGGCGTCGACGCGCTCACCTTCGCGATCTCCGCGGCGCTGATAGCGGGTATCCGACCTCAGCCGGTCTCCGCGAAACCCCGTCAGCAGACCTCACTGCGTGCCGAGGTCGCCGCAGGTCTGAAGTGGTTGTGGCAACACCGCCTGCTGCGGCTCCTCGCTGTCAGCATGGGCCTGAGCAACATCGCGTTCGGTGCCGCGTTCGCCGTGTTCGTACTTTACTGCCGGGAGCGTCTGGGTGTGTCTGGCGTCGGCTACGGCTTCCTGCTGACCGCGTTCGCGGTCGGCGGCCTCGTCGGCACGACCATCGCCGCGAGACTCACGCGAGCGCTCGGCAACGCCACCGTGTTGCGCGCCGGCCTCGTCGTCGAGATCGTCACCCACGTGTCCCTCGCGATCACGACGACACCCTGGCTGGCCGCCATCGCCCTGGTCGTGTTCAGCATCCATGCCATGGTGTGGGGCATCGTCGTCACCTCGGCCCGGCAGCGGGTCGTGCCGCCACCGCTACGCGGCCGCGTCGGCAGCGTGTACGCGTTGCTGGATCTCGGCGGAGCCGCGCTGGGGTCGCTCCTGGGCGGCCTGTTCGCCAGCGTCTGGGAGATCACCACACCGTTCTGGATCGCCGCCGCCGTGATGGTGACGATCACCGTCCTCGCCTGGCGTCCCCTGCGCGAAGCTGGAGCCGCCTGACCGCCCTGGCCTCGGTGTCGAGCGGCGGTGTCTCGCCGCTCGCCACCGGGGTATCCGGGCTGGCGCTCCGAGGTTCCGACCGCTCTGGCCGTGCGCCGCGAGACCGCAAAGCCGACACGGCGGTAGATGTTCGCCACCCACGGTGCTACCGGCGTACGGTTCCTGGTGTGACGAGTGCGATGCGGAAACTATCGATCTCCGTGCCACCCGACGTGGCTGAGCGCCTGGAGCGGGAGTCCAACGCCAGCGCCTACATCACCCAGGCCGTCCGCGACCGGATGCGGCTGGACGCCCTGGACGCGGAGCTGGCCCACCAGGGCATCCCGATCACCGAGCAGGGCGTGGCCGAGGCGCGCGCCCGCCGGGCCGCCGTGGAGGCCGACTGGTCGCCGGAGCGCCGCAGCGCCCTTCGCGAACGGGCCCGCCAGCACGCGCTGGACGCCGCCGCCGGAACGCCCGAACAACCGGCCGCGTGAGCCCCGAGGACGACCGACCGGTCCGGCTCGTGCTGGACCGGTCGGCACTGCTGGCGTACCTGGCGGGGTCGGTGCATGTCGGGGAGCCGCTGCACGAGGTCATCCAGGACCGCAACAGGTTCGGCGTCACCGCCGTGACCGCGGCGGAGGCCCTGGCGATCGTCGACGACCCGAAGGAACGAGCGACTCTGCATCGGCTGCTGAATCTGGACGCCTGTGCGGTGCTCTCGACCGAGGGGCACTCCTGGCACGAGCTCAGCTTCTGGCGCACGCTGACGGGCCGTGCCGACCTGGCCACCACGGCGCTGGCCGTCCTCGAACACGACGCCTCGATCCTCACCGGGGAGGCCCGGTACGGCGACGAGCTACCGGTGATTCACCTCCCCGGCTGACGGCACAGCACGGCGGGTTCAGGCCGGCAGGGCGAGGTCGAGCACCGCGCCCAGCCCGTTCTGCCGGCCCGGCTCGGCGGCCGGGAGCACCAGCACCGAGCAGCCGGCGGCCACCGCGCCCGCGTCGGACGGGGTGTCACCGACCATCAGCGTCTGCTCCGGGTCGACGCCGAGCATCCCGCAGGCCCGCCAGAAGATCGCCGGGTCGGGTTTGCAGCGTCCCACCTCGTACGACAGGGCGAACGCGGAGACCAGGTCGGTCAACCCCCAGGTGTCGAAGTGCGGCCGGAGGTCGAAGCCGATGTTGCTGACCACCGCCACCGGCACCCCGGCGTCCCGCAGCGCGGTCAGCGTGGGCGCGGCGTCGGCGTACGGCTGCCAGCCCTCGGCGGTCAGCAGCCGCTCGTAGAGCGCGTCGGCGAAGCCCTCGATTCCCGCGTCGACGGTCTCGGCGAGCCCGACGTACGCGCCCCGGTGGGCGTGTTGGTAGAGATCCCGGTCGGCCCACAGCTCGGCCAGCCGGGGCGGCACCCGTGCCGGCAGGGGCCCGCCGGCGCGCCCGGCGGTCAGCAGCCGGTCGGCCAGCGAGGTGGCCTTGACGCGGTCCAGGGTGACCCCGCACGCCGCCGCGGCCTCCAGCACCCACTGCCGGGGCTCCTCCACCTGGGCCAGGGTGCCGTGGAAGTCGAAGAGCACCGCCTTGACAGGCCGTCGGGACGCCCGGGGGGCGGCGGCCTCGGCGCTGCCCGGCGGACGGGTCTGGGGCGGTTCGGCATGGTCCGGCACGCCGTGCACCCTACCGATCGCCCCCGATGGCCCAACCGGACGGCCTTGTGGGGTGTCCCGTGCCGGCACGCACTAATCTTGGTGTCATGTCGAGCCCCGCCGAGCGGTACGCAGCGGCGCGCCGCCGGGCCGCACAGGCCGCAGAGTTTCCGGCGCTGGACGAGTTCGCCCTTGACCTGGGGTTCGACCTCGACGACTTCCAGCGGGAGGCGTGTCAGTCGTTGGAGCGGGGCAGCGGTGTGCTGGTCTGCGCCCCCACCGGCGCCGGCAAGACGGTGGTGGGGGAGTTCGCCGTACACCTGGCTCTGCGGGGGCGGCCCGGCGACCCGGCGGCGGCCGACGACGCGGCGACCCCGCCGGCCCGGCGCAAGTGCTTCTACACCACGCCGATCAAGGCGTTGTCCAACCAGAAGTACCACGACCTGGTCGCCCGGTACGGCGTCGACCAGGTCGGCCTGCTGACCGGCGACAACGCCATCAACGGTGACGCGCCGGTGGTGGTGATGACCACCGAGGTGCTGCGCAACATGCTCTACGCGGGCTCCAGCACGTTGCAGGGGCTGGCGTACGTGGTGATGGACGAGGTGCACTACCTGGCCGACCGGTTCCGGGGCGGGGTGTGGGAAGAGGTGATCATCCATCTGCCGGCCTCGGTCACCCTGGTCTCGTTGTCGGCGACCGTGTCCAACGCCGAGGAGTTCGCCGACTGGCTGGTCACCGTGCGCGGCGAGACCGCCGTGGTGGTCAGCGAGCACCGGCCGGTGCCGTTGTGGCAGCACATGCTCGTCGGCAAGCGGATGTTCGACCTGTTCCATGACGCCGACGCGGCGCGCAAGCACGACGTGCACCCGGAGTTGCTGCGCTACACCCGGGAGACCGCGCGGCGACTGGAGTTGGGCGAGGGGCGCAGCGCGGGGCCCGGTGCGGGCCGCCGTGGCCCGCGCTGGCGTGGCCCGATGCGACCGGACATCGTCGACCGACTGGACCGCGAGGGCCTGCTCCCGGCGATCCTGTTCATCTTCAGCCGCGCCGGGTGCGCCGCCGCCGTGCAGCAGTGTCTCGCCGCCGGGCTGCGGCTCACCTCGCCCGACGAGCGCGCCGAGATCCGCCGGGTCGTCGAGTCGCGGGTCACCGCCATCCCCGGCGAGGACCTGTCGGTGCTGGGTTACTGGGAGTGGCTCGACGGCCTGGAGCGCGGCCTGGCCGCCCACCACGCCGGCATGCTGCCGGTGTTCAAGGAGATCGTCGAGGAGTTGTTCGTCCGCGGTCTGGTCAAGGCGGTCTTCGCCACCGAGACCCTGGCGCTGGGCATCAACATGCCGGCCCGGTGCGTGGTCCTGGAACGCCTCGTGAAGTACAACGGCGAGGCGCACGTCGACCTGACCCCGGGGGAGTACACCCAGCTCACCGGCCGGGCCGGCCGCCGGGGCATCGACGTGGAGGGGCACGCCGTCGTGGTGTGGTCCCCGGAGACCGACCCACGGCAGGTGGCCGGTCTGGCGTCCACCCGCACCTACCCGCTGCGCTCCAGCTTCCGACCGTCGTACAACATGGCGGTCAACCTGGTCGGCACGGTCGGCGCGGAGCCGGCCCGGGCGCTGCTGGAGTCCTCGTTCGCCCAGTTCCAGGCCGACCGGTCGGTGGTCGGCCTGGCCCGGCAGGTGCAGCGCAACACCGAGACCATCGACGCGTACGGCGCGGAGGCCGCCTGCCACCACGGCGACTTCGACGAGTACTTCGCGCTGCGGGTGGCGATCGCCGACCGGGAGAAGGCGATCGCCCGGCAGGGGCAGACCCAGCGCAGGGCCGCCGCGGTGGCGGCGCTGGAGCGGCTGCGGGTCGGCGACGTGATCCGGGTGCCGTCGGGCCGGCGGGCCGGGCTGGCCGTCGTGCTGGACCCGGCGACCGGCGGGTTCGGGGAGCCCCGGCCGATGGTGTTGACCCAGGACCGCTGGGCCGGTCGGGTCAGCCTCGGCGACTTCACCACCCCCGCCGAGGTGTTGGCCCGGATCCGGGTGCCCAAGCACTTCAACCACCGTTCACCGGCCGCCCGCCGGGATCTGGCCGCCGAGGTCAGCGGCACCGGCCTGGACCGGCACGGCGGCCGACGGGGTGGCCGTTCCCGGCAGGCGACCGGCGAGGACCATCGGCTCACCCAGCTCCGCACGGAGCTGCGCAACCACCCCTGCCACGCCTGCCCGGAGCGCGACGACCATGCCCGGTGGGCGGAGCGGCGTCGGCGGCTTGAGCGCGACACCGAGGAGCTGCGGGAGCGGGTCTCTGGGCGGACCGGGTCGCTCGCGCGGACCTTCGACCGGATCGTGGCGTTGTTGACCGACCGCGGTTACCTGGGCCGCGACGGCGCGGTCACCGACGCCGGTCGGATGCTCGGTCGGATCTGGACCGAGGCGGACCTGCTGGTCGCCGAGTGTCTGCGCCGGGGGGTGTGGAACGGGCTGTCGCCGTCGGAGCTGGCCGCCGCGGTGTCGGTGGTGGTCTTCGAGGCGCGCCGCGACGTCGACGAGCGGGCGTCGTTGCCGCGCGGGCCGGTGGCCGACGCGGTGGAGGAGACGCTGAAACTGTGGGGCGAGATCGAGGCCGACGAGGCGGCACGCGGGCTGACCGCGACCCGGGAGCCGGATCTGGGTTTCGCCTGGCCCGTCTACCGCTGGGCGCGGGGCGAGGCGCTGGCCAAGGTGCTCGGCAGCGGTCACGAGATCGACGGTGAGATGCCCGCCGGTGACTTCGTCCGGTGGGCGCGACAGGTGGTCGACCTGCTGGGTCAGCTCGCCGACTCCGGCGGTGCCTCGCCAGAGCTGCGGTCCACCGCCCGCCAGGCGATCGCGGCCGTCAACCGGGGCGTGCTGGCCTACCACACCTCCGCCTGATCGTCACACTCAGTTACGGGCGCCGACGAGTCGGCGCTTCGGACAGTCACCGCGACAGCACCCCCCGAATAGCTTGGGGGGCACTGTTGCGCCTGTTCACGCCACCCCTGATCATTGCCGAGCGCGCCTGTTAACGCGCCGGTAACGAACGGGGGAAGACCGCTGTGGCGGACATCAATCACTTTGAGTACGGGTGGATCACGCCCGCGTTGAGTTACGCGTTGTCCGTGCTCGGTTCGGTCCTCGGGCTGGTGTGCGCCGGACGTATCCGCACCGCGCGCACCACCGGCCAGCGGGCCTGGTGGGGTCTGCTGGCGGCCTGGGCGCTGGGCGGCACCGCCATCTGGGCGATGCACTTCATGGCCATGCTGGGCTTCGCCGTGCAGGGCACCCGGATCCGCTACGACGTGCCGCTGACCGCGGCGAGCACGGCCATCGCCGTGGTGGCCGTCGGCATCGGCCTGGCCATCGTGGGCACCGGCCGGCTGAATCCGCTACGACTTGTCGCCGGTGGCGTCTTCACCGGTGCCGGGGTGGCCTCCATGCACTACACCGGGATGGCGGCGATGCGCCTCAACGGCAGCCTCGGCTACGACACCACCCGGGTTGTGCTCTCGGTGGTCATCGCCGTCGTGGCGTCCACCGTCGCGCTGTGGCTCGCGATGACCGTCCGCCGAGGGTTGGCGATTTTCGCCTCCGCGCTGGTCATGGGCGTCGCCGTGAACGGGATGCACTTCACCGGCATGAGTGCCCTGTCGGTGCACCGGCACGAACGGGTGGGCGGGGTGACCGGCGCCCAGGTGAGCACGCTGCTGGTCCCGATCATGGTGGCGGTGATCTTCGGCGTGGTCGGTCTGCTCTACGCCCTGCTCGCCGCCCCGACCGACGACGACCGGGCCGCCGCCGCGTACCTCGATGGGCGGCGGGCCCCGGAGCCGACGCCCGCGACGCCTGCCGTCGCCCCGGACCCGGTCGGGTTGCGGGCCCGATCCACCCTCGGTCAGCCGGGCACCCCGTTCCCGTCCCGCCGGGACAACCCGCCGCGCTGAGCGGCGACCGGGCGGGTACGGGGTCAGGTCGGCGGCCGGCCGGGCCGACTGCCGTCGATGCGGAGGGTGGCCAGCAGCCCGGGATGGTCGGTCGCCCCACCCATCGCCACGGACCTGCGACAACAGAGACCGATGTCGGTCGTCGCCACGATGTGTTGCCGCGCGCCGTCGTCGATGCGCTGGTGACCCGGCGGCGTGCAGGACCGTACGTCCGGGTCGCCGCCGTCGCGGAGGTTGAGGTCGCCGCCGAGCAGGACTGGCGCGTGCCCGGTCCGCCGGCGGACGGTCGGCAGGATCGTGTCGAGCAGGTGCCGGCACTGGGTGAGCGCGACACCGTCACCGGTGTTTGCGAGATGCGTGGTGCAGGCGAGCAGGACCCCGTCGACGTCGACGCAGAGCCAGGCGCGTTCCTCGGGGTCCGCGAGGTCCTGCGTCGGGTGGATCCCGCGATACACGGCGGGCGGGGTGTCGGTTGTCCGCACCCGCGTCAACAGTCCCACGCCGTACGGTTGGCCGTTGCGGCACCGGGTGTCGTCCCCGCTGGGGCGGTCACCGGCGGCCTGGAACGCGGACACGACCCGCCGGCCGGTGTGGACTGTCGCGAACACCCCCTCCAGGGTGGTGACGTCGTCCCGGCAGATCTCGTTCAGGGTGACCAGGTCGGGTGCCTCGGCGCTGATCACTTCGGCGGCCCGGTGCACCGCTCGGCCGGTGAAACAGCCGGCGCGACCGCTGTTGCAGAGGTTCATCTGCAGCACCCGCACGATCGTGGGCCCGGTGCTGTCGGTCGAGCTGGTCACCGGCGCCCCGCCGGGTAGTGCGGCGGCGGCGAGCAGGCAGCCGACGGCCAGGGCGCGACGCAGAGGGCGGTGCGAACGGCGGTCGGCCACGCGGGCTCCGGGTGCAGAGGGCGACAGTCTTCGCCGAGGTGCCCGTGATCCTACTGACGACCGGCCCTGGCCTGGGCTGCCGAGGGGGCACCCGCGGTGCGCGTACCCCCTCGGGCGCTCAGCCGGCGCGGACCGCGACGACCGTGTACGGCGTGGTCGGCGTCGGGGGTGTGGTGAAGCGGCCGTTGGGCAGGTAGAGCCGGCCCAGCGCCTCGGCGACGGTGGTGGGCACGTCGAAGCTCGGGTCGGTGATGGTGCCGGTGACCGTGCCCCTGGTGCCGGCGTGGTTCAGCGTGGCCACCGCGATCTGGTTGAGGCTGTTCTGTACGACGTAGAGGGTGCGCCCGCGCAGCAGCAGCCCGTCGCCGTTGGTGAAGGTGTAGCCGGGCACGTCCACGACGGTGGTAGCGCCGGTCGCCGGGTCGACCCGGTACAGCGTCCCGGTGTTGGACTGCACGACGATCAGCGCACTGCCGTCCGGTGTGGTGGTGATGCCGTTGAGGTTCACGCCGGTGCCGACCTGCGCGTACGCCCCGGTCAGGGCGATGGTGGTGAAGCCGTCGGCGGACGGCAACGCCCCACCGCGACCGAGCGGCAGCCGGTAGAGCACCGGCCGGTTCGAGTCGGTGAAGTACGCGGCGTCGCGGGTCAGGATGACGTCGTTGACGAACGTCGGGGTGGTGGCGAACTGGTAGCTCGCCAGCACCTCGCCGGTGCGGGTGTCGAGCACGCGGGCGTCGCCGGCGGTGCCCCCGGCGACGAAGAGCCGGCCCCGTGGGTCGATCTTGAGGCCGAGGGACGGGGTGCCGGTGGGTGCGCCGATCGTCGTGCCCCGGCCGGTGACCAGGTCGAGGCGCTGGATCGCGCCGGTGGCGCGGGAGCCGACGTAGGCGTACCGGCCGGCGGTGGCGATGCCCTCGGGTGGGAACCCGTCGGGCAGGGCGAGGACGGTGGGCAGCCGTCCTGCGGGGTGCGCCTGTGCGGGCGCGACGGCGACGGAGGTCAGCAGGACGGCGGTCAGGGCACCGCCGAGCGCGGCCCGAATGGGTCGGTTCACTGTGCTCCTTCCGGGCGGAGGGCGGCACGCGCCGACAGATCCGCCACGATCACTGGGGCCAGGACCCTGCCACTGTACGACCGCTGCCGACCGCCCGCCCGGCGTCGCCGGCGCGGTCCGCGGGGTGACCGCGCCGGCCTAGGGCCTGTGTCAAAGCCCCTGGCCGGCCTGCGACGGCCCCAGACGACGACCGGCCGCGTTGCAGATTGGTCCGGATACAACACCGGTATCCGGACCAATCTCCGCCTTGCCGGATCGCCGCCTGGACTCCGCCTCGGCTCGACCGAGGACTTTGACACAGGCCCTGGGCGGATCGTCAGGCGTTGCGGACCAGCCGCCAGCGGTTGTCCGCGCTGCCGTTGTCCGAGTCCTGCACGGCCTGGGCGCCCAGGGCGGTCGAGGCGTTCAGAATGCCGAGCAGCTTGTTGCTGTTGACGTTGCGGATCTTGTAGGTGCCGTCGCCGTTGTCGACGAGGATCCACCGGTGGTCGGCGGTGCCGTTGTCCGCCCACTGCAGGACCCGGGCGTTGTCGGCGGTGGACATGTTCTCCACACCGAGCACCTTGTTGCTGTGGGCGTTGCGGAAGCGGACCGCGTTGCCATCGGTCACGACCACCCAGTTGTGGTCGGCGGTGCCGCTGTCGCTCCACTGCACGGCCAGACCACCGTCGGCGGTGGACATGTTCTGGACGCCGAGGACCAGGCCGGTGCCGACGTTGACCAGGCGGTAGCTGCCGGTGGGGCCGCCGCCGCTGCCGCTGGTGTTCCAGTAGACCGTGTAGTTGTAGCCGTGGGCGTCGTAGAAGGGGGCGAGGTTCACCGTGGACCCGTTGGCGGTGGCGGTGAACGCGAGCGAGCTGGTGCTGGTCCGGGTGATCGAGGAGACGGTCAGGGTGGGCAGGGTGCTCAGCGCCGTGTTGCCGTAGTTGCCGGCCAGCACCGTGGGGCCGTAGGTGACCGCGCCGACGTTGGCGTTGTCGTTGGTGGCCTTGACGGCGACCTGCATGGGCAGCCGCACGGTGATGGTGTCGCCCGCGGCCCAGGTGCGCGTGACGGTGGCGTAGCTGCCCGGCGTGGTGGTGACGTTCTCCACCGTGCCGTTGACGGAGATCGTCGCACCGCTGGTCCAGGACGGGATCCGCACCCGGATGCTCCACGAGCCGCTCATCGAGCCGCCCAGGGTCAGGGTGGTGGTGTCACTGACCGGGAAGCTGGTGGTCTGGGTGACGGTGATGCCGCGCTGCGTCCAGTCCAGCACCGACGGCGTGAAGAGGTTCACGCTCAGCGTGGTGCCGTTGTAGAAGTAGATGGAGTCCATCAACCTCGTGTTGATCTCCAGGCCGGTGCCCTGGCAGCACCAGAACGAGTTGTAGTCGGTGCTCCAGGTGCCGCCACCCCACGCCGGGCCCACGCCCCGACGGCCACCTGGCCGCAGCGGGGTGAAGTAGGTGATGTGGCCGCGGCTGTCGGCCGAGTTCTGTCCGCCGATCAGGTGGTTCATCAGCGCGCGCTCGTAGTAGTCGAAGTAGTCGGCCCGGTTCGGGTCGATCAGCCACAGCTCCCGGGTCAGTTTGAGCATGTTGTACGTGTTGCACTGCTCGCAGGTGTCATTGGTGAGGTAGCCGGCGATCGCGTTGGGCGGCCGGAAGTGCTCCGCCTGGCTGTTGCCGCCGATGACGTAGGTGTGCGCGCCGACGGTGATGTTCCACGCGTTGCTGGCGATGTTCCGGTAACGGGTGGTCCCGGTGGCCTTGTACTCCCGGGCCGCGCCGATCCACTTGGGCACCTGCGTGTTGGCGTGCTTGCCGTTGAGCTGGTCCTGGTTGTTGGCCAGCGGGTCGAACACGCCGGCGTGGTCGAACCGCTGCGCGGTGGCGAGCCACCGGCTGTCGCCGGTCTGCTGGTAGATGTCGGCGAGCACGTCGTTCATGCCCCCGAACTCGGTGCCCAGCATCGACTGCATCTGGCTGGAGCTCAGTCGGCTCGTCCGGTTGTCGACCCAGCCGGCGAGGGACAGCAGCACGGTGCGGGCCTGCGTGTTGCCGATGTAGCGCCAGACGTCGAGCAGGCCGGCGAGGGTCTTGTGAATGCAGTAGTAGGGCACGTTGCCGTTGGACAGCGTCCGTGCCTCGAGCGCGTTGAAGTCGGACTCCGGGAAGCCGGAGAGGTAACCCGCGCCGAATCCGGCGGCGCCGTTGTTCGCCTGGCACTTGGCCAGCTCGGCGACCATGTAGTTCGCCTTGTCCCGGCAGGTGGTGTCGCCCAGCACCGCGTACGCGTACGCCCACGCGCTCAGGAAGTGGCCCTGCATGTGGGTGCGGAACGGGAAGTTCGGCGCGTCCCAGCCCCCGTTGGTGGCGGCGCCGTTCGTGGACAGCCGGTGGTTGGCCCGGAAGTTGTAGAGCATCCGGTCGACGTCGACGAACCGCAGGTAGTTGAGCGTCCGCGACTGGTTGTCCATCCAACGGCCGGAGGTCAGCCGCACCTGACCGAGGTCGAACGCGTACGCCGAGACGCCGATGTCCGCCCGGACCGGGGGAACCACGGCGGCCGCGGCGCTGCCGGCGGCGAGGGTGGTGCCGGTGGCGGACACCACCGCGGTGGCTCCGGCGGCCTGAAGGAGGTGGCGACGGCTGAGGGGCAGGGGTGGCATGGAAACCTCCAGGGACTTTGGTACGGGGACGGGTGCGCTATGGGGGGTGCTACGCACGGTGGGGTTCTGGCGGTCGGCGGTGCTCGAACTGCCACGGTGCGCGTCGGTGCTGGCGGTCGTCGGCGCGGCGTGGTGGAGCGGTTGCCGCCGTGGTCGCGACGGGCTGCCCGGAGGCCTATCGCGGCACATCGATGTGATCGCTAACATAGTTGGTCGTTAACACGCCCGCAACCCCCGAGTGCGCCTCGCTGATCGCCCTTGCGCGTCGGTCGGGTGGCGGCACCCCGTGGCCCCTGGTCGGCGGCCGTCGAGGGGGTGGCCGTTGGTCCGGAATGGACGCGGATGGGGCTTCTGGCCACCACAAGATAACAGCGCGTAACGGGCAGTCGCTGCCGGCCGGCGGTGCCGCCCCGTTGACGTCGGCGGCACAGCTCAGTACGTTGCATCGTAAATCTTGGATGTCGTCGTCGCTACATCCGTGCGGCGATGTCGTTACGGCGGCCATTCCGCATCGCTCAAAAGTCCAGGTCAGGCGCCGAGGAAAGCATTGACGAAGATCTGTTAGCGCTAACACGGGTGCCCGTGCTCCTTCGCACGCGCACGGTGCGGCCCGTTCGACCGGCAACCCGGGTAGCGGTGACTCGTCGACTCGACGCGGGCCTCGCGCACAGCGCGCTCTCTCTGGGAGTAATCGTGAAGGTGAGAACCCGAACCACCACCACCCGGACCACCCGCGGGCTCAGGCGCGCCGTCGCCTGGCTGGCGAGTTTCGTCTGCGTCCTCGCACTGGCCCCCGCCACCGCCTCGAAGGCGGACAATCCGATCGTCCAGCACGTCTACACCGCTGATCCGGCACCGTTGGTGCACGACGGTCGGGTGTATCTGTACACCGGGCACGACGAGGACGGTTCGACGTACTTCACCATGCGCGACTGGCGGGTGTTCTCGTCGGCGGACATGGTGAACTGGACCGATCACGGGTCGCCGATGAGTCTGGCGACGTTCGCGTGGGCGGACGCCAACGCGTGGGCCGGTCACGTGGTCGCCCGCAACGGGAAGTTCTACTGGTACGTGCCGGTGCGGCAGCGGTCGAACGGGCAGATGGTCATCGGCGTCGGCGTGGCGGACAGCCCGACCGGGCCGTTCCGTGACGCGCTCGGTCGGCCCCTGGTGGGCAACAACGAGATCGATCCGAACGTGTTCATCGACGATGACGGGCAGGCCTACCTGTACTGGGGTAATCCCGGTCTGTGGTACGTGCGGCTGAACGCGGACATGATCTCCTACTCGGGCAGCGCGACGCGGATTCCGTTGACGACCGCGGGCTTCGGCACTCGGACGGGGAACGCCTCCCGGCCGACGCTGTACGAGGAGGGGCCGTGGGTGTTCAAGCGCAACGGGTTGTACTACAACGTGTTCGCGGCGGAGTGTTGTTCGGAGTTCATCGCGTACTCGACGGCTACCGGTCCGACGGGCCCGTGGACGTACCGCGGGACGATCATGCCGCGGCAGGGTGCGAGTTTCACCAATCACGCCGGGGTCGTCGACTTCAACGGCGGATCGTACTTCTTCTACCACAACGGTGCGTTGCCCGGCGGTAGTGGTTACACCAGGTCGGTGGCGGTGGAGAAGTTCTCCTACAACTCCAATGGCACGTTCCCGACGATCACGATGAGCACGACCGGGGCGCCGCAGGTGGGCACCCTGAACCCGTACGTGCGCCAGGAGGCCGAGACGATCGCGTGGGGCTCCGGGATCGAGACCGAGGTCGCCAGCGAGGGCGGTATGAACGTCGGGTGGATCGAGAACGGCGACTACGTCAAGGTCAAGGGCGTCGCGTTCGGCGCGGGCGCGACGTCGTTCACCGCCCGGGTCGCCTCGGCCACCAGCGGTGGGCGCATCGAGGTCCGCCTCGACAGTGCCACCGGCCCGGTCGTCGGCACCTGCACCGTGGGCGGCACCGGCGGCTGGCAGACCTGGACCAGCACCACCTGCGCGGTCAACGGCGCCACCGGCACCCACGACCTGTACCTGCGCTTCGCCGGCGGTAGCGGCAACCTGTTCAACATCAACTGGTGGCAGTTCACCGGCACCGGCGGCAGCGGCACCGTGCTCACCAACGGTGACGTGGAGAACGGCACGACGGGCTGGAGTGTGCACGGCAGCGGGACGCTTTCCCGGAACACGTCGGTCGCCCACGGCGGCGGCGGGTCGCTGTCGATCACCGGCCGGACCGGGGCGTGGAACGGCCCCGGCCAGGACGTGACCTCGAAGCTCACCAACGGCAAGACCTACACCACGAACGTCTGGGTACGGGCGCAGAGCGGCACACCGTCGGCCAAGGCGACCCTGTCGCTGACCGCGAACGGCACGACGAACTACGTCCAGCTCACCCCGGCCGTGGGGGTGAACGTCAACGGCTGGACCCTGCTCACCGGCACGACGACCGTGTCGTGGAGCGGCACGCTGTCCAACGCGACCTTCTACGTCGAGACGGCGGCGGGCACCGACGGCCTCCTCGTCGACGACGCCTCGTTCCAGTGACGCCTGCTGCCGGAGCCGTCCGTGGGCGGCTCCGGCAGCGCCGTGCCCCGGCGTGACGACCGGAGCGACACGCATCCCGGCGGCGGATCGTTACGACTTGACGAACGGCATGTTATCGCTCACAGTCGATGGTTGAGGGCGGCCGCACCTGTGGTTCACCGGGCGAGCCTGTCGGCCGCACCTCGGAGCGCGACGTCCGCCCAGGGCATGCCGGACGTCGTGTCGGGGTCTCCCACCACCGGTGCCGTGCTGGCGACTGGGCTTCCTGGTTTCGCGCTGGTGAGCCGACCCCACGGCGGGCTGGCGTCGACAGCGCCGATGTCACCGACTTCGCAGGAGCAGATTCGGGCGCTGCACCTCCATCACCGAACCACCACAGACAAGGAATTCGCATGAATCACAAGAGAGTCCTGCGATTGGCGGTGACCGTCGCTGCCACCGGCGCACTCGCCGCCGGCATGACGATGACGCTGACCTCCACGGCCAGTGCCGGCACGACCCTGAAGGCGTCGGCGGCCGAGAAGGGCCGCTACTTCGGCGCGGCCGTCGCGGGGCAGAAG
Source organism: Micromonospora sp. NPDC049171 (assembly GCF_040648275.1). Classification (NCBI taxonomy): domain Bacteria; kingdom Bacillati; phylum Actinomycetota; class Actinomycetes; order Micromonosporales; family Micromonosporaceae; genus Micromonospora; species Micromonospora sp. NPDC049171. The sequence goes on from NZ_JBEZDJ010000017.1 coordinate 26,440, forward strand.
CTCTCCGACAACACGTATGTGACGATCCTGAACCGCGAGTTCAACAGTGTCGTGGCCGAGAACGACATGAAGTGGGACGCGACCGAGCCGCAGCAGGGTCGGTTCAACTACACAGGTGGTGACCGGCTGGTCGCGCACGCGCAGGCCAACGGTATGAGTGTGCGGGGCCACGCGCTGCTGTGGTATCAGCAGGAGCCCGGCTGGGCGCAGAACATGTCTGGCAGCGCGTTGCGCAGCGCGATGATGAACCACGTCACGCAGGTCGCGACCCACTTCAAGGGCAAGATCTACGCGTGGGACGTGGTGAACGAGGCGTTCGCCGACGGCAACAGTGGTGGGCGGCGTGACTCGAACCTGCAGCGCACCGGTAACGACTGGATCGAGGCGGCGTTCCGGGCGGCGCGGGCGGCGGATCCGGGTGCGAAGTTGTGTTACAACGACTACAACACCGACGGGATCAACGCGAAGTCGACCGGGATCTACAACATGGTGCGGGACTTCAAGTCCCGTGGTGTGCCGATCGACTGCGTGGGTTTCCAGTCGCACCTGGGCACGTCGTTGTCCAGTGACTACCAGGCCAATCTGCAGCGTTTCGCCGATCTCGGCGTGGACGTGCAGATCACCGAGCTGGACGTGATGAGCGGCGGCAACCAGGCGAACGTCTTCGCCGGGGTCACCCGCGCGTGCATGAACGTCTCGCGTTGCACCGGCATCACCACGTGGGGTGTGCGCGACTGTGACTCGTGGCGTGGGTCGGACAACGCCCTGCTCTTCGAGTGCAGCGGTAACAAGAAGGCCGCGTACACCAGCGTTCTGAACGCCCTCAACGCCGGCCCGGCGATCACCCCGTCGCCGACGACGCCGGGGCCGACGACGCCCGGCCCCACCACCCCGCCGCCCACGACTCCTCCGCCCACCACCCCGCCGCCCACGACGCCCCCGCCGGGCCCGGAGGGTTGCACGGCGTCGGTGTCGGTCAACTCGTGGACCGGTGGTTTCGTGGCCAGCGTGAAGGTCACCGCCGGCTCGGCCGGCACGAACGGGTGGAACGTCAGCGTCACGCTGCCCAGTGGCGCGAGTGTCACCAACACCTGGAGTGCGACGGCCAGTGGCTCCACCGGCACGGTCCGGTTCGCCAACGTCAACTACAACGGCCGGCTCGCCGCCGGCCAGGTCGCCGAGTTCGGCTTCCAGGGCACCGGCAGCGGGGCTGGCATCACGCCCACCTGCACCGCCTCCTGACCGAGCACGACTGACCGAGCACGACTGATCGACCCGTCCCCGTCGGCCGGTGTGCGGGACCATTCCTGGTCCCGCACACCGGCCGTTCGCCGTGCACGAGCCGATCAGGAGTACGGCAGCCGCACCACCGACTGGTTGCCGATGCCCACGGTGCTGGGGTTGTTGCCGATCGCCGACCAGATCTCCACCCGGACCGTGCCGTTGCTCAACGTGCCCAACGTGCCGGTGGCCGAGGCCAGGCCGGCGCTCTGGGTGTAGTGCTCGTAGCCGGGCACCGGGTCGGTGGCGAAGTAGCGCAGCGTCTCCACCCGCTCCCAACTGCCGTTGCCGGTGAGGTCGTAGGAGACCCGCACCTGCACACCGTTGCCGACCGCCGTCCCGGCATCCACGAACAGGTCGACAGCGGTCTGCCCGCCGGAGTAGGCGAGGTTGAGGCCGGTCGCCGTGAAGACCTGCGGGTTGGTGGGCGTACCGTCGTGGTTGCCGTTGGCGGCCGCGACAGTCGCCGTGGCCGCGCTGCCGGCGGCGCCCAACCCACCCCCGGGCAGCAGGTACCGGGTGGGACCGCCGGTCGTCGGCGGCGGGGTCGTCGGCGGCGCCGTCGTCGGTGGCGGCGTGGTCGTCGGTGGGGTGGTCGTCGGAGGTACGCCGCCGGAGGCGTTGCCCCCACTCCACGTGTACGCCCCGGTGGTCGCCGTCTTCCCGGCTCCCACGGTGAGGGTGGTGCCGTTGGAGAACGTCACGGTGATCGGGGCGGCGGTCGGGTTCGACGCCACGTAGGTGCGCGCGCCGTTGCGCGAGAACACCGCCGACAGCGGGTGGTTGCCGGTCACCGTGGTGTCGACGGTGCCCAGCGCCGCGAGGTTGCGGATCCAGTGGAAGGTGTGTGCCCGGCTCTCGCCCTCCTCCGGGGTGTAGCCGGGGTTCGCGCGGAGGTTCGCCAGCGCCGCGTCCGGGTCGCCGAGGGCCTGGAACTGCCAGTGGATGTCCTGCCACACCGTCGGCGGTCCGCCGTTGTTGCGGACCAGTTCGGCGTAGTTGGTCCGCACGTACGCCGGGTTGTTGCCCAGGTAGAGGTGCCCGCCGGTGATCGGCAGCAGGTTGATGCCCTGGATCATCTCCGGCTCGCCGCTGAACCAGGTGGCGTACGCGCCGCCGTCGCCCCAGACCATGCCGACCGTCGAGTGCCCGAAGGCGGCGGGGAAGTTCTGGTCGCTGACGTCGAACCAGTACTCCGCGATGGCGGCGGCCTGGGTGGTGTAGAGGAACACGCCGGCGTCACGGACGGCGGTGTCGCCGGTGACCTGCCCCCACTGGATGAGGGCGCTGGCGAAGTTCATCCCCTCCGACGAGGACTCCTGGTTGTTGCCGGAGCCGAACGAGCCGTGCCCGGACGCCCAGTCGTGGCCGGCGTAGATGTCGAAGTCCCGCAGGTAGGGAAAGCGGGTGTCGTCGCGGCGGTAGTTGTTGGCGTCGCGGATCAGCAGGTCCACCATGCCGCCGTAGCGGCTGGTGGTGGCCCAGGTCGGGTCGAACTTGGCAAGCGTGGCGGCGGCGGCGATGTAGTAGCCGTAGTGGAAGTGGTGGTCGTTGAGTTCCTGGTCGGAGCCGTACGACGCCGGGTAGCCGATCAGGGTGCCCCAGTTGTTGTCGTAGTAGAAGACCCGGCTGGCCTTGCCGCTGGACGCGGTGAACCAGTCGGTGAGCGTGCTGCGGATGGCGTTCAGCGCGCTGTCGCGGGTCGCGGTGTCGTTGACCAGGTCGGCGATCTCGGCGATGCGGGCGGCCCGGCCGAGCCCCTTGCCGGTCCAGTAGGTGTCGTTGCCGCGCTGGTCCATCGGGTTGGCGCGGGCGGCGGCCAACTGACCGGTGAGCGTCGCCAGGTCGCTGCCGCTGCCGTCGCCGACGGCCGGCAGTTCCGGCAGGATGCCCTGGAACTTCATGGCGGTACGGAACTGGTTGACGCCGGTGAGCACCTTCATCCGTCCGCGCGCCGACGGGTAGGTCGGCGTGATCGCGGTGGATCCGCTCAGCGACTTCCACTGGTGCGGGTAGAGGCTGACCACGGTCTGCGTGGCGGTGCCCTCCCGGGCGGTGGTGGTGAACGCGTACGTGGTGGTCACGCCGCTGGTGGCCGGGTTGTACGCGTACGAGACCTGGGTGCCGGTCACGTGGGCGTGCGCGTACCGGCCGTAGGTGGCGGCCAGGTCGGCGCGTTCCGTGGCGCTGGACGTGGGCGGCAGCAGGGCGACGGAGAAGTAGCCCCGACCGGCGAGGGTGGACGAGAGCCGGCCCCCGGCGACAGTCCAGGTGGCGCCGCTGGGCGCGTACCCGACGTAGTCGTGACCGTTGACCCGGAAGCCGATGGTGGCGCCGCCTGCGGACCACACCTCGGGGGTGCCGGCGGTGCCGATCACCGCGTCGCCGCCGGTGGTCTGGAAGTACGCGAAGGGCAGCCCGTGGCCGATGGTGGCGCGCATGGTGCGGGTGCCGTCGCTCCAGTGTGGGCTGACCGTCCAGTCGGTCCAGCCGTCCACCCTGACCTGGGGTGCGCCGAGCCCGGCCACGCCGACCCGGATGTCCTGGACGTAGGGGTAGTGGTATTCGCCGACGCCGGTCGCGGTGCCGCTGATGGCGGGCGTGGAGTTGGCGGAGAAGCCCAGGCCGTCGGTGAAGGTGTCGTACGAGATCGGGTGGGCGTGCAGCGGTTCGCTGAAGGAGCAGTCGGTGCGCTTCCACAGCAGCGAGGACCACCAGTCGTTGGTGGGTATCGGCCCGGCCGGCGCGTTGGCGGTGGCGAACTGCCGGGGGTTGCTGGACATCGCGCCGCATCCGGTGGGGAGCGGGCCGACTCCGGTGGTGGTGTAGCTGCCGGCGCCCACGGGTGCGGCCTCCGCGGCGCGGGTGACGGGGATCGCGAGACCGCCGACGACCAGGGCCAGAGCGGTGGCCGTGGCCAGGGCCCAGCGGCGGCGGGGGACGGGAGGTTTCATGGTGCCTCCATCGCGCGCCGGGATGCGGCCCTAGCCGGGCCCGACGCGGTGCGTCTGAATTGGGGGGAAGGTCGAGTGAGAGAGCGCTCTCACAGGTCACGGTAGTGGAGCACCGAGATCCCCGTCAATGTGTCCAACCCGTTGCGTGCCGATGTCGCCAGGGTCTGTGTCAAAGCCCTCGGTCGAGCTGGACTCGCCGCAGGCCGGCCAGGGGCTTTGACGCAGACCCTAGCTGCCGGTGCCCGCTTCCGTCGCGTCGACCGACACGCCGTCGTCGACGTCGCCCAGGAGCGCCTCCGGTGCCCGCATCCGCCACGCGTCGGTCACCAGCTCGCGCAGACGCTCGAGGTCCACCACCGCCAGCCGCAGCAGCACCAGGGGCAGGCCGTGGTAGCCGGGCGTGGTGAAGAAGAGGTCGGGCTCGCCGAGCAGGAGCGCCTGCTTCTCGGCCTCGTCACCGACGAACAGCACGGCGATGTCGAGTCGGATCACCCGGGGCTTTCCGGGGACGCGCTCCGGATAGGACCAGACGAAGCCCTTGTCGGCCACCCGGAAGTCGAAGCCGTCACTGGGATTCTCCACCACGTGCGGCAGGGCCAGCGCCATCCGGCGTACGTCATCGGCGTCAACCACCGAGGCCCCCCGCAGCGCACACGATCAGCATGTGCCGAGATTACGCGGTGGACAGGTCGACGGCGGTGGCACCGAGGACGGCCCGGTTGCCGTTCTCCTGCACGTAGCCGACGACGGTGGCGCCGCGCGGATCGAGATCCGGTGGCGCCGCGAGCTCCACCCGTCCCCGCTCGGCGTGCGGATCCACGGACGTGAAGGCGCGGACCACGTTGTCCTGTCGGAGCGTCCGTCCGGCGTTCTCCCCCCGGGCGATCTCGCTGTCCAGGCCGCGTTCCACGATCGCCACGTGCAGCACCGCCCCCTGCGGCGGCTGCGCGATCTGGTAGTCCACCGCCACCCGCTGCCCGCCGAGGTCCGGTGCGGTGAGTGTGACCGGCGTGGTGGCGGTCGACGTCAGGGCGGACGCGATCGCGCTGGCCGCACGCCGACGGTCGGAGCCGACGAACTCGACGGTTCCGTTGACGACCATCTGCGGTGTGTACAGCCGTCCGGTGCCGAAGGCGCGGGCGTACGCCTCCTGCCGCGCGGTGTACGCCGCGTCCGCGAAGCGGTCGGGCCAGCCCAGATCGTCCCAGTAGTCGACGTGGAAGCCGAGGGCGAAGACGGGTTGCCCCCGATCCCGGGCGTCGCGCTCGATCTCGGTCAGCACCTCCTCCGCCGGAGGGCAGCTCGAACAGCCCTGCGAGGTGAACATCTCCACCACGGCGAAGCCGAGGTCCCTCGACGGGTTCGTCATGTGGCGCGTCTCCTCCCACGTCCCGGCCGGCGGCCCACGTCCCGGCCGGCGGCGCTGCGTTTCCCGTTACCGCCGGGACAATGCGCGCGGCGTCACCTCCAGCCCGGCCGCACGGTGGGTGGCGCGGGGTGGGTGGTTGGATGGTCGGATGCAGATCACCGTGGCAGACGCGCCGGAGCGGGAGCGTTTCGAGGCGCGTGACGAGGCGGGGGCGCTCGCCGGGTTTGTCACCTATCAGCTGACCGGCAGCATCATCGCCTACACCCACACCGAGGTCGATCCGGCCTTCGAGGGCAGGGGTGTCGGGTCGACGCTGGCGCGCGCGGTGATGGACGACGCGCGGGCCAGGAAGCGGACCGTCGTGCCCATCTGTCCGTTCCTCGCCGACTGGCTGGTGAAGCACCCGGAGTACGAGGGCATCGTGGTCCGGTCCACCCGCAAGATCAAGTAAACGCGCCCCGGTCAGGCGTCCGGGAGGAACCTGGCGGCGATGGTGCGGGCGGTGGCGGTCAGCGTGTCGATGTCCAGGCCGGTCCGCCCCATGAACACGAGTCCCTGCTGCGCGGCGAGCAGGGCGCGCGCCGTTTCGACCGGATCGACGTCGCGTGGCAGGTCACCCTCGTCCTGGGCGCGTCCGACGCACTGCGCGACCAGGTCGGTCGTCGCCTCGTAGGTGCGGCGGGCCTCGGCGAGGACGTCCGGGTCGCTGGTGGCGAGTTCGTACGTGCTGTTGGCCATCAGGCAACCGCGCCGGGCGGCGGCCCCGCCCGGGTCGTGCACCGGTGCCATGACGAACGCGCGCAGCGCGTCCACGGCACGCGGGGTGGACGTGAGCATGTCGCGCAGGTAGCCGCCGCTGGTGTCGGTGTATTCCCGCAGCGCGCGCAGGAACAGCCGGTGCTTGTCGCCGAAGGCGCCGTAGAGGCTGCCCTTTCCCAACCCGCTGACGCGGACCAGGTCCTCCAGCGAGGTCGCCGCGTAACCGGCATCCCAGAACTGGTCCCGGACGGCGCGTAGCACCTGCTCCTCGTCGAACTGCCGTGGCCTGGCCATGTGACCAGCTTAGCGATTCTTGACCGCTCAGTCCATCAAGCCTATGGTGGACCGAACGGTCAAGAATTCGGTCACGGAGAGGAACGACTCATCACACAGCCTCTTGCGGGCAAGGTCGCGCTCGTCACCGGCGGATCACGCGGTCTCGGCACGGCCACGGCCCGCGCTCTGGCCGACGCCGGCGCGGACGTCGCGCTCCAACGCGTCAGCGACGCCGCCGAGACCGCCGCCACCATCGCGTTCCTGGCCAGCCCCGCGGCCTCGTACATCACCGGCGCCGTGCTTGACTCCAACGGCGGGTACACCGCCTGATCCCGCCCCTGCGCAACCCCCGGGAGCCCTGAACGATGACAGCCTCCACCTTCCGCGCCCTGCACCACGACCGCCCCGACGGCGACCCGCTCGTCCTGCCCGGGCCCTGGGACGCCGGCAGTGCGCGGGTGTTCGCCGACGCCGGCTTCCCGGCGCTCGCGACCCCGAGCGCCGGGGTCGCCGCCTCGCTCGGGTACGAGGACGGCGCGACCCCGGCCGATGAGATGTTCGCGGCGGTGGCGCGGATCGTCCGGGCCGTGTCCGTGCCCGTGTCCGCCGACGTCGAGGGCGGTTACGGGCTCGCCCCTCGCGAGTTGATCGGGCGGCTCCTGGACGCCGGTGTCGTCGGCTGCAACCTGGAGGACTCGGACGGTCACGGCACGCTCAAGGATGCGCAGCGGCACGCCGACTGGCTGGCCGAGGTGCGGGCGCAGGCGGGTGACGCGCTCTTCGTCAACGCGCGCGTCGACACCTTCCTGGTCGGGCAGGGTGACCCGGCCGACGCGGTGCGTCGTGCCCGTCTCTACGTGGCGGCCGGCGCCGACTGCGTCTACCCGATCCTGGCCCCGTTGGCGGTGCTCCCGCGCTTGCGGGAGGGCATCGCGGGGCCGCTCAACATGGCCGCCGACCCGGACCGGGAGTCCGTGACCGAGCTGGGCCGCCACGGCGCCACGCGCATCACCTTCGGCCCGGGGATGCAGCGGTACGCGATGGGCGCGATCGGCGACCTCGCGGCGAGGCTGCGCCCCTGAAGCCCGGCCTCGCCCGCCCGCGCCGCCGCCAACGGCGGCGACCACGCCCGCGGGCCGGGCGCTGCGAAGCAGGCGCGCTGCGACATCGGCGCGCTGCGAACCCGGGGCGCTGCGAACCCGGCGCTCAGGCGGCGTCGGTGCGGGCCGCGAGGGCGTCCACCAGGCGGCGGGTCGAGCCGGCCAGGTTCCACTGGCCGGCAAGCTCGACCAGCCGGTCCGGGTCGACCGGCGCGGTCGGCAGCTCGGTGGCCAGCTCCGGCAGCGGCACGTCCAGCGCGACCCGGACCACCGTCGGCGCGACGGCCAGGTAGTCGCGTGCCGCGGCCAGCTTGGTGCGTAGGCCCGGTGCGAAGGACGAGTCGGAGTCGTCGAGCGCGGCCAGGATGCCGGCGATGCTGCCGTAGCGCTCGATGAGCCGGGCGGCGGTCTTCTCGCCGACGCCCGTCACGCCGGGCAGCCCGTCGCTGGGGTCACCGCGCAGCGCGGCGAAGTCGGCGTAGCGGTCGGCCGGCACGCCGTAGCGGGCCCGCACCGCGGCGTCGTCGCAGTCGTCGAGCTTGGCCACGCCGCGCCCGACGTAGAGCAGCCGGACCGGCCGGGTGTCGTCGATGAGCTGGAACAGGTCCCGGTCGCCGGAGACCACCTCGACCGGCCCCGGCTGGGTGACCGACAGCGTGCCGAGCACGTCGTCGGCCTCGTAGCCGGTCGCGCCGACGGCGGTGATGCCGACCGCCGCCAGCACCTCCAGGATCATCGGCACCTGCGGGGAGAGGGTGTCCGGAACGATCTCGCCGCCCTGTGGGGCGACCCGGTGCGCCTTGTACGACGGCAACAGGTCGACCCGCCACGCGGGCCGCCAGTCGTGGTCCAGTGCGCAGACCATCCGGTCGGCGCCGCGCCCGCGGATGAGGGTGGCGAGCATGTCGAGGAAGCCGCGCACCGCGTTGACCGGGGTGCCGTCCGCGGTGCGCGCGGCAGACTCCGGAATGCCGAAGTAGGCCCGGAAGTAGAGGCTGGCTGCGTCGATCAGCAGGATCGGGGGTCGGTGTGCCACGCCGGACAGCCTGGCACAAGCCCCCGACGATCCGGGGTACGCCCGGCCGTCGGCGGTGTCAGCGCCGCTCGTCGTGCCGGTAGACGGTCGCCCGCCGGGCCAGGTGCTGCACGACGTAACTGGTCACCAGCAGCAGGATCGCGACAAGCACCTCCACCCAGGCCGCGACACCGTCGGCCACGGTGACGCCGATGATCAGCAGGACCAGGCCGACGAGCGCGAGGACCCCGGCCCACAGCTGACGGCGTCGGCGGGTGGCCGTCCGGTTCGCCTCGTTCGTTGCCACGTGATCCTCCCGGCCGGGCGCCCGCGCGGGCGTTCCCGGATCCAGGCTATGGCCCCACCCGCCGTGCGAAGGGGAAAACCCCGGCGCTGGCGGATCCGCGCGCACGCCGAGCCACGGCACGGGACAGCCAGGTTGGACCGGCATCGGTACGCTCGTCGCTCGTACGGTTCTGACGGGGGTGACGGTGAGTGTGAGTGACGAGACCCGGGCCTGGTTCGGGCGGTTGGTGGCCGACACGCGGGAGCGGTTCGCGGGGCTGGCCGAGCTCGGTGACGACCCCGAGCGGCTGTACGGCGAGGCGCGGTCCCCGGAGGGCGTCGTCGCGGTGGTGGCGCCCGGGGGGATGCCGGTCCGGCTCACGCTGAGCACCTCGGCGTTGCGGCTGGGGCCGCAGGAGCTGGCGGAGCGCATCGTGGCGACCCAGCGGGAGGCCGCGGCCGAGGCCGGGCGGCGGCAGGCCGAGGTGGTCCAGGAGCTCATCGGCCCGGCCACCGGCGGGGCCGTCGACGTGCGATCGATGGTCGACCGGGCGGTCGACAAGGGCCGGTTCCGTGCGGCCGCGGAGCAGCTCGACTCCGCCGACGACCAGTTCGGCAGGCGTCGGTGAGCGGCGACGGCTTCACCGTCCAGCCGGCGGCGCTGCGCGCGGCTGCCGCTGCTCAGGAGGCCGTCGCCGGGGCCGCCGAGTCGACCGCCCGCACCGTCGAGTCGGCCACCGCCCAGGGCAACCTCTTCGGCGTGATCGGGCAGATGGCCGGCCTGGACGCCGGCTACCGCGGCTGGGTGGCCGACGAGGTGACCTCGCTGGAGGCGCTCGTCCAGTACCTGCACGACCTGGCCGACGGGCTGCACGCCAACGCCGAGGCGTACGAGCACACCGACTCGGGCAACGCCGACCACCTGGCCAGCCAGTACCCGGAGCGGTCATGAGCCAGCCGGGCGCCGTCGACGTCGCCAAGGGCTACCAGCAGGTCCGCGACACCTGGGACCAGGTCACCAGCCCCGCCTCCGAGGCGCTCAACACCGGGTTGGACGCGCTGCTCTACCCGTTCGTCTGGCCGCTGCTGCAGTTGCTGGAGCTGTGCGTCGGCGACCCCGACCAGCTCGACGCGCACGCGGGTGCCTGGCGCAACGCCGCCACCCAGCTGCGGCAGGTCGCCGAGCAGGAGCGGCAGGGCCTGGACGCGCTGCGTCCGGAATGGACCGGTCAGGCGGCCGAGGCGTACGCCAAGCGGATTGACGCGCTGGTGCAGGGGTTGGACGCGGCGGCCGGGGAGATGGCCCGGACCGCCGACAGCCTCGGCGACACCGCGATGGACCTGCGCGACTGTGAGGAGATCATCCGGACCATCATCCGGGAGCTGGTCGAGTGGCTGGTGATCACCTGGCTCGCCGCGCAGGCGTTGGCGATCATCACCGCCGGTGCGTCCGAGGCGGCGGCCGCCGTCGCCTCGGCGGCGGAGACCGGCATCGCGGTCAGCCGGACCACCCGGATCATGGCGCAGCTGCACCGGGCGCTGGAGGCGTACAAGGCCATGATGGAGGCCCTCAAGGCGCTGGGCACCGTCGGCAAGATCGCCGCGTGGACCATCAACAAGCTGTACGGCCCGAAGGCCATGCTGAAGATGGGCATCAAGCTCGCCACCCCACTGGACGGGTCGATCGTCGGCGAGGGGTTGCAGTCGGTCGGTGACATGGTCATCAACTCCTCCGCCGACGAGTACGAGGATCGCCGCGGCGGTGACGACGGCGACGGCAGTCGCTGGCGGCGTACCGTGAGTTCCTGGACGGACCCGGCAGCCGACCGGGCGCCGTGACGCGGGGAGGATCGATGGACGAGCAGGCGGCGCGCCGAGCGGAGCTGCTCGCTCAGGTGGGGGCCGGGTTGGCCCCGGGCGAGACCCTGCGGGAGGCGTGCTGGTTCACCCGCGTCCCGGGCCGGCGATCGGCCGGGGAGGTGTTCCGTGCCGAGTTGAATCCGCTGCGGGTGGCGGAGGGGCTGGCCTGGGATGCCGTCGGGGTGACCGCCTCCACCGGGCCCGGCGTGGAGTGGTATCAGGCGGCCCGCAACGGGGTGCTCGGCGGCCCGCCCGGTTCGGTGGGCGTCGGGCTGGACGAGCGGCTGCCCGAGCCCACGGTCGCCCAGGTGCTGGCGCTGACCAACCGTCGTGTGCTGGTGCTGCGCCGCCAGGGCGGTCGACCGGCCCCGACGCCGCCACCTGCCGGCGGCGGTCTGCGGGATCGCCTCGCGGCGGCGGCCAACCAGGTGCGGGCGGCCTGGCAGGGGCCCGGCCCGGTGGACCGGGACGTGCCACTGGAGGTGGCCTGGCAGCTGGGCGTGGAGTCGCTGGTCCGCCTCGACGCGCTGCCCGGCGGCACGATCGGGCGTCTCGCCCTGCTCTTCGCCGACGGCTCGTGGATCGTGCTCGGTCCGCCGGACGCCGCCACCGCGCTACGGATGGCGTCGTCGCGCGCCGGGTGATCGCACCGCCCTGACGGGTGTCGGCGGCCGGGCCACCGAGCCGACCGCCGACCCGACCATGCTGGTCGTGCCGGCGGCCCACCAACGCCAGAAGATCCCGGCCCGATCGTCGACGCGCGTGTCGTCGGCCCCCGTTTCGTCGGACCAATGAGTTCCAATCTGGAACGCACTATAGTCGGATGAGGACCGACGGAGGTAGCGGGTGCGGCGAGAGGATCTCGCCGACGCGGACTGCGGCATCGCGCAGGCGCTCGGCGTACTGGGGGACTGGTGGACGTTCCTCATCGTGCGCGACGTCGCCGGGGGGACGACCCGCTTCGACGCGCTGCAACGTGAACTGGGCGTCAGCCGGCGGGCGCTTACCGAACGCCTCGCCGCCCTGGTCGAGCACGGGGTGTTGGAGCGCCGGTCCTACTCGCGACACCCACCGCGCTACGACTACCTGCTCACCGCTCGGGGCGAGGGGCTGCTGCCGGTGCTGATCGCCCTACAGGACTGGGGAACGAGGCATCTCATGGGTGACGGTGAGCTGACCGCGACGGCCGACGCCGACTCCGCCGAGGCGCGCCGGGCCCACCACCTGGTCGGGCGGCGACTGCCCGAGGTCGTCCTGCCCGGTCCCGACGGTCGGCCGGTCGCGTTGGCGACGATGGACACCTGGGCGGTCCTCTACCTCTTCCCTGGGGCGTACGCGCCGGGAACGCCCGGCTATCCGCCGGGCTGGGCGGAGATCCCCGGCGCCCGGGGCTGCACCCTGGAGTCGAGCACGTACGCCAAGCGTCACTCGGACTTCGAGGCCGCCGGGGTGCGGGTGCACGGGATCAGCACCCAGCGTCCGGACCAGCTCGCCGACTTCGCCGCGTACGCCGGGCTGCCGTTTCCGCTGCTGTCCGACCAGGACGGCCGGTTGGCGGCGGGGCTGCTGCTGCCGGTCTTCCGGGCCGGCGGGGTGACCCGGTTCAAGCGGCTGACGCTGCTTGTCGACCCGGCGGCGGTGGTGCGTGCCGTGCAGTTCCCGGTCACCGACCCGGCCGGCTCGGTGCAGGAGATGCTCGCCCTGGCCCGCGCACACGCGCGGGTCCCCGGCTGACGCCTGGCGTCGACCGGGGACCGGGCGGGCCGTACGGTCAGGCGGGGAGCGTCCAGCGCTGGTTGGCGCCGGCGAAGCAGTCCCAGATCTGCAGCCGGGTGCCGTCGGCGGAGCTGTTGTCCGTGACGTCCAGGCACTTGTTCGACTGCGGGTTGCGCAACGTGCCGTTGGACTGGGCCTGCCACACCTGGGCGCCGCTGCCGTTGCACTCCCAGAGCTGCACCTTCGCGCCGTTGGCGGTGGAGCCGCTGGCGATGTCGGCGCACTTGCCGAGGGCGCGCAGCGTGCTGTCGCCGGCCACCGTCCAGGTCTGGGCGTTGGTGCCGTTGCAGCCGTAGAGCTGGATGGCGGCGCCGTTGGCGGTGCTGGCCGCCGCCACGTCGACGCACTTGCCGCCGAGGCCGGTGATCTGGCCGGTGCGACCGGTCGGCGGCGGGGTGGTGCCGCCCATGATGGTGTCGTACATGGCGCTGAGCAGTGAGGTCGAGCCGCTGGTGTCCTGGCTCAGCTCCCAGTTCATCACGCCGCCGGCGTTGGCCAACGCCCACTGCGTCTTGCGCTTGACCGTCGGGATGCCGTTCCAGCACTGCTGCGACCCGCCGATGGTGGCGCAGTCCCGGTTGGCGTTCGCCGGGTCCAGGCCGACGATGTACGAGTAGTTGTAGTAGACCGGGCGGCTGTAGAACGGGATGCCGAGCACCGCCTTGCTGGCCGGCAGGCCACGCGCCTTCCACAGGTTGATGCTGTTGATCGACCAGTCGTAGTTGGCGTGGGGGTTGCCGCCGTCGTACGCCATGATGTTGAGCCAGTCGACCTGGTTGAACACGGCCGTCTGCACACCCTGCACGCTGGGGCCCTCGGAGACCACGGCGGCGGTGAGCAGCTTGCCCCGGCTGTGCAGGGCGCTGCCGAGCTGCGTCATGAGCGCCGTGTAGTTGTTGGCCGAGGCGCCCGCGTCGGGGTACTCCCAGTCCATGTCGACGCCGTCGAGGTTGTACTGGTTGACGAAGTTGACCAGGTTGTTGACGAAGTTGGTCCGGCTGCCGGAGTTGGCGGCCAGGGCTTCGAACGCCGAGTCGTTGCCGTCGTTCCAGCCGCCGACGGCGATCGACACCTTGACGTTGTTGGCGTGTCCCTGCGAGACCAGCGAGGACAGTCGCGCCCCGTCGACCCCCTGCAGGCTGCCGTCGCTGTTGGGCAGGATGAAGGCGTAGTTGATGTGGGTGAGCTTGTTGTACTGGATCGTGTTGATGTTGCCGGCCCAGGAGGGCATGTAGCCGACGCTCTTGAAGTTGTTGGGCAGCACCACGGCCTGCGCGGCGGTGGAGGTGACGGTGAGGGTGGCGCCGGCGGTGGCCAGCGCGAGCAGGCCGGCGGCGAGGGCGCGGCGCAGTGGTGAGGACATCGGGGGCCTTCCCGTGGGCGGGGAACGACGCCACCCGCGCAGGGTTGTCGCGGGCGGGAGTGCGGGACGCAGGAACGGGTGGGCCTCGAGGCAGCCAAATCTTAAAGAGTGTTAACTGTCCGCGTCAATCAACGCCTGTGGATTTCCGCGAGCCGGAACCGATATGGGGGTTTACCCAAACGACCGTTAAGCTGCTGGGGTGGGAATCGACGAGCTGTACCCGCCCGATCGGCTGATCGCCGCGCAGCGCGCCACCGCCGCCGCCGGTCTGGATGCCCTGCTGCTCACCCCCGGCTCCGACCTGCGGTACCTGACCGGGTATGACGCCCACGCGGGGGAGCGGCTGACCTGCCTGGTGCTGCCCGCCGTGGGTGAGCCGACCCTCGTCGTGCCCCGGCTGGAACGTCCGGCGGCGGAGGCGGCACCGGCCACCGGTGTGCGCATCGTCGACCACGTCGACGGCTCCGACCCGTACCCCCTGGTGGTCGCCGCCCTCGGCGGGCCGGTCGCGGCGGTCGGGCTGGCCGACCGGATGTGGGCCGAGCAGGTCCTCGCGTTGCGCGCCGCCCTGCCCGGCGCCGCGCAACGCCTCGCCGGGGAGGTGCTGCGCGAGCTGCGGATCCGCAAGTCCCCGGCGGAGGTCGCGGCCCTCGCCGAGGCCGGCGCGGCGATCGACGAGGTGCACCTGCGGATGGGGCAGTGGCTGCGCCCCGGTCGCACCGAGGCGGAGGTCGCCACCGACATCGCCGCGGCGATCCGGGCCGCCGGGCACGTCACCGTCGACTTCGTCATCGTGGCGGCCGGACCCAACGGGGCCAGCCCACACCACGGCACCTCGGACCGGCCGATCGGCGCCGGCGAGCCGGTGGTGGTCGACATCGGCGGCACGATGGCGTCGGGGTACCGCTCGGACTGCACCCGCACCTACCTGATGGGTGCGCCGGCGCCGGCGGACTTCCTGGACTACTACGCGGTGCTGCACGACGCCCAGCGCGCCGCGGTCGCCGCGGTGCGGCCCGGAGTAACCGCCGCGGCGGCCGACGCCGCGGCCCGCGACCCGATCGCCGCCGCCGGCTACGGCCCCGCCTTCCTGCACCGCACCGGCCACGGCATCGGTCTCGACGGTCACGAGGAGCCCTACCTGGTGGCCGGCAACGACCGCCCGATCGAGGCCGGGATGGCGTTCTCCATCGAACCGGGCGTCTACCTGGCGGGCCGGCACGGCGCCCGCATCGAGGACATCGTCGTCTGCACCACGGACGGCGTGCAACGGCTCAACACCACCCCCACGGAGCTCATCGCGCTATGACTGTCGACCGGATCCTGCCCACCGACGAGGCCCACGACCTGCTGGGTCTCGCCACCGAGCTCGCCGACCGCGAGCTCGCGCCGAAGGCCGCCGCCTTCGAGGAGCGCGCCGAATTCCCCCGCGAGGTGCTCCGGACCCTCGGCCGTGCCGGTCTGCTCGGCCTGCCCTACCCCGAGGAGTACGGCGGCGCGGCCCAGCCCTACGAGGTGTACCTGCAGGTGCTGGAGATCCTGGCCAGCCGCTGGCTCGCGGTCGCCGAGGCGGTCAGCGTGCACACCCTGTCCTGCTACCCGGTGTTCGCGTTCGGCAGTGACGAGCAGCGCAAGCTGCTGCCGGACATGATCGGCGGGGAGCTGCTGGGCGCGTACTGCCTCTCCGAGCCGCAGGGTGGCTCGGACGCGGCGGCGCTGAGCACCCGGGCGGTTCGCGACGGCGACGCGTACCTGGTGTCCGGCACCAAGGCCTGGATCACCCATGCGCGCACGGCCGACTTCTACAACGTCTTCTGCCGCACCGGCGGGCCCGGGCCGAAGGGGATCTCCTGCCTGCTCGCCGACGCGGGCACCGCCGGCATCAACCCGCAGGCCGCGGAACGGACGATGGGGCTGCGCGCCTCCCCGGTGGCGCAGATCGCCTTCGACGAGGCGCGGGTGCCGGCCGACCGGCTGATCGGCGGCGAGGGCGCGGGCTTCACCATCGCCATGTCCGCGCTCGACTCCGGTCGCCTGGGCATCGCCGCGTGCGCGGTCGGTCTGGCCCAGGCGGCCCTGGACTACGCGGTCTCCTACGCCCGGGAGCGGCAGCAGTTCGGCCGCTCCATCATCGACCTCCAGGGCCTCGGCTTCCTCCTCGCCGACGCGGCCACCCAGATCTCCGCCGCCCGCGCGCTGACCCTCGCCGCGGCCCGGCTGCGCGACGCCGGCCGCCCGTACGCGATCGAGGCGGCCAAGGCGAAGCTCTTCGCCACCGACATGGCGATGCGGGTGACCACCGACGCGGTGCAGGTGCTCGGCGGCGCCGGCTACGTGGCCGATCACCCGGTGGAGCGGTACATGCGCGAGGCCAAGGTGTTGCAGATCGTGGAGGGCACCAACCAGATCCAGCGGATGGTGATTTCCCGGGCGTTGGCGAAGGGCTGAGCAGTGCCGGGGCGGCCGCGGCGGGACCCACCGCGGCCGACCCGGCGGGTACCTCGTCGCCGTCGGGCCGTTTTCCCGGTAGGTTGCACGCCGTGGAGGAGATCGACCGCGCTATCGTCGCCGCGCTGACCGCCGACGGCCGACTGTCGTACACCGACCTGGCCGAGAAGGTGGGGTTGTCGGTGTCCGCGGTGCACCAGCGGGTGCGTCGGCTGGAGCAGCGCGGGGTGATCAAGGGGTACGCCGCCCGGGTGTCGTTCGAGGCGCTGGACCTGCCGCTCACCGCGTTCGTGGCGATCCGCCCGTTCGACCCGTCGCAGCCGGACGACGCGCCGGAGCGGCTGGCCCACCTGCCCGAGATCGACTCGTGCTACTCGGTGGCGGGGGAGGACTTCTACCTGTTGTTGGTGCGGGTGGCGAGCCCGACCGACCTGGAGCGGGTGCTCCAGGAGATCCGCACCTCGGCGAACGTGACGACCCGGACCACGGTGGTGCTGTCCACCCCGTACGAGAATCGGCCGCCGAAGATCGGCGCGGCGGCACCGGGTCAGCTCAACGCGGCGGCACCGAGTCGGTCGCGGTCCCGGGTGCCGGAGGAGCCGGCTGGTTCCAGCGCAGGATGACCTGCCGGCCGTGCTCGTGACCGAGCGCGCTGACCGTGGCGGTCTCCAGGCGCAGCCGTCCGCCGGCGGACGGGGGCAGGCCGATCCAGCGGGCGCCGAGGACCCGCAGGCTGTGCGCGTGCCCGACAAGTGCGACGGTGCCCCGGTCGAGCAGCGGGGTGACCCGTGCCAGCACCCGGTCGAGTCGTTCGCCCACCTGCGCGGGTGACTCGCCGCCGGGGCAGCCGTCGGTCCAGATGTTCCAGTGCGGCTGGTCGGCGTGGATGTCGACGGTGGTGCGGCCCTCGTACTCGCCGTAGTTCCACTCGCTGAGGTCCTCGTCGACGGCGTCGACGGTGAGGCCGGCGAGCTGTGCGGTGCGCAGCGCCCGGGAGCGGGGGCTGGACAGCACCGTCGCGAACCGCCGTCCGGCCAGGAACGCGGCGAGCGTGCGCGCCTGTCGCTCGCCGTCGGGGGTCAGCTCCAGGTCGGTGTACGAGGTGTGCCGCAGGCTGGCACTCCAGGTGGTCTCGCCGTGCCGGATCAGCAGGAGCTCTCCCATGCGGCAAGTTAACCATCGGGATCGACCCCGGCAGGCGACCCTCCCTCAACCTATCTTCCTAGGATGCCTTAGCGGGTGTGCCGACCGACACCGCCGGTTTCGGCACCCGGACAGCGGGCAAGCGAACCAGGACAACCGCCAGACCGAGGAGGCGCGATGAGCTTCACCGAGAAGGCACGAAACAAGGTCGAGCAGATGGCCGGCGCCGCACGGGAGCGCGTCGGCGACATGACCGACAACGAGCGGATGCGTGGCGAGGGCGCCAGCCAGGAGAGTGACGCGCGCGCCAAGCAGGCCGGTCAGAACATGAAGGACGCCGGTCGCAACGTGAAGGACTCCTTCACGAAGTGACCTGAGCGGTCCCCGGGTCCCCGGGTGGCACTGCCGCCCGGGGACCCGTCGCTGTCCGCGGCTAGGGTCGGCCGGTGACGGTGCTGCGTTCCCTGGTGTTGTTCGCGTTGGCGGCGTTGGCCGAGATCGGTGGCGCCTGGCTGGTGTGGCAGGGCTGGCGCGAACAGCGGGGCCTGTGGTGGATCGCCGCCGGGGTGGTCGCGTTGGGCTGTTACGGGTTCGTCGCCACGTTCCAGCCGGACGCGCACTTCGGCCGGATCCTGGCCGCGTACGGCGGGGTGTTCGTGGCGGGTTCGTTGGGCTGGGCGATGGTGGTGGACGGCTTCCGCCCGGACCGGTGGGACCTGACCGGCGCGGCGTTCTGTCTGCTCGGCGTCGCGGTCATCATGTACGCCCCCCGGGGCGCCTGAGGTCCTTGCTGCCCTGAGCTTCGGGGACGGTGAGCGTCCCTCGCTTCTGCGATGATCGGCGGCGTGAATCGACCTCGGCTTCGCTTCCGGTTGGGCGTCCTGGTGGCGGCGGCTGTTCTCGGCAGCGCCGCGTGCTCGGCGTCCCGGGTGCCGCCGACGGAGCGACCGGCCTTCGTCGGCTCATCCGAGACCACGGCCGCCCCGTCGGTCAGCGCCACCGCACCGCAGGGGGCGTCGGCCGTCCCGGGGGCGACGCGGGTGGGGACCCGGGCGCCGGTGGTGGACCACGGGCCACGTCGGGGCAACCGGGTCGCGTTGACCTTCGACGCGGACATGACCGACGCGATGTTGGCCAGTCTGCGTGCCGGTCGGGTGACGTCGTACGCCAACCTGCGCATCCTCGACCTGCTGGAGCGCGACGAGGTGCCGGCCACGTTCTTCCTGACCGGCAAGTGGGTGCAGCGGTACCCGGACGTGACCCGGCGGATCGCGGGCAACCCGCGCTTCGAGCTGGCCAACCACACCTACGGGCACGCGGCGTTCACCGCTGACTGCTATGACCTGCCCTCACTGCCGGTGGACAAGTTGGCCGGGGACGTGGCGAAGACGTTCGAGGTCATCAAGCCGTACGGGGGTCGGCAGACCCGGTACTTCCGCTTTCCGGGGCTGTGCCACAACGCGGCGACGCTGGATGCCCTGGCCCCGCTGGGTGTGACTGTCGTCGACGGGGACGTGGTCAGTGGTGATCCCTTCGCGACCGCGTGGAAGCCGCTGGTGCGGGCGGTGTTGGATCACGTCCGCCCCGGCTCGGTGGTGATCATGCACGTGACCGAGGCGAACGCGGCGATGACCGACGAGGCGTTGCCGCACATCCTGGCCGGGTTGCGGGAGCGAGGCTTGGCGCCGGCGCCGTTGTCGGAGGTGCTGGCCGGCGGCTGAGGATCAGCTTTCCCGCACGTCGTCGACAGTCAGGACGATCTTGCCGCGGCGGGAGCCGCGTTCGGCCGCCTGGTGCGCGTCGGCCGCCTTCTCCAGGGGAAAGGCGGCGTCGATCGGCACCCTGAACCGGCCCTCGGTGAACAGTTCGGCTGCGGCGGGTAGGCCGTGGCGGCCGTCGGGTTCGCCCGCCAGTTGCCCCATCGACAGGCGGACGCCGTGCGTGGGGGCGGTGAAGTCGGCGAGGGTGACGACCGCTGTCGGGTCGCCGGTGAGGTGGAGCAGTTCGGGCAGGGACCCGGCGCCGGCGACGTCGAGGGCGCGGTCGACCCGGGTCACGCCGAGGGCGTCGAGGCGGTTCGTGAGGTCGGGGCCGTAGGTGAGCGGTGTCGCCCCGAGCTGGCGGAGGAGGTCGTGGTTGTCGGCGCGGGCGGTGCCGATGACGTTGATGCCTCGGGCGGCGGCGAGTTGGATGGCGATGCTGCCGACGCCGCCAGCGGCGCCGTCGACGAGGAGCGTCAGGCCGGGCCGTAGGTCCAGCAGGTCGAGGGCTCGGGTGGCGGTCTCGATGCTGGTGCCCGCCGCGCCCGCCTGGGCCCACGGCATGGTGCTGGGCTTGTGCGCCCAGAGCTGTAGTACCGCGAACTGTGCGCTCGCGCCGCCGAGTCTGGCCAGCTCGACGATGCCGAAGACGTGGTCGCCGACTGTCACATCGTCGACGTCGTCGCCGATCTCGTCGACGATGCCGGCCGCGTCGACCCCGGGAATGTGGGGCAGCGGTAGTTGGGCGCTCGTCGGGGTGCGGCCGGAGCGGAGGCCGACGTCGACGGGGGAGACCCCGGCGGCCTGGAGGCGGATGCGGATCTGGCCGGCCCGGGGGTGCGGCGCGTCGGTGGTGCCGAGGTGGAGTACCTCGGGGCCACCGAACCGGTCGTACTGGACGGCGAACATGAAGGGCTCCTCTGCCTGGGGTGACGGGGCGTTGGTCGTACCGTAGGCGGGAAACGGAGCAGCTGTTCCGTTGTGGGGTCAAGTGAGAGGGAGACCGGCCGAGGATGTCTCAGATGCAGCGTGCCGATGCCCGGTTCAACCGTGATCGGGTGGTGGCGGCGGCGCGGGCGGCGTTCGCGTCGGCGGGGCTCGAGGTGCCCATGCGGGAGGTGGCGCGACGGGCTGGGGTGGGGGTGGCGACCCTGTACCGGCACTTTCCGACGCGTACGGAGTTGGTCGCGACGGTCTTGGCCGAGCGTGTCGAGGACTGCGGTGTGCGGATGCGCCGTGCGCTCGACGACCCGGACCCGTGGCGGGCGCTGTCGGGGGTGGTGCGCGAGTTCGCTGAGCGGCAGATCCATGACCGGGCGCTCAACGAGGCGTTGTTGGGGCCGGGTGAGGTGGGTGCGGCGTTCCAGGAGGAGCGGCGGGAGCATGCGCAGGCGTTGAATGTGCTCGTCGTACGGGCGCGGGCCGCGGGTGTGCTGCGCGACGGCGTCGACGCGGGCGATGTCCGGGCCGGCCTGCTGGCCATTGCGTCGCTACGGCGGTTGCCGGCGACGACGAGTGCCGAGGTGATCGGTAGGGTCGCCGGTCTCGTGCTCGCCGGTATCCGCGCCTGACTGGTGCGGGCTGTCACGGTTGTGGTCGCACCGGACATGGACTGGACGTGAGCTCAGGGACAGCGCAGGACGAGGACCGCTTCCGGCGGGCGTATGCCGAGGACTTCGAGTCGTTGTTGGCGTACGCGCTGCGCCGTGTCGCGCATCCGGAGGACGCGGCTGACGTCGTCGCGGAGACCTTCCTGGTGGCGTGGCGTCGCCGGCAGGACATTCCGGTCGGCGGGGAGGCGCGGCTGTGGTTGTACGGGGTGGCCCGGCGGGTGTTGGCCAACCAGCACCGTGGTGGTGTTCGCCGGCAGCGTCTCGGTGAGCGGTTGCGCCAGCAGATCTCTGCTTCGGTCACGGATCCGGGGAGTGAGGTGCCGGAGCGGCTTGCCGTGCGGGCGGCGTTGGCGGGTCTGGCCGAGGTGGATCGGGAGGTGCTGATGCTCACCGTGTGGGAGGGTCTGCGGCCGCATGAGGTGGCTGCGGTGCTGGGGGTGGCTCCTGCCGCGGTGCGGACCCGGCTGTCGCGGGCGCGGGCGCGGTTGCGGGGGCTGGTCGGTGACGACCCGGGGCCGCCCGGACATGTACTCGACGTGCTGAGCGCATCGACTCGGAAGGAGGACTGGTGAGCACGGATGAGGGTGTCGACCGGCTGGTTCGGGTTGCCGACCCGGGTGGGCTCGGTGGGCTGGGGGATCTCGGCGGGGTGAAGCAGGACCTGCTGGAGGAGATCATGTCCGGGTCGGAGCCTGATCGTGTCGTCGAGGTGCCGCGGCGGCGGTTGCGGGTGCGTCGTTTCGCGGGCGTCGTGACGGCGGCAGCCGTGCTCATGAGCGTCGTGCCGGCCGCCGTGGTGTTGCGGGGGCAGGCCGAGGGTGGTGGGGTCTCGCCGATTCCCACCGTCGACGCGGGCGTGGTCTATGCGCCGTTGGCGATGGCGGCGGCGGAGCGGAACCCACGGCTGCTGATCGATCGGGCTGGCTGGAAGGTGACTGATCTGTCCGGGTTTGCCGAGGAGCAGGGCATGATCCGTTTTCGCCGGGGTGGGCGGGAGTTGGAGATGAACTGGTATTCGGCGTCCGTGTACGCGTACCGCTATTCCGATCGGCTTGCCGACGGTCCCGCGAAGTCGGTGCGGGTCGATGGGTGGCCGGGTGAGCTGTTCCAGAACCTCAACGGTGATTTCACGGTGCTGTTGCGTCCCCGCGACGACGTGTTCGTGGAGATGAGTACCTCCGGGAGCTGGTCGCGTGCGGACCTGGACCGGATTCTCGCGGACATCGTGCGGGTGGACGTGCGGACGTGGTTGGCTGCGCTGCCGGCGGAGATGGTGATGCCGGTGCGGGAGCGGGCGGTGCGGGTGCTCGTTGGCGTGCCGCTGCCGCCCGGGTTCGATGGCGCCTCGCTGGACGGCATCGGTGTGAGTGACTCGTACCAGTTCGGCGTGGGTGTGGCGTCCCGGGTCGGGTGCGGGTGGATCGCGGAGTGGCAGCGGGCGCGGGCGAGCGGGGACGAGGCCGCGGTGCGGCGGGCCGCGGACGCGTTGCGGGGCAGTCACGGGTGGCGGGTGCTGCGGGACCTGGACGGGGCCGGTGACTGGGCGGAGGTGTTCTGGGAGTACGCCGACGAGGTCGCGGCGGGGACGGTGCGGGCCGGGTATGTGCAGGCCCTGGGCTGCCGGTGACGGGGAACGGCGGCGCCCCCGGGGGGAATCCGGGGGTGCCGCCGTCGGTGGGTCAGTCGTCGCGGTGGTCGTGCCACCACTGCTGGCCGTCGGCGGGGAGGGTGTCGATCGGGTCGTAGTAGGCGTAGCGCTTGTTGAGCGCCTCCAGGTCGGCGGATTCGATGGAGGTGCGGTAGTTCTTGGTCCAGTAGGAGATGCCGCGTTCGCGGTCGTAGTCGGTGAGCATGTGCACCCAGCGTTTGCCGACGAAGGGCACGTCGCAGACGATGCGGGGGGTGGCGTAGCCGGGGAGGTAGCCCATGATGTCGTGCTGGAGTTGCTGGGCGTGCCAGACGGGGACGCGCCAGTGTTCGGCGTTGGGGATCATGTCGCACATGTAGAAGTAGTACGGCAGGATCCCGGCTTCACCCTGGAGTGCGAAGCAGAGGTCGAGCAGTTCGGGTGTGGTGGCGTTGACGCCGCGCATGAGGACGCCCTGGTTGCGGACGTCGCGGACGCCGACGTCGAGGGCGGTCTGGGCGGCCTTGGCGACCAGTGGGGTGAGTGACTGGGCGTGGTTGACGTGGGTGTGGATGGCGAGGTTGACGCCGCGGCGGGCGGCGGTGCGGGCGACGCGTTCGAGGCCTTCGACGACGTCGGGTTGCAGCCAGTGTTGGGGCAGGCCCATGAGGGCCTTGGTGGCGAGCCGGATGTCGCGGACCGTCTCCAGTTCCAGCAGGCGCATGAGGTACGACTCGAGGTTGCGCCAGGGGACGTTGGCGACGTCGCCGCCGGAGACGACCACGTCGCGGACGCCGGGGTGGGCCTTGAGGTAGGCGATGTGGGCGTCGTAGCGGTCGACGGGTTTGAGGGTGAGTTTGAGTTTGTCGACGGCGGGGGTGGAGTTGCCGACGAGGTCCATCCGGGTGCAGTGCCCGCAGTACTGGGGGCAGGTGGAGAGCAGTTCGGCGAGGACCTTGGTGGGGTAGCGGTGGGTGAGGCCTTCGGCGACCCACATGTCGTGCTCGTGCAGGCTGTCGCGGCTGGCGTAGGGGTGTGAGGGCCAGTCGGTGCGGCGGTCGGAGGCGACGGGGATCATGTAGCGGCGGATGGGGTCGGCGAGCAGTGCCTCGGTGGTGGGGGTCGCGAACGGCACCATCGTGTTGATCATTTGTGGTGGCACCAGCATGGACATGGTGGCCAGGGTCTTCTGGTCGGCCTCGAGGTCGGCGTAGAAGCTGTCGTCGACGAGGTCGCCGAGGACGGCGCGGAGCTGCTTGGTGTTCTTGACGCAGTTGACGCGTTGCCACTGGGCGGATTCCCACTGGTCGCGGGTGACGTGGCGCCAGCCGGGGAAGCGGCTCCAGTCGGGTTCGACGAGGGGGCGGCGGACGTATTCGTAGGGTTGCCCGGCGGTCGGTGTGGCGACCGGGGCGTGACTCGGGTGCGGGATGGTGTGGGTCACGGCCCCTCCTCGGTGGTGCGGCTGATCATCGGAGCCCGAACGCTACTGGAAAATATTCGGTGAAGAAATTAGTCTGCCGTAAGTTTTCCCGTTACGCGAGCCTTGACCGGGGCTTCGAGCGGCTTGGCAGGGGAGGTTGGCGTGACGTCACCGGTGGGACTGCACCGCGTCGTGCAACCGGCGGGGGTGCTGCCGCAGGCGGCTTGGCGCCTGGACGCGTCGGCGGCGATCGCGCCGAACGAGGTGCGGATCCGGGTGCGGCGGCTCAACCTGGACGCGGCGAGTTTCCGACAGTTGTCGGAGAAGCACGGCGGGAACGGTGCCGCGGTCCGGGCCGAGGTGCTGGAGATCATCTCGACGCGGGGCAAGATGCAGAACCCGGTGACCGGGTCGGGTGGGATGCTGATCGGCACGGTCGAGGAGGCCGGTCGGCGGTCCCCGCTGGGGCTCCGGGTGGGGGAGCGGGTCGCCACTCTGGTGTCGTTGACCCTGACGCCGTTGGTGATTACCGACGGGCTGGCTCGTTGGGACGGGCGCAGTGAGCAGGTGCCCTGTGACGGGTGGGCGATCCTGTTCGCGCGGTCCATCGCCGCGGTGTTGCCTGAGGACGAGGACCCGCAGTTGTCCCTGGCGGTGCTGGACGTGTGCGGGGCGCCCGCGCTGACCGCCCGGGTGGTGTCGCGCTACGTCGAGGACCGCCAACGGGCTGGTGATCCCACACCGGTGCGGGTCGCGGTGATCGGCGGGGCGGGCAAGAGCGGGTCGCTGTCGCTGGCCGCCGCGCGGCGGGCCGGTGCCGCGCGTACCGTCGGGGTGGTGCCGGTGGCGGCGGAGCGCGACGCGCTGACGGCCGCTGGCCTGGCGTCGGTGGTGGCGGTGGCCGACGCGCGGGACCCGGTGGGGTTGTCCACGGCGGTGACCACCGCGTTGGGGGCGCCGGCGGACGTGACTGTGGTGTGCGTGGACGTGCCGGGGTGTGAGCACGGGGCGGTCCTGGCTACCGCGGACGGCGGCACGGTGATCTTTTTCTCGATGGCGACGAGCTTCTCCGCGGCGGCGTTGGGCGCGGAGGGGCTGGCGGCGGACGTGACGATGCTGGTGGGCAACGGGTACGTGCCGGGGCACGCGGAGTTGGCGTTGGGGCTGCTGCGCTCCGAGCCGGGGGTGCGTCAGCTGTTCACGGCGCGGATCGCGGCAGACTGAGGTCATGACGAACCCCTCGACGTTGTACCGCGGCGGCGTGCTGCACTGCCCCGCCGACCCGAGCGCCACCGCGCTGCTGGTGTCCGGTGGGCGGATCACCTGGTTGGGGACCGACGGTGACGCGCCGCCGGCCGAGAAGGTGGTGGACCTGGGTGGTGCGTTGGTGACGCCGGCGTTCGTCGACGCGCACGTGCACGCCACCGACACCGGGCTGGCGTTGTCCGGGCTGGATCTGGCCGGGGTGCGCTCGGCGGGGCAGCTGCTGGACGCGGTGGCCGGGTTCGCGGCGGGTCTGCCGGCGGACGCGGTGGTGCTCGGGCACGGCTGGGACGAGTCGGCCTGGTCGGATGCGACGGTGCCGGACGCGGCGGCGTTGGGTCGGGCGGCCGGTGGGCGGCAGGTGTACGTGTCGCAGGCGTCGCTGCATTCGGCGTTGGTGTCGTCGGCGTTGCTGGCGGCGTGTCCGCAGGTGGTGAGGGCGACCGGGTACGACGCGTCGGGGTGGTTGCGTCGCGACGCGCATCACGTGGTGCGGGCGGCGGCGCAGGGGTCGGTGAGTCGGGCGCAGCGGGTCGCCGCGCAGCGGGTGGCCCTCGCCCACGCGGCGTCGCTGGGCATCGCGGCCGTGCACGAGTGCGGTGGGCCGGAGATCTCCGACGAGGAGGACTTCACCGGCCTGCTGGGCATCTCGGGTGCGGGGTTGCCGGAGGTGTACGGGTACTGGGGTGAGTTGGGTGGTGCGGCGCGGGCCCGGGAGTTGGGGGCGGTGGGTGCCGGTGGTGACCTGTTCGCCGATGGTGCGTTGGGTGCGCGTACGGCGCACGTGTCGCAGGCGTACGGCGACGGTGACGGTTGTGGGCACGCCTACCTGAGCGCCGAGCAGGTGCGTGATCACCTGCTGGACTGCGCGGTGCACGGCTTGCAGGGCGGGTTCCACGCGATCGGTGACGCGGCGATCGGCACGGTCCTCGACGGGTTCGGGCAGGCGGCGCGGACGCTGGGTGTGGAGCGGTTGCGGGCCGCCCGGCACCGCATCGAGCACGCGGAGATCATGAACAAGCGGTTGATCGCCGGGTTCGTGGAGTACGGGGTGGTGGCGAGCATGCAGCCGGCGTTCGACAGGTTGTGGGGTGGTGCGGGTCGGATGTACGAGTCGCGGCTGGGTCTGGACCGGGCGTTGGAGTCGAATCCGATGGGTGCCATGCACGGTGTGGGTGTGGCGTTGGCGTTCGGGTCGGATTCGCCGGTGACGCCGCTGGACCCGTGGGGGTCGGTGCGGGCGGCGGCGGCGCACCACAACCGGGCGCAGCGGATGAGTGTGCGGGCGGCGTTCGCCGCGCACACCCGTGGTGGGTGGCGGGCGGTGCACCTGGACACCGAGGGGGTTCTCGCGCTGGGTGCGCCGGCGACGTTCGCGGTGTGGTCGACGCCGGCGGGGGTGGAGCGGGGTCTGCCGGTGCTGCTGGCCGAGGACCCGGACCTGCGGGGTCCGGACGACCCGACGCCGTTGCCGGTGTGCCGGCGGTTGGTGCTGCGCGGTGAGGTCATCTATGAGGAAGGGTCATCATGACCGGGAAGCTTGATCTTGATCCGGTGTTGGTGGCGCGGGCGCGGGAGTTGGCGCGGCGGGCCGGGCAGCCGGTGGTGGACCTGGCGCGTAGCCACACGACGGTGTCGGTGGAGCGGGCGGTGCTGCGCCTGGCCGGGGTGACCGGCGCGGACCCGGACGGCATCCCGTGGGTCAACCGGCTCGTCGACGCGGTTGCCGCGGAGGTGGGGTTGGGGCACGGGGTGGCGGTGCCGGTGTTCGACGCCCTGGCCCGGGACGGCATGACGGATGTGACGTTGCTGGCGCAGAAGGCCGCCGCCGGGTCGGTGCGGTTCGCCGTGCCGTCCGGTCGGGCCGCCACGGCCGCCCGGTCGGCGGCGCGGAAGGCGGTCGGTGCGGGCATTCGGCGCATCGACCGGCGGCGCGCCGAGCGGGACCGGCTGGTCAAGCGGCACGGTGATCCGCAGCAGCGGCCGTGGATCTACCTGATCGTCGCCACGGGTGACATCTACGAGGACATCCCGCAGGCGCAGGCGGCGGCGCGCGCCGGCGCGGACGTGATCGCGGTGATCCGTTCCACGGGGCAGTCGTTGTTGGACTACGTGCCGGAGGGTGCGACCCGGGAGGGGTTCGCCGGCACGTACGCCACGCAGGAGAACTTCCGGCTGATGCGCGCGGCGTTGGACGAGTCGTCGAGGGAGGTGGGCCGCTACGTACGGTTGACCAACTACGCGTCCGGGTTGTGCATGCCGGAGATGGCGACCCTGGCCGGGTTGGAACGCCTCGACATGATGCTCAACGACTCGATGTACGGGATCCTGTTCCGCGACATCAACCCGGTGCGCACGTTCGTCGACCAGCGGTTCTCCCGGCAGGTGCACGCCCGTGCCGGGATCATCATCAACACCGGTGAGGACAACTACCTGACCACCGCCGACGCGGTGGACGAGGCGCACACGGTGACGGTGTCGCAGCTGCTCAACGAGTTCTTCGCACACGAGGCGGGGTTGGCGGACTGGCAGTTGGGGTTGGGGCACGCGTTCGAGATCAACCCGGAGGTGCCGGAGTCGTTCCGGTTGGAGTTGGCGCACGCCCTGCTGGCGCGGGAGTTGTTCCCCGACGCGCCGTTGAAGTGGATGCCGCCGACGAAGCACATGACCGGTGACGTGTTCCGGGGCAACCTGCTCGACGGGTTCTTCAACCTGGCCGGGGCGCTGACCGGTCAGGGCATCCTGCTGGTGGGGATGATGACCGAGGCGGTGGTGACGCCGTGGTTGTCGGATCGGGACATCGCCCTGCAGAACGTGCGCTACGTGCTGGGTGCGGCCGGTGGGCTGCACGAGGACTTCGTGCCGGCGCCGGGCGGGTTCATCCGCCGCCGCGCCAACCAGGTCCTCGGTGAGGCACTGGACCTGCTGGAGCGCATCGGGGAGCAGACGTTGCTCACGGCGATCGCCGAGGGCACGTTCGGGATCATGAAGCGGCCCGCCGACCGGGGCAAGGGCCTGGGTGGGGTCGCCGCGCACGAGGCCGACTACTGCAACCCGGCCACGGACATCCTGGAAGGGGACGCGGCATGAGCGCCGCCGACGCCGCGAAGCAGATCGTGCGGCCGTACGGGGACACCACCGGTGACGGGATGGTGCAGGTGTCGTTCACCCTGCCGGTGACCCACGACAAGCGGGCCGAGGGCGCGGCGGTGCAGTTGGCCAACAGGATGGGCATCGACCCGGCGATGGTGGTGCACGCCAAGCCGATGGGTGACGGGTTCACGTTCTTCGTGGTGTACGGGCGGGTCAACCACCTGGTCGACCTGACCGCCGTGCAGGTGGCGGAACGCGACTTCGCGTTGTTGTCGGCCAAGGACGTCAACACGGTGATCAAGCAGCGGTTACGGCGCAAGTTGTCCGTGGTCGGGGCGTGCATCGGCACCGACGCGCACACCGTGGGCATCGACGCGATCCTCAACGTCAAGGGCATCGCGGGGGAGAAAGGCCTGGAGTACTACCGGGAGTTGAAGGTCACCAACATGGGTGCGCAGGTCAGTGTGCCGGAGTTGGTGGAGACCGCCCGGGTGGAGAAGGCCGACGCGGTGCTGGTGTCGCAGGTGGTCACCCAACGCGACGCGCACCTGCACAACACCCGGGAGATGTCGGCGGCGTTCCGGGAGGCGATGCCGGCGGGGCGGCGGCCGCTGCTGATCGTCGGTGGTCCCCGGTTCGACGAGTCGATGACCGACGAGTTGGGCGTAGACCGGATCTTCGGTCGGGGCACCACGCCCGGCGAGGTGGCCAGCTACCTCGTGCACGCCCTGATCACGCAGCGGAAGGCGATGGCATGACTGACGAACGGCTCGGGTTGACGGTGACGCACCGGCGGTATGTGCCGTACTCGCACGCCCACTACGCGGGCAACCTCGTCGACGGGGCGTACGCCCTGGCCCTGTTCGGGGACGTCGCGACGGAGGTGTGCATCCGCACCGACGGCGACGAGGGTCTGTTCGCCGGGTACTCCGACGTGCGGTTCGGTGCCCCGATCCGAGCCGGTGACGTGGTGGAGGTGACCGCGCGGGTGTCGCGGGTGGGCACCCGCAGCCGCACCCTGGAGTTGTCCTGCGCGGTGGTGTGCCGGGGCCGTCCGGACCGTTCCGCGTCCGCCGCCGAGGTCCTGGACCCGCCGATCGTGGCGGTCACCGCGACCGGCACCGTGGTCGTTCCGCCCGCCTCGTGAGCCTCGCGGTCTGCGCGGACGTCGGGTCCACGTACACCAAGGTGGCGGTGGTGGACCTGGCCGCCGGTGTCCTGGTCGGCGCGGCGGCCGCGCCGACCACGGTGGGCACCGACGTGCTGCACGGCCTGGACACCGCGGTCGCGGCGGCCACCGTCGGGCTCGGGGTGCGCGACGTGCCGTGGTACGTGTGCTCGTCGGCCGGTGGTGGGCTGCGGCTGGCCGTGGTCGGCTACGAGCCGCTGGTCACCGCGCAGGCGGGCCGGCGGGTCGGGTTGTCCGCTGGCGCGCACGTGGTGCACGTCGCGGCCGGTCGGCTCGGTGCGGCGGACCTGACGGCGTTGCGGGCGTCCCGCCCGGACGTGGTGCTGCTCGTGGGGGGCACCGACGGCGGTGACGCCGAGACGGTCACCCACAACGCGACCCGCCTGGCCCGGGCCCGGTGGCGCCGACCGGTGGTGTACGCGGGCAACGCCGACGTCCGCGAGCAGTTGACCGGGCTGCTGCGCGACGCCGGGGTGCCGGTCACCGACGCCGACAACGTCCTGCCGCGCATCGGGGTGCTCGCCCCGGTGTCGGCGCGGGCGGCGATCCGCGCGGTGTTCCTGCGCCACGTCATCGGTGGGAAGCGGCTGTCGAGGGGCACCCGGTTCGCGCGGCTGGTGCGCGCGGCCACCCCCGACGCGGTGCTCACCGGTGTGGAGGTGCTCGCCGACACCCTCGGCGGTGACCTGGCCGTGGTCGACGTGGGTGGCGCCACCACCGACGTGTACTCGGTGCTCACCCCGGACGAGCGGGCCACCGGGCCGGGTCGGGAGGTCGCTGGCAGCCTGTGGCGGGCCCGCACCGTGGAGGGTGACCTGGGCATGCGGTGGAGCGCCCCCGGGGTGGTGCGGGCCGCCGCCGAGGAGCGGCTGCTCACCGCCGACGAGTCCGACGACCTGGGCGCCGCCGCGGCGTGCCGGGCGGCCGACCCGGCGTTGCTGGCCGCCGACGACGTCGAGTGGGCCGTCGACGCCCGCATCGCCACCCTCGCGGCGACTGTGGCGTTGCGCCGGCACGCCCGGGGTGCCGCCACCGGCGAGCGGGCCGGGCGGGACCTGCGCGACGTGCGGCTGGTGGTGGGTTCCGGTGGGGTGCTGCGGCACGCGCCGACCGGCACGTCCGGGCAGGTGTTGGCGGCGGTCCTCGCCGACCACGCCGGCGGGTGGGCGTTGCCCCGTGCCGCCGCCGCGGTCGTCGACGCCGACTACGTGCTGGCCGCCGGGGGGTTGCTCGCCGAGGAACACCGGGCGGCCGCGCAGGCGCTGCTGCGTCACCATCTGCGCACGCATTGAGACTCGCCGACCCGACACGCCGTGGCGCAACACACGACAGGCCCGGGTGGGTTGACAACCGGCGGGGGTCGGCACGTACCGTCTTTGAGTCCTACCACGGGAAGCGGCTGTTGTTCGCTTCGTCCTCTCGTCCGCTGGCCGAGCGACATTTTTGAGCGTCATCGTCGCGGCGGCCAGGTCCAGCGGGCGGGGGTCGGCGGGGCGGCGCGAACCGGCCGCGGTTACCGGTGTACGGGCAGGGTGAGGTGCACGGCCAGTAGACAACGGCCCGGCGGGGGCAGCCAGTCCACGCCTGGTCGGTCCGAAGGTCGTCGTGCCCCATCCTCGCCACACCGGCCGGGAAGGGCCTGGGAGCATCGGGGCGCGGCGTCAGCCGCGCCCCGATTTCATGTCCGCTGGGCGGTCTGTGCCCGGCGGCCCGACGCGGCCGGTACGCAGGCCAGCCAGGTAGCCTTCGCCCTGTGATCGAGGTGAAGCGGTGACGATTCTGGACCGGGATGAGACCCCCACCCCGGCAGTGGTGCTGCCCCCGCCGGTGATCACCGGTGGGCCGCTGCCGCTCACGGTCGCCGTGCTCCTGGCCCTGGCCGCCGGGCTGGCCCTGCTGGTGGCGTTCCCCCCGTACGGGGTGTGGCCGCTCGCGCCGGTCGGGGTGGCGTTGCTGGCCGCCGCCGCACACCGGCGGCGGTTGCGGGCCGGCGCCGGCCTGGGCTTCCTCACCGGGGTGGCACTGTTCGCCCCGATGCTGGCCTGGACGAACCTGCACACCGGATACCTGCCGTGGGTGCTGCTGTCGCTGCTGCAGGCCGGTTACCTGGCCCTGCTGGGCGCGGCCACCGCCTGGGTGTCGCCGCTGGCCGACCGCGTCCGCTGGGCGTGGCCGGTGCTGACCGGGCTGCTGTGGGTGGGGCAGGAGGCGCTGCGCGACCGCACCCCGTTCGGCGGGTTCCCGTGGGGGCGGTTGGCGTTCAGCCAGGACACCTCGCCGCTGCTGCGCCTGGCCGCGTGGGGCGGTGCCCCGCTGGTGACCTTCGCGACGGCGCTCGTCGGCGGGTTGCTGGTCACCGCCGCCTGGCGGGGCTGGGTCACCGCCCGACACACCCCGCGGGACGCCACACCGGCCGCTGACGGCCCGCAGGACGAACGGGTCACCCGGGGGCGGCGGTGGGCGCCGGTGGGCGTACCGGCCGTTGTGGCGGTCGCGGTGGTCGTCGGGGGTCTGCTCGTGCCGGTGGCCACCGCCGGTTCCGGCGCCACGGTCACCGTCGCGATCGTGCAGGGCAACGTGCCGCGCCTGGGCCTGGACTTCAACGCCCAACGGCAGGCGGTGCTCAACAACCACGCCGACGCCACCATCGACCTGGCCGCGCGGGTCGCCGCCGGGCAGGAGCGGCAACCCGACCTGGTGGTGTGGCCGGAGAACTCCAGCGACATCGACCCGCTGCGCAACCCCGCAGCCGGGGCCCGGATCTCCCAGGCCGCCGACACGGTCCGCGCGCCGATCCTGGTCGGCGCGGTGCTGCTGGGCCCCGGCCCCGGGCAGGTCCGCAACGCGGGCATCCTGTGGCGGCCCGGCACCGGCGCCGACCTGAGCCAGCTGTACACCAAACGCCACCCGGTGCCGTTCGCCGAGTACGTGCCGCTGCGCGACGTGGCCCGGATGGTCAGCAAGCAGGTCGACCTGATCCGCGCCGACTTCGTGCCCGGAAGCACCCCGGGCGTGGTACGCGTCGGCCCGGCCGTCCTCGGTGACGTCATCTGCTTCGAGGTCGCCTACGACGAGGTCGTCCGCGACACCGTCACCGGCGGCGCGCAACTGCTGGTGGTGCAGACCAACAACGCCACCTTCAACGTGGCCGAGGCCCGCCAGCAGATGGCCATGGTCCGGTTGCGGGCGGTGGAGCACGGCCGGCCGGCGTTGATGGCGTCCACGGTCGGCGTGTCCGGGTTCGTCGCACCCGACGGGCGGGTAAGCGATGCCACCGGGTTCAACACCCGGGAGGTCGTGGTGCGGCAGTTGCGGCTCGACGACGGACGTACCCTCGCCACCCGCCTGGGCTGGTGGCCGGAGGTGACGCTCGCCGCGCTGGCCGTGGCGGCCCTCATCGGCGCGGCGGTGCTGCGCCGGCGGCAGCGGGTCAGGCCCGGATAGCAACAGCCGGTTCGCCGGCGGGAGCGGAGGAACCGTGATCCAGGCGACCGATACGATCCGACGCCCGGACGAGGTGCCGGGTGTGGGCCGGGTGCTGGTGGTGATCCCCACCTACAACGAGGCCGACAACATCGCCGTGATCGTGGGCCGCCTGCGGCGTGCCGTCCCGGCGGTGCGGATCCTCATCGCCGACGACAACAGCCCCGACGGCACCGGCGCGATCGCCGACGCCCTCGCCGACGGCGACGCGCACGTGCAGGTGCTGCACCGCCAGGGCAAGCAGGGCCTGGGGGCGGCGTACCTGGCCGGGTTCGGGTGGGCGCGGGAGCGCGGCTACCAGGCGGTCGTGGAGATGGACGCCGACGGGTCGCACGCGCCGGAGGACCTGCCGGCGTTGCTGGACGCCGCCCGCGACGCCGACGTGGTGATCGGGTCACGGTGGACCAGCGGCGCGCGGGTGGTCAACTGGCCGTTGCGGCGGCTGCTGCTGTCGCGCGGCGGCAACCTGTACGCGCGCCTCGCCCTGGGTATGCCCGTCTCGGACGCTACCGGCGGTTACCGGGTCTACCGGATCAGCGCGTTGGACGCCATCGACCTGGGGTCGGTGACGTCACAGGGTTACTCGTTCCAGGTGGAGTTGTCCCGGCTGGCGCACCGGGCCGGGGTGCGGATCGTGGAGGTGCCGATCACCTTCGCCGAACGGGAACGCGGAGACAGCAAGATGAGCCCGCGGATCGTGGCCGAGGCGCTGTGGCGGATCACCACCTGGGGTGTGCAGGACCGCCGCCAGGCGGTCCGTCGTGGCCTGCACGGCACCCCCTCCGGTCAGGTGCGGTGGCCGTGAGCGCGGCCGTGTCATGCTGGATGGGCGGGGCACGCCCACGGTGCCCGCACAGAATGGCGATGAGGTGAGATGCGCCGAGGACTGAGGTTCGTACCGTTGGCCCTGTTGCTGACGGTGGTGCTGGAGTTGGCGGTGTTCGTCGGTGTCGGGCGGGCGCTGGGGTTCGGCGCGGCGGTGCTGCTGGTGTTCGCCGCGTCCCTGCTGGGGCTGGTGCTGCTGCGCCGGGAGGGGATGCGCGCCTGGCGGGGTTTCCGCGCCGCCGCGGCGGCCGGGCAGCCACCCGGCGGGCAGGTCACCGACGGGCTCGTCGGGTTGGCCGGCGCCCTGCTGTTGGCGGTGCCCGGGCTGATCAGCGGCCTGGTCGGGTTGCTGCTGTTGGTGCCACCGGTGCGTCATCTGGCCCGCGCCGGTGTGCGGCGGGCCACCGAGCGGCGGGTGTCGTCGATGGTCGCCGGTGACCTGTTCGGCCCCCGCACGGTGCGGGTGCGCCAGGGTGCGCCCCAACCGACCCCGCAACCGGAACAGCCGGTGGTCGTCGACGGTGGTCGGGCCATCGAGGGCGAGATCGTCGAGCCCGGTCGCCACTGACACCTGCACGGACACGACGACGCCCCCGGGGAGAACCCGGGGGCGTCGGTCGTCGTGCGGCTCAGGCGCGGCCGCGGCGGGTCCGAACCTCCTGCAGGCGCTCCTCGAGGATGTCCTCAAGCTCGGCGATCGAGCGCCGCTCCAGCAGCATGTCCCAGTGGGTACGCGGCGGCTTGGCCTTCTTCTGCTCCGGCTCGCTGCCGTCGACGAGTCGGGCGACGCTGCCGTCGAACTTGCATTCCCAGGTCGTCGGGACCTCGGCGTCGACGGCGAACGGCACCTCGAACTGATGGCCCTTGGCGCAGAGGTACTCGCGGGTCTGACGCGGCGCGAGCTCCGTGTTGCGGTCGGATTCGTAGCTCACCGCGCCAAGGCGGCTTCCGCGCAGCATACGCTCGCCCATGATCGACTTCCCCTCGTTCGTGGTGCTGGTCTTCTGGGTGTAACGGTGCGTTCCCGTCGAGCCATTCCCGCCCGAGGGCGTGAGGCGTCCACGGGGGTGGGCCGCGACCCAAGGGTAGCCGGCCGGGACGCGCACCCGACCAGGTGATCCCCAGCCGGGCCGCAACGGGGTGTATCCGCTGCCACCGGGGAGGTTAACCGCCCGGGGGTCGCGAAGGTTGCGCCGTGCCCGACTCGGCCGGTTGCGGCACCGACCCGAGCCGGGCCAGCGCCACCGCCAGGTCGCTGACCTGGTCACCGAGCTGCGCCACCCGCCGCTGGGCCAGGTCCCGGTCGGTCTCGGCGGCGTCGAGTCGTACCGTCAGGGCGGTGACCTGGCTCTCGGCGGTGGCCGCCGCCTGCCGGGCCGCGGTCACCTCGCCGGTGAGCGCGTCGCGCTGCGCCGCGGTGGCGGCCAGCTCCGCGCGCAGCCGCGCCGCCAACTCCGCGGCCTCCTGCCGGGCGTCGTCGAGCTCCCGGGCGGCGACCTGGGCCCGGTCGCGGGCCCGGTCGGCCTGCTCCCGCGCGCGGGTGGCGTCGGCGGCCTCCGCGCGGGCGCGCGCCGCGTCGGCGCGGGCCTGCTCGATCTGACGCCGCACGTCCTGCACCTCGGCCTGCCACCGCCCGGCCCGCTCGGTCGCGTCGGCGGCGACCCGGGTGGCCCGCTCGGCGTCGGCGCGCACCGCGTCGCGTTCGGCGGTCAGGTCGGCCACCCGCTGCCGCTCGGTGTCACGTTGCGCGCGCAGGTCCCGCACCTCGACGCGGGCCTGGTCGCGGTCCCGTTCGGCCTGGTCGCGCAGCGCCTGCGCGGCGCTGACGTCGTGCCGGGCCTGGTCGCGGGCGGCCTCGGCGCGCTGGGTGCGCTCGTCGGCGGCGGTGGCCTGCTGGTGTGCCCGCTCGGCGCGCTGGCGGGCGTCGTCGGCCTCGGCGAGAGCCACGCGGGCCTGCTCGCGGGCGCGCGCCGCGTCGGCGGCGGCGGTCTCGGCGTCGTCGCGGGCCTCGTCACGTTCGGTCTGCGCCGCCGCGACCTCGGTGGCGGCCTCCGCACGAGCCTGCGCGATCTGCCGCTGCACCCCCACCGGCGACAACTCGGCGTGCAGCGACTCGGTCAACGTCTCGACGATCTGGTCGAGGCGGTCCACCGCCTCCCAGGTGCGGGCCACCTGCCCCGGCAGGCCGGGAGCGTTGCGGTGCCGCATCCGGCTGTTACGCGAGGCCCGCTGGCAGGCGCCGTCGTTGTCCCGGCAGTAGCGAAACGGTCGGCCCGCGCCGACACGCTGCGGCACCGGTGCTCCACAGTGGGCGCAGGGGCGGGTCTCGGTGGTGGTGGGCTGGGCATCCATCGAGGTGGCAGTCTAGTGCCGCGGCGCTGGCCGCCCACACCGCGCCAGGGTCAGCTCGCCGCGCGGGCGCTCGCGTCCAGGGTGTAGCGGCGTTGCAGCAGCAGCGCCGCGAGCATCGCCACCGCAGGCAGCAACCCGAAGCCGTAGCGGACCGCCGCCAGCGCCGTGTCGGGCTGCGTCGGGGACTCACCGGCCGTCGAGGCCACGAAACCACCAACGGCCAGGCACAGCGCGTACGCGTACGGGCCCAGCGCCGCACCGGTGGCCTCGGTGGCCGTCCACACCCCGGTGTAGGTGCCGGCACCGCTGGCGGCGCTGGTGGTCTCGGCACCGCTCGCGGTGGTGGTGGTCTCGGCACCGCTGGTGTCGGTGGCGGCGCGGATCACGTCGGGCAGCATCGAGAACGGCAGCAGTTGCATGCCGGCGAACGCCACACCGAGCACCGCCACCGCGCCGATGAGCACCGGCAGGCCGGCCGGGCGACCCACCGCCAGCACCAGCGAACCGAGGGCGAACGCGCTCTGCGCACCGAGCAACGCCCGCTGCTTGCCGAGGCGGCGGGCCACCACCAGCCAGGCCGGCGTGACCAGCAGCGCCGGCGCCACGAACGCGGCCACCAGCACCGTGGTCAGACCGGGCGCGCGCAGCTCGTACTCGGCGTAGTAGGGCACCCCGGCGAGCACCAGGTGGGTGGT
Source organism: Micromonospora sp. NPDC049171 (assembly GCF_040648275.1). Classification (NCBI taxonomy): domain Bacteria; kingdom Bacillati; phylum Actinomycetota; class Actinomycetes; order Micromonosporales; family Micromonosporaceae; genus Micromonospora; species Micromonospora sp. NPDC049171. The sequence continues at coordinate 63,392 of NZ_JBEZDJ010000017.1, forward strand.
CGTGGACATGGCCAGGTACGCGGCGACCAGCCACCGGAACTGCCGGTCGCGCAGGGCGGTGCGCAACGCCCGCCACCCGCCGTGCCCGGACCCGACGCCGCCCGCCGCGGACCCGCGCAGCCGGGCGATGCCGGCGACACCGACCAGCATGGCCACCAGCATCCCCCCGGCGAGGACCACGCCCATGCGCTGGTAGCCGCCCCGGGTGGCGGCGTCGCCGCCGGTGAGCAGCGGGGCCAGCAGCCCGGAGACCAGGATGCCCAGGGTCAGCACGACCATCCGGAACGCCATCAGCCGGGTGCGTTCGTGGTAACCGATCCGCAGGTCGGCCGGGGTGGCCAGGTAGGGGACCTGGTAGGCGGCGAAGAGGAGGTTGCCGGCGACGAAGAACACGGCCACCCAGGCGGCCGCCGGCGCGCCGGTCAGCCCGCCGGGCACCGCGAAGAGCGCGGCGAACGCGACAGGCAGGGCGCAGCCGAGCAGCAGCAGGCGACGGCGGTCGCCGCGTCGGGTCTGCTCCACGTCGGCGCGGTGCCCCACCCACGGGTGCAGCAGCACGTCGGCGATCTTCGGCAGCAGCAGCGCGAGACCGGCCAACCACGGCCCGACCGCCAGCACGTCGGTGAGGAAGTACAGCAGCAGCAGGCCGGGCACTGTCACCCAGATCCCCATGCCGAGCGACCCGACGGCGAAGCCGGCCAGGGGGCCGCGGGGTAGCGTCGCGTCGGTGGCGGCCACGGGCCGCCGGTCCAGCCCGGTCATCGCCGCATCCCCTCGGTAATCCAACGGTTGCTGGATTCTAGGGGCAGAATGGCGGCCATGACCATGCCCCGACGCCGTCCCGGTCGACCGCGGCGCGAGGAGACCCGACCGACCCGCGAGGTGGTGCTCACCGCGGCGACCGCGCTGTTCGCCGAGCGTGGCTTCGACGCCGTCGGGCTGCGGGAGGTCGCCGCCGCCGCCGGGGTCGACGTCGCCACCGTCGCCCACCACACGGGTACGAAGGCGGCGCTCTACGACGCCTGCTTCGCCCGGGTCTTCGCCGCCGAGCGGGAGGTGCTCACCGAGGCCGCCGAGCAGGCCCGCGCCGCTCTCGACGCGGGGCCGGACGCGGCGCGACGCGCCCTGCACGAGCTGGTCGACGTCTTCGTCGACTTCCTCGAAGACCGCCCGGAGACCACCGCGCTGTGGCTGCGCCGCTGGCTGGAACCGCAGCGGCACGCCGAGCTCGACAAGCGCTACGCCGAACCGTTGTACCGGCTGGTCGCGGAGTTGCTCACCGCCGCCGCGGCGACCGGCGCGCTGGCCGAGCCGACCCCGCACATCACCGTTCGCAGCCTGGTCTGGGCGACGCACGGGCACGTGGTGGCGTTGGCCGCCGGCGCGCCCGGGGCCCGGGAACGGCGCGAGTTCCGGGCGTTCGTGCATCGCCTGCTCGACGGGTTGTACGGGTCGTCGGCCCCTTGACGCGTCGCCGCCGCACGACGATTATCCATCGGACGTTGGATTAAGTGGGGGGCGGCGATGGGCGTACCACCTCGGGTGGCGGTGATCGGCGCCGGCGCGGCCGGGCTCGCCGCCGTCAAGGCACTGCGCGACGCCGCGGTGCCGACGATCGGCTTCGAGGCCGCCAACCAGGTCGGCGGCCTCTGGGTGTACGGGGCACCCGACTCGCCCGCGTACCGCACGCTGCACCTGAACACCAGCCGTGGGCGCACCCAGTTCGCCGACCACCCGATGCCGACCGACTGGCCCGACTACCCCGATCACCGCCGGGTCGCCGGCTACCTCGCCGACTACGCCGAGCACTTCGGGTTGGGCGACACCATCCGACTGCGGCACACCGTCGAGCGGGTCACCCGCGATCCCGCCGGCACGTGGACGGTGGCCGCGAACGGGCCGCACGGGCCGGTCTCGGTCACCGTGGACGCCGTGGTCGTCGCCAACGGGCACAACCGGGTGCCCCGACTGCCCGACCCGTCGTACCCCGGCACGAGCACGGCCGAGCAGCTGCACAGCCACGACTACCGGGGTCCGGAGCAGTTGACCGGCAAGCGGGTCCTGGTCGTCGGCGGCGGCAACTCCGCGATGGACATCGCGGTGGACGCCTCGTACGCCGCCACCCGCACCCTGCTGTCGCTGCGCCGAGGCGTCTGGGTGGTGCCGAAGTACCTGCTGGGCCGCCCCTCGGACACCCTGAACGGGGCGCTGGCCCGCCGACTGCCGTGGCGACTGCGCCAACGCATCAGCCAGGCCACGCTGAGCGCCACCGTCGGCAGCCCCGCCCGGTACGGGCTGCCCGCCCCGACGCACGGCTTCCTGCAGGATCATCCGACGCTCTCCGACGGTCTGCTGTCCCGGTTGACCCACGGCGACGTCGAGGCCCGACCCGGCGTCGCCGCCCTGGACGGGGACCGGGTCGAGTTCACCGACGGTCGCAGCGACTCCGTGGATCTGATCATCTGGTGCACCGGCTACCGGGTGGAGATCCCGTTCCTCGATCCGGCGCTGCTCGGCGGGAACGGTGACAGCCTGCCGCTGTACCGGCACGTGTTCCACCCCGACGTCCCGGGCCTGACGTTCGTGGGGCTGATGCAGTCCACCGGCTCGGCCTTCCCCCTGGTGGAGGCGCAGGCGAAGCTGATCGCCGCGCACCTCGCCGGCCGGTACGCGCTGCCCGACCCGGACCGCCAGCGGGCCGTCTGCCGGGCCGAGTTGCGGGCCGCGACCGCCCGCTGGGGGCAACGCCGTCCGGCGATGCGCGTGGACTTCGACGTCTACCTGGCCGAGTTGACCCGCGAGTTGACCGCCGGAACCCGCCGCGCCCGTTCCGGCACCGCCGGTGCGCCCGACTCAACCGCCGCGGCCGGCGCAGGCAGTGCGGGTGGCGCGGCCAGTGCGCGCCACGCAGGCAGTGCGGGCGACGCGGCTGGTGCTGCCTCGTCGGTCGGGGTGGAGCAGTGAAGGGTCGGGTGGCCGGTGGGCTGGCTGGCCGTCGGGTGTTGGTGACCGGCGCGAGCGGAACCTTCGGCCGGCACCTCGGCGCGGCGTTCACCGCCGCCGGGGCTCAGGTGGTGGGGCTCGACCTGCACGCCCGCCCCGACGCCCGCCTGCCGGTGCTCGGTTGCGACCTGACCGACCCGGACGCCGTGCCGGCGGCGGTGCGGGCCGCTACCGACCGGCTCGGCGGGCTCGACCTGCTGATCAACAACGCCGGTGTGGGTGGCCCCGCCCCGGCCGAGCTGGCACCCGACGAGGTGGTCCGGCGACAGCTGGAGGTCAACCTGCTGGCCGCCTGGCGGACCACCGCCGCGGCGCTGCCGCCGCTGCTCACCGCACGCGGCCGGGTGATCTTCGTGGCGAGCCGGATGGCGGTCCTGCCACTGCCGCTCGCCGCCGCGTACGGGGTCAGCAAGCGGGCCCTGGTCGCGTACGCCGACGCGCTGCGCCACGAGGTCGGTACGCACGTCGGGGTCAGCGTGGTCTACCCGAGCATGGTCGCCTCACCCATCCACCACAGCACCGCCGAGGCCGGGCTGTCGCTGCGGGGAGTGTCCCGTCCCGAGCCGGTCGAGGGGGTGGTGGCGGCGATCCTGCGCGCCGCAACCGCCCGCCGGGCACCTCGGGACGTGGCGACCACCCGGCGTGGACGGCTGGAGCTGGCCGTCGGGCGGCACGCGCCCGCGCTGGCCGACCGACTGGTACGCCGTACCCTCGCGGCTCGGCTCGCCGCCGGTGACCTGGACGCCGCGCCCCTGGCCGCCGCGATGCTGCGCCGCCACCGGGGGCAGTAAGGCCCCGGCCCGGCGTGGCGCGCAATGCTCCGCCGCGACCGGGGGCAGTAAGGCTCAGGACCGGGCGTGGCGCATGATCGTCCGCCGCCACCGGGGGGCGAGGCTCCGGTCAGGGTGTGGCGACCGCCGCGCGGGAGCGGTCGGCGGCGATCCGGACGGCCAGTGCGGCCAGGGCTGTCCCGGTCACCCAGCGCTGCACCCGCAGCCACCCGGGTCGGCGGGCGAAGAACCCAGCCAACGAGCCGGCGCTGAGCACGATCAACGTGTTCACGATCAGCGCGACGGTGATCTGGGTCAGGCCGAGCAGCAGACTCTGCGTCGCCACGTGCCCGCGCGCCGGGTCGATGAACTGGGGCAGCACCGACACGTAGAGGATGGCGATCTTCGGGTTCAGCAGGTTGGTGACCAGGCCCATGGTGAACAGCCGCCGGGGCCGGTCCGGTGGCAGCGGCGTGGGGGTGAACGGTGAGTGCCCACCCGGACGCAGCGTCTGCCACGCCAGCCAGAGCAGGTAACCGGCCCCGGCGAACTTCACCACCGCGTACAGCGTCGGCACCAGGACGAACACGGCGGCTAGGCCGGCGACCGCCGCCGCCAGGTAGACGCCGAAACCGGCGGCCACCCCGAGCAGTGACACCAGCCCGGCCCGGCGGCCCTGCGCCACCGAGCGGGACACCAGGTAGACCATGTTCGGGCCGGGCGTGAGGACCACCCCCAACGCGACAAGTGTGGTACCCAGCAGTGCACCCGTACCGACCATGACGTTTCCCCCGTTCGGCGTCTTCGCACCGACGGTAGGCCGGGTGACAGTGTGGACCGAGGGCCACCTGGCAGATCGTGGCCCTCGATTCGGACACCTGGGCCGAAACCACCCCCGGCCGGTGCCGCCGGGAATGGTCACGGCCGGGCACGCGCTGATCCGCGTCAGGTGCGTGTCGCCGTCCGGAGGCGGCGCGTTACGGTGGCCGGGGGAGGTGCCGCAGGGTGACCGAGGCGTGGGAAGCGGCAGTGGAGGCGCAGATCCGGGGAGCCGTGCAACGCGGCGAGTTCGACGACCTGCCCGGCATGGGCAAGCCGATCCCCGGTCGAGGAGCACCGTACGACGAGTCGTGGTGGATCAAGAGTTTCCTGGAGCGGGAGGCACTGCCCAGCGACCTGCTCCTGCCCACCCCGCTGCAACTGCGTCGGCGCATCGAGCAGGTCCCCGACGAGGTCCGCGACCTGCCCACCGAACAGTCCGTACGCGACTTCGTCGGCCAGCTGAACACGCAGATCGTGGCCTGGCTGCGCAACCCCGACGGTCCGCGCGTCGCGGTGCGTCCGGTGAACGTCGACGAGGTGGTGCGCCGTTGGCGCGCCGAGCATGCCCCGCCCCGCGTTCCGACGCCCCCGACCGAGCGGGCGAGCGCCGTCGCCGCGCCGCGCCGGTCCCGCCGTACCTGGTGGTTGCCCTGGCGTCGCCGTTCGCGCTGACCCGGGTGGTCGGCCTCGCACGGCACCGCCAGACTGGGCGGATGGTGATCGAGTTGCGGGCGTCCGGTACCTCCTCGATGCCGGGCCTCGCCCTGCGACCCTGGCTCGACGACGACCTGGACGCCCTGCTGGACGTGTACCGGGACCCGGTGTTGCGCCGGTGGACCCGGATGCCGGTGACCAACCTGACCGAGGGTCGGCAGTGGTTGGAGCGGGTGCGACAGGACTGGGACGCCGGTCGGCGGTACAGCTTCGCGGTCGTCGAGGACGACGCGGACGGCCCACGGCTGGTGGCGAACGTGGTGCTCAAGACGGTCAGCGCGCACTGGCCGGAGCCCGAGGTGGGCTACTGGACGGCGGCGTGGGCGCGCGGTCGTGGCGTCGCCCCGCGGGCGGTCACCGCGCTGAGCCGGTGGGCGTTCGACGAGTTTCCCGCGATGAAGCGCCTCGACCTGCTGCACCAGGTGGACAACGTGGCGTCCTGCCGGGTGGCGCAGAAGAGCGGCTACCGGTTCCAGGAGGTGCTGCCGGCCCGGCCTCCGTTCCCGTTGGACGGTCACCGGCACTCGCTGACCGCCGGCTAGGGTCAGTCCACCGCCGCTCGCCACACCCACGAGGTGCGTCGTGCCCGGCCGGGCAGCTCGCCGCGGCCGGTCATCCACAGCAGAACCTCGGGCGCGGCGCCGTCCGGGGCGTCCGGGAAGAGCCGCCGCAGCACCGCCGCGCTCAACCGCCGTGGTGGCTGCCAGGGCACGCCGAGACCGAGGGTGATGTCGTGGGTGTGCAGCAGGGTCTCGGCCGCCCCCATGGCGGCGAAGCCAGCCGGGTCGCAGGGCCCGAAGTGCCAGGCCCGCGCGTGCGCCGGGGCGGCGTCGACGGCGGTGGCGAGCAACCCGGCGCTGGCCCGCACCACAGTGAGGGTCTGCGCCGGGCTCGCGTCGGGGGAGACCCGCAGGTCGTACGGCAGGTAGCTGTCTGTGGGGCTGGCGGTGACCTGGCCGGCGTACGCGAGCAGGTCGTGTGCGACGTGCGCGGCGGTGGTCCAGCAGCTCCAGGTCAGGGTGCCGGCGGGCACGGACCAGTCGCGCTCGCGGTGCGGGTGCAGCACCCGCGTCATCTCGTCGGCCGCCTGGAGCAGGTCGGCACCGGTCAGCGCGGACATTCGTCGAGCCTCGCACTGCCGGTCGGATGCCGCAACCGGGATCTGCCGCGGCACCGGGATTTTTCAGTGCCCTGCCCAGATCTTGCAGAAGCCTGTTGATTTTCCGTACGCTGCCGTGGTGAGCGAACACCCGCTGGTCCAGGCGACCCAGCTGACGAAGATCTATCCGCCGCGCGGGTCCACAGCGGAGTTCCACGCCGTCGCCGGCATCGACTTCGAGGTCCAGCGGGGCGAATCGTTCGGGCTGCTCGGCCCCAACGGCGCCGGCAAGTCCACCACCATGCGGATGATCGCCGCGACGTCGCCGATCAGCGGCGGCAGCCTGCGCGTGCTCGGCATGGACCCGATGCGCCAGGGGCCGCAGATCCGTGCCCGGCTGGGCGTCGTGACGCAGGACGACTACCTGGACAACGAGCTGACCGTCCGGGAGAACCTGCACATCTACGGGCGGTACTTCAGTCTGCCGCGGGCCGTCATCCGGGACCGCGCGACCCGACTGCTGGACTTCGCCCAGCTTCAGGAGAAGGCCGGCGACCAGGTCGAGACGCTCTCCGGGGGTATGCGCCGACGGCTGACCATCGCCCGTTCCCTGATCAACGAACCCGACATCCTGCTCCTCGACGAGCCCACCACCGGCCTCGACCCGCAGGCCCGCCACGTCCTGTGGGACCGGCTCTTCCAGCTCAAGCAGGAGGGCGTCACGCTCATCCTCACCACCCACTACATGGACGAGGCCGAGCAACTCTGTGACCGGCTCATCGTCGTCGACCACGGCCGGATCGTCGCGCAGGGCTCACCCCGGGACCTGATCGGCAGGTACGCCACGCGCGAGGTTCTGGAACTGCGCTTCCGCCTCGACGAACGCGACACCGTCGCGGAGAAACTGCGCACGTCGGCCCTGGCCACCGGCGGCAACGACACCGACGGGCGCGTCGAGTTGCTCCCCGACCGGGTGCTCGTCTACACCGCAGACGGTGAGGCCGCCCTCGGCGCGGTGCACGCCATGTCGCTCACGCCGCTCACCGCCCTGGTCCGCCGCGCGACGTTGGAGGACGTGTTCCTCACCCTCACCGGCCGATCGCTGATCGAGTAGCAGGGAGGACCACCGGTGCTGCACGCCTTCGGATACTGGGTCACGCGCTACCGGCGCACCTGGCGTGGCTCGATCGTGCTCAACGTACTGAATCCGTTGCTGTTCCTCATCGGCATCGGCGCCGGCCTGGGCGCCCTCGTCGACGACAACGCGCCACCCCAGATCGCCGGCGTCTCCTACGCGGCGTTCTTCGCCCCGGGCATGCTGGCCGCCGCCGCGATGCAGAACGCGTTCCTGGAAGGGGCGGCGGGAGTCGCCCGGGCCGCGGGTTTCGGGGCCTACCGCAGCGCCACCCCGACGCCCCTGCGACCGGAGCAACTCGCCGCCGGACACCTGCTCTTCATCACCGTCCGGGTGCTCATCGCCAGCGGCGCCTTCGTCGCGGTGATGGCCGCGTTCGGGTTGATCGGCGGCTGGTGGGCACTCGGCGCCCTGCTCGGCGCGACGCTGACCGGAGCCGCGTTCGCGACGCCGGCCGCGGCGTGGGCAGTCGGCGTCCGCAAGCTGCGCCACATCGACACCGTGTTCCGCTTCGTCATCATGCCGCTCTACATGTTCTCCGGCACGTTCTTCGCCGTCTCGCAGCTACCGGAGTGGATCCGGCCGCTGTCCTATGTGCTGCCGCTGTGGCACGGGGTGGAACTGTGCCGCACCCTCAGCCTCGGCACGGCCACGATCACCGGCAGTTGCGTCCACATCGCCTACCTGCTGACACTCGCGGTCGGCGGCTTCCTGGTCGCCCGGGTCACCTACCGCCGACGGCTGCACCCGTGACGGCCCACCCACCGAGCCTCGGGGAGACAGCATGAGCACCGTCGTCGTGCCGGCCTGGACGGCCCGCCGAGCCCTCGCGCTCGTCGAACGCAACGCCATGATCTACCGCCGGTCGCTCACCCCGCTGCTCAACGCGCTCGTCGAACCGGTCCTGTACCTGTTGTCGATAGGTGTCGGCGTCGGGCTGCTCGTCGGCACGGTCCCCGGAGTCGATGTCCCGTACGCCGTCTACGTGGCGCCGGCGATCCTGGCCACGACCGCGATGAACACCGCGTTCAACCAGACGAGCTTCGGCGTCTTCGCCAGGATGCGGGTCGAGAAGACCTACGAGGCGATCCTGCCGACACCACTGTCGGTCACCGACATCGCCGTCGGCGAGGTCACCAGCGCGATGATCAACGCGCTGGTGACGTCGATCGGTTTCCTCACCCTCATGGCGGTCAGCGGGCTGGTCACCTCGGCCTGGGCACTGCTGGCCCTGCCGGCGTCGGTGCTGATCTCCTACGCGTTCGCCGCCGGCGGGCTGGCCGTCACGACGTACCTGCGCGACTACTCCGACTTCCAGTACATCCAGCTCTTCATGCTGCCGATGTTCCTGTTCGCGACGACGTTCTATCCCCTGTCGGTCTATCCGGAGGCGGTGCGGCCCCTGATCCAGGCGCTGCCGCTCTACCACGGCATCGAGCTGGTGCGCGAACCGATGCTGGGCCGACTCGGCTGGGGCCTGCTCATTCCGGTGGCCTACCTGCTCGCCTTCGGCTCGATCGCGATGGCCGTCGCCACCCGCCGAATGACCCGGGCGATGCTGCGCTGAGCGACGGGTCGGGCATGCCGGAACGCGTGGGCGCACGACGGATCAGGATGACGGTGCTCGGTCAGTACGCGATGCCGATCGCCCGGTGGATTGTCGCGGGGTCGTCCACGGCGGCGAGCATGGCGTGGGCCACGTCGGCCCGCGAGATCGTGTAGCCGCGAACGACGTTGCCGCCGATGGTGGTGCGGTACCGGCCGGTCATCGTCTTGTTCACCAGCTTCGGCGGCCGTAGCACCGTCCATTGCGCCTGGCTGTTCGCCATCGCGTGCTCCATGGCACGCAGGTCCGCGTACAGGTCTTTGAGCAGGGCACTGATGACTGGCAGGACAACGCGGCGGTTGAGGAAACTGTCCTCGTCCGGTGTCGGGCCGACCGGAGCGGCGCTGACCACGACGAGTCGGCGGACACCTTCGGCGTGCATCGCGCTCAGAATGGCGCGCGTGGCGGTGGAGGCGACCGGCCCGTCGTGGCGTCCGCGCGGGCCCACCCCGGACAGGACGACGTCGCTGCCGCGCACCACGGGGCCCAGTGCGTCGGCGTCGTCGAGCGTCGACACCGTCGTGACCTCCAGTGCCGGGTGTCGCACGTCGAGGCGGACCGGGTCGCGGACGACCGCGGTCACGGTGCAGCCGCGGTCGAGTGCCTGACGCACGACGTGGCTGCCGATACCCCCGGTCGCACCGAAGACGGTCATTCTCATCATCATCCTCCAGGTGTGGATCGCCGGTAACTGTTACCGTATCGGACAATAACGAGGACGTACAATATCGAGGTGTTCGACGAGTCCGCACCTGGCACGGACCGGCCACTGGTCGGCCGGGCCAACTTCTTGCTGTCACAGCTCGGGTTCCACATCGCGCAGACGTTCGCCGCGCGGCTGACGCCGCTGGGCATCGCGCCGAACCACTTCGGGCTGCTCATGCACCTGGAGCGAAGTGAAGGCAACACCCAGCAACAGCTCGCTGACGCGCTGGGCATCCACCGCAAGGTCATGGTGGGCCTGCTCGACGACCTCGAGCAGCGCGATCTGGTCGAACGTCGGCGGCATCCCGGCGACCGTCGCGCCCACGCCATCCACCTGACCGAAGCCGCGCGCCAGCTGCTACCCCGCGCGCGCGAGGTCGCCGACCAGCATGAGGACGAGATCCTCACCGCGCTCGACGCCGGCGAACGCGCCCAGCTTGTCGCTGTCCTGCAACGGCTCGCCGCGCACACCGGGAACCCGGCCGGCGTCCACCCGGGCCTGCACCAGTCGGCCGCCCGTTCTCGCCACCCCGAGGGCTCGTCGGGTTCGGCATAGCGCCGCCTCGCCGACCGTTACCCGCGAGCGTCGGTCGGGTCGTCCGCGGCGAAGTCGCGGATGGCGGCGTGGATGGCCGCGCCGTACGGGTCGTTCGGCAGGTGTACCAGGTGTTCGCTGGCCCGAGCGAGGTGTTCCCGGGCCTGGGCGGGGTTGCCCAGCCGGCGGTGGCAGTCGGCCAGGTTCAGGTGCAGCGACGGCAGGAACGCCTGGACCTGGAGCGAGGACAGGTAGCGCTGGGCGCGTTCGTCGGTCAGGTCGGACACGGCGGCCAGGGCACGCTCGTCCCAGCTCAGCTCCGCCTCGGTGGTGTCCTGGAGATCGGCGAGGTAGTGGGCGAGGGTGCAGCGGTGGAAGGCGTCGCCGGTGGGACCGATCTCGTCCCACAACGCGGTGAGGGCGTCGCGGGCGGGGCCGTGCTGCCCTGATCGGCCGAGCTGCACCGCCTCGCCGATACGGGTCATTGTCGGGTCGGGAGTCGGTTGGTCGTCCATGTCGCCGATGGTCGGGCCTCGACCCGGTCGAGGGTCAAGCCGCCGCGGCGGTTGTCAGCGGGGACGAAGCCGCGCTACGCCGACTCATCGAGGTACGGGCCGCGGATCGTCGGCCTGGCGCTCCGGTCGGTGAAGCGGAGGCGATAGACCGCGGGCATCGGCATGCGCCGCTCGAAAAACCAGTCCACGGCAACGCCGAGACCACCCAACGCGCGGGCGATCAGGGTGCTGTGACTGGCCGCGACGACACACCGGCCGGGGTACGTCGCGGCCAGCGCCCGCACCGCCGCGACGGCACGGATCGTCACCTGGTCCAGGCTCTCGCCCCCGGGTCGCGCGAACGACGGCTCGGCCCAACTTCGTTCGTAGTGGGGCTCCCAGTCGGTGGTGAACGGGAGCCCGTCGTCCCACTCCCGCAGCTCCGCCCAGGTGTGCACAGCTTGACCGAGCGCGTGAGCGGTGGGTTGGACGGTCTGGACGGCCCGCAGGTACGGGCTGGACCACACCGCGGCCGGGCACGGCTCGACGAGCGCGTCGACCAGGTCACGTGCCTGCCCAAGGCCGGTCGGGGTGAGCGGCCGGGTGCGCTCGTGCGGGCCGTCCGCGGTCGGCTGGACGGACACCGCGTGCCGGACCAGAACCACCTCGGCGTACACGGCTGGATTTTTCCTGTCTGCTGGTGACCACGGGTCGTCGGGACTCCGGCCGGCGTGCGGGCCGGCGTCGGCCGGACCGAGCGGTGGTGACGCCGGCCAGCGCTTCGGCCGTTGCGGGCGCAGGTCGCGCACCGATGAGGTTTGCGCGCCGGGCCCGTCTGTACGTGTGAGATCGACTGACGAGAGGCGAACACGATGCGGAAACTGATCTTCGGTATGAACGTGAGCCTGGACGGCTACATCGCCGCGCCGGGCGACGACCTCGGCTGGAGCGTACCGAGTGACGAGCTGTTTCAGTGGTGGTCCGACCGGGTGGGGGCGACCAGCCTGGCGCTGTACGGGCGCAAACTGTGGGAGGCGATGAGCTCTCACTGGCCCACGGCCGACCAGCAGCCCGGCGTCACACCGGCACAGATCGAGTTCGCCCGCCGCTGGCGGGACATGCCGAAGGTGGTGTTCTCCTCGACGGCCCGCACCGTCGACTGGAACACCCGCCTGGTCATCGGCGACGCGGTCACCGAGATCACCCGGCTCAAGGCCGAAGACGGCGGCCCCATGGACATCTGCGGCGCCACACTTGCCGCAGCGGCCATGCGGGCCGGGCTGATCGATGAGTACGTGCTGCTCACCGCACCGGTCCTGCTGGGCGGCGGCACGCCGTTCTTCACCGCCCTGGACAACTGGGTGAACCTGAACCTGGTGGAGAGCCGGACGTTTCCCGGTGGCGTGGTGTTGACCCGATACGAGACGAGGCGATGAGCACGGGCCAGGCCCTGGTCGACGACAGGTGTGATCACCGTGTCGGTGGCAGGTCCAGCCATGGTTTGTCGGCGGCGTCGAATCCGGTGAGCTCGGCGATCTTCCCGTCGACGACGTGCAGGACCGCGATGGCGAACAGCCGGTACTCCGGGGCGTCGGGGGCGCGGAGGTACAGCGCGGCGGCAGGCATGCGGTTGACCGTCGTGGGGATACCGCGCCAGTCGTCGTGGCCGCGCTGGAAGAGCCCACCGGAGACCCAGCCGTCCACCGCCGCCTTGGCGGTGGTGGTCACGGTGCCCGGGTCGGGCAGCATCGCGAAGCGCAGGCCGTCGCGCAGGAGGGCTGTCAGCCCGTCGAGGTCGTTGCGCTCATGGGCCCTGATGTACGACGTCACCGCGGCGCGCTCCTCATTCGACAGCTTGTGGGTGGCGGGACTGCGCCAATCGAGGCGGCGGTCGGGCAGCTGCTCACGCATCGTCACACGAGCCCGCTGCACTGCGCTGGTCACCGATGCGACGGTCAGCTCGAGGGCGTCGGCGGCTGTCGACGCCGGCCAGCCGAGGACGTCGCGCAGGATGAACACCGCCCGCTGCCGCGGCGGCAGGTGCTGGACGGCGACGATGAACGCCAGCTCGATCGTCTCCCGTGCCACCACCGACTCCTGCGGGTCCTCGGGGAGCATCCGGTCGGGGTACGGCTGCAGGTACGGCACTTCGGAGTCGGGGTCCGGCAGCCCGGACGGCACGGGTGTGCGGTCGTTGCGCTTCTCCAGGAAGTCGAGGCAGGCGTTCGTCGCGATCCGGTACAGCCAGGTCCGCAGGGCCGCGTGACCCTTGAACGACTCCCGCTTGTGCCACGCTCGCAGGAACGTCTCCTGCGTCATGTCCTGAGCGTCCTCGTAGTTCGCGAGCATCCGGTAGCAGTGCACCTGCAGCTCACGCCGGTGGCGCTCGGTCAGGAGCGCGAACCGCCCGGAATCCTCCGCGCGGACCGCAGCGATGAACGTGGCCTCGTCGGCGCCCAGCCGTCTGGCGTCGGTCATGGTCGTTAATCCTTTCACCGGTGCGTAAGGGCCAACAGAACCGACGGCGTGGCGGCGGATTTCTCATCGGTGCGCGGCCGGTGCGTTTCATCTCGTCGACGGTCCGGATGACCCGGCAGAGCGGGGCGTGGGCCTTGCTCTGCCGGGCCAGCGGCCGTCGACCATCCGGTCCGCCGCCGCAGGATTGACGGCGCCGGTGATCTCCCAGCGAGCCCGTCAGCCCCGGGCGGCGATGCCGGCCACACGCCGCCGTGGGCCAGCGTTGACGCCGATTCAGGTTGCGGCCCGCGCCAGCACCCGGGCACGCTTCCCGGATGCCCGCAGCCCACGCGTATCACGGCCAGGCCGGTGACGTCTTCGCGGCACACGCCGCCGACGGTCCGCACAACGCCTACACGGACCGGCCGGCCATGCTGTCACTCGCCGGCGACGTCGCCGGTCTCCGGATCCTGGACGCCGGATGCGGCGGCGGCCACTACGCGGCCGAGTTGGTCGGCCGGGGAGCCGAGGTGGTGGCGGTGGACGGCAGCGCGACGCTGGTCCGGCACGCCCGAGCTCTGCTCGGCGATCGCGCCGACGTGCAGCAGCACGACCTGGACGCCCCGCTGGAGTTCGCGGCCGACGCGTCGTTCGACGGGGTCGTCTGCGCGCTGGTACTGCATCACCTGACCGACCGTGTCCGGTTCCTCGGCGAGGTGCGGCGAGTGCTGCGGCCGGGCGGCTGGTTCCTGCTGTCGGCGATACATCCGACCTCGGACTGGCGGTACTTCGGCGGATCGTACTTCGACGAGAGCTGGGTCGAGTTCCCGGTGGGCGACGGGATCGTTGTGCGCTTCCAGCGGATGACCCTCGAGTCCCTGGTGACCGAGGTGCTCGACGCCGGGTTCGTGCTCGAGCGGCTGGTCGAGCCGAGGGCGGTCGAGACGCTACGCACCATCAACCCGGAGCGCTACGAGCGGTTGACCGAGCGCCCGAGCTTCGTCGCCCTGCGCCTACGCCGCCCCTGACGACGCTGGTTGCCACGTGTACGCCACGGTGAGTGCCCAGCGGCGGTTCGGTCTGATTTAGACGACCCCGCCGGTCGGCGGGGCCGTGACGTTGGCCATCGCCTCGACCAGGGGCAGGGGGTTGATGTAGTCGCGATAGGACATGATCTGCCCGTTGCGGACTCGAATGACCGCGATCACCGTCTGCTCGAACGGCCTGCCGGTGGCGACGACGCTGCCGTACACCTCGTACTCCACGATGATGACCTCGGGGTCGGTGGTTTCGTGCAGCATCACGTTGCGGTATTCGTCGAACGTGACGAAGGAGCCGGCTGTCTGCGTGAGGTGACGGCGCACCTCCGCACGCCCCCGCACGCGGCCGGGCACGCCTGGCGGACGGTACGGCCATTCGATGTATCCGTCCGGCGCCATCAATTCCACGAATGTCTCGATGTCGACCTCGCGGCCGGCCTGCAGGACCTTCTCGACGACCGTGCGGGACGAGAATGTCATCGCGACCTCCCAGGTGGCCAGCGTTGGTTGAACAGGCGTTGATTGAACGAGCGTAGAACGAACGAGAAGGCCGGTCAACAACCGTAGAATGACCGGGTGACCGAACCGAGCCCCCGGTTGACGCGAGCCCAGCAACGCCGCCAGACCGAGGACAGCATCCTGACGGCGGCCCGGCAGATGTTCGCCGAACTCGGCTTCGAGCGCACCACGATCCGTGCCGTGGCCAGGGCGGCCGGGGTCGACGCCGGCCTGGTGATGCACTACTACGGCACCAAGGACAACCTCTTCTCCCGCGCCGCCGAGCTGCCCGCCGACGAGCTGCCCAGCGGCGGTGGTGAAGAGATCGTCGACGTCCTGCTCGCCTCGCTCGCCAGCCGCCTGGACGGCGAACCGGTCGCCTCACTCGCGGTCCTGCGTTCCATGCTCACCAACACCGACGCCGCCGAGCGGTACCGAGCCGCCGCCGAGCCCCAGCTCAGCCAGATCATCACCGCGATTCCCACCGAGGACGCCGAACTACGCGCCAGCCTGCTCAGCGCAATCGTCCACGGCGTGATCATCGAGCGTTACCTGCTGCGACTCGGCCGACTCGCGGACGCCTCACCCGACCGGATCATCGAGCTGCTTCGTCCGTGCTTCCAGACGTTGGCCACGGCCGAGCTGCCGCCGTCACTGGTCCGGCCCGCCGGCGCGAACTGAGCCACGACGACCAGGCAGCGGGGCTTGGCTGGAGGGTGGTGGCCTGGCGGCCCGCTCGGGGGCGCGATCGTGCGCTACCGGCCGATCGCCAGGTCCCTGCACCTCCTGCGTGTGCGAGCCGCCACACCGACTGTAGGCGTGACGGCTCGCGTACCCGCTCGGCCTTTCGGCGCCGGTCGCGTTACCTGCTGCCGGACGGACGCAGATTTTCCACGTGTGAGATCCAGGTGGTGAGCAGTCCCTCAAGTGCCGTGGTCTCGGCGGTCGTCAGCAGGCTCAGCAGGCGGCGTTCGTTGTGCATGTGGTCGGTGAATGCCTGGTCGATCAGTTCGCGACCGGGCTGGGTGAGGGCCACGATCCGGCCGCGCTGGTCGTCGTCGGATCGGCGGCGGGTGACTAGTCCGGCCCGTTCTAGTCGGTCGATTCGCTTCGTCATCGCGCCGGTGGTGACCATGGTGTGTGCGGCGAGTTCGCCGGGCGCGCGCTCATAGGGCTCGCCGACGCGCCGCAGTGCGCACAGAACGTCGAACTCTCCCTCGCTGAGTCCGTAGCGCCCGTAGACGAGGCAGAGTTCTTCGGTGAGATAACCGGCCAGGCGGTGCAGCCGGCCGATCACGCCCTGCGGGGAGATGTCGAGGTCGGGCCGCTCGCGGCGCCAGTCGGCCTGGATGCGGGCCACGCGGTCGGGCGGTTGCGGGTCGTCCATGCACACCAATATAGCTTCCTAAGAAGCTATATTGTCTTCCGTGGAAGCTAATTTGCGGTGGGTGGCCCTGACCGCTGTCGCACCGGTGGCCTGGGGCACGAATTACTACGTCACCCATGAATTCCTACCACCCGACAGCCCTCTCTACGGAGCGGCCTTGCGGGCGCTGCCCGCCGGCCTCGTTCTGCTGGGTATGTGCAGACAGGGACCGCGCGGTGCGTGGTGGTGGCGTTCCGCAGTGCTCGGGCTGCTCAATGTGAGCGTGTTCTTCGTGCTCGTCTACGCCGCCTCACAGCTCCTCCCGACGAGCATCGCCTCGACCGTCATGGCGGTGTCCCCGCTGGCCATGATGCTCATCGCCTGGACTCTCGTCTCCGAGCGGCCAGGCATCGCGCACCTGGCCGGCGCCGCGATCGGGCTCGGCGGGGTCTGCCTCATGCTGCTCACGGGGACAGGAGGAGTGAGCGCGCCGGGAGTCCTCGCCTCGGCCGCGGCCATGCTCGTGTCGGCATTCGGCCACATCCTGACCAAACGGTGGAACGACACCGGTACTGACGTGCTCGCCTCGACCGCCTGGCAACTCACCGCCGGAGGGCTGTTCCTGCTGCCTGTCGCCGCAGCCGTGGAGGGCCCACCGCCCGCACTCTCCGCACCGGCACTGCTCGCGTTCGGCTACGTCACCCTCGTCGCCACCGCGCTGGCCTTCGTCGCCTGGTTCACCGGGCTACGGCACCTGCCCGCGGGGACCGTGGGCCTGGTCGGACTGCTCAACCCTGTCACGGGCGTGCTGCTCGGCACGGCAGTAGCCGGAGATGTGCTGACAGTCCAGCAGGTGTGCGGGCTGGCACTCGTCCTGGTCGGAGTCGTCCTGGGACGGCCCACACCCGCAGGGCGACGCGGTGGTAGTCGGACTCCTCTCCAGCCCGCACCTGACAAGCGCCCCGGCGCCCGTCCACCAGGGTGTGGTCCTGCCCATGCGACAGCCGCGCCAGCCCGGTGCCCGGGCACACGTGGCGCGGGCTGACGAGCTGGCCTGGCCCCGGCCCACGGTGGGTGACGACACGTCCGGGCGGTCGCTGGCCGGCCATCCGCACGGAGGACGCGGCCGGGCCGTCGACCCCGATCCGCTGAGTCAGCCCCGGCGAGCTCGCGCCCCTCAGGCCTGGGCGGCGATGACGTCGAGCACCGAGCGGACGGACGTCGGGCGGCGCCCGATGAGAGTCTCCAGTGTCGGGTCGGTGACGGCGAACTCGCCGCGGCGCGCCGCACGGTACATGCCGAGGGTGAAGTCGGCTGCCGCCGCCGGGAGGCCCCGCGCGATGGCCTCGGCCCGCCACTGGTCGTCGTCCGGGACGACGCGCCTGATGGTGCGGCCCGTGATGGCACTCAGGACGCCGGCCACCGCTTCGAGGTCGAGCATCTCCGGCGCGGTCAGCGGGGCGGTGACCCCGTCGAGCGCACCGTCCTCGGTGAGGGCGACGGCCGCCGCCTCGGCCAGGTCGGCGTGTGCGGTCCAGGAGACCGGACCGTCCGCCGGTGCCACGAGCTGACCGGTCTCCAGCGCCGTACCGATGGCGAAGCTGAGAGTGCTCGCGTAGAAGCCGTTGCGCAGCGCGGTGAAGGGGACGCCCAGCCCGGCCAGGTGCTCCTCGGTCGCGGCGTGCGTGAGCTGGGCGGGGAAGAGCGAGTCCCGGGATGCCGCCTGGTGGCTGGTGTAGAGGATGCGCTTGGCTCCGGCGGCGTGGGCGGCGTCGATGGCGGCCAGGTTCGCGGTGACCGCACCGCTGCCGCGGATGGCAGCGGACACGACGAGGACCTTCTCGGCGCCCTCGAAGGCGTGTTGCAACGTGGCCGGTTCGGTGAAGTCTCCGGCGCGGACCCGTACGCCGCGCGCAGCGAGACCCGCGGCCCTGGTCACGTCGCGCACGCTGACGCCCACGGTCTCGGCGGGAACCCGATCGAGGAGCCGATCGACGATCTGGGAGCCGAGCTGACCGGTGGCGCCGGTGATGACGATCATGATGAGCACTCCTTGTTATCGGCGTTAGCGTCGCAACGTTAGCAGCGATAGTCCGAGGATAACAAGTTGCTGTTAGCATTGATTCATGACTCCGGCGCAGGACACGGCAACCCGGGACGACGTACGGCTCGGCATCGTCACGGCAGCCAGCCAACTGCTGCGTGACAAGGGCGCGAACGCGGTGACGACGCGCGCCGTGGCCGAGGCCGCGGGTGTGCAGGCACCCACCATCTACCGCCTCTTCGGTGACAAGGACGGCCTGATCGATGCCGTCGCGGAACACGTCATGGCCACCTACGTCGCTGCCAAGGCGGCTGCCGTCCAAGCCGCCGAGGCTGACCCGGTGGCGGACCTGCGCCACGGGTGGCGGGTGCACGTCGAGTTCGGCCTGGCCAATCCTGAGCTGTACGCCCTCATCGGCACGCGAGGGCGCGGCGGTCCGTCGTCGGCGACGGCCGCGGGCATCGAGGTGCTGCGCATCCGCGTGCGACGACTGGCCGCGACCGGCCTGCTGCGGGTCGACGAGCAGCGGGCCCTCATGATGATCCACGCCGCCGGCAACGGCACCATTCTCGCGCTCCTGGCGACGCCCCCGCAGCAGCGCGACAGTGGTCTGAGTGACGCCATGTTCGAGGCCGTGCTCGGCAGCATCCTGGTGAACACCCCGGCGACACCCGACACGACAGTGCGGGCGGTGGCGGTCACCTTCGCCACTGTGGTGCCCGAGCTCCCGGGGCTCAGCGACGCCGAACGCGCGCTCATGACGGAGTGGCTGCACCGCTCGCTGGGAATATGACTCGACGGGCAGGCCGCTCGGCTTGTAGCTTGCAGCTGACCGTGACACCGCCCGAGGAGGTGAGACCCATGAACGCTGTATCGATGTGGGTGCTCCCCCTCCCGTCATGGCCGAGCGACTGACGTAGGTGTCGCCGGGAGCGCCTCGCCACCAAGGCACTCTCGAAAGGCGACACCATGCCTGCTCTGCACGTCCCCGCCGACCGCGCATCCCTGGACTTCGACGTGATCATCGTCGGATGCGGGCCCACCGGTGCCATGCTCGCCGCCGAACTACGGCTGCACGACGTACGGGTCCTCGTTCTGGAGAAGGACACCGAGCCCGCGTCGTTCGTCCGCATCGTCGGTCTGCACATTCGCAGCCTTGAGCTGATGGCGATGCGCGGTCTGTTGGATCGCATCCTCCCGCACGGACGACGGCGTCCGGCCGCCGGCTTCTTCGCCGCCATCGCCAAACCCGAGCCCAAGGGCCTGGATTCCGCGTACGCCTATCTGCTGGGTATTCCGCAGCCGGTCATCGTGAACCTGCTCGAAGAACACGCGATCGCACTGGGTGCGCAGGTCCGGCGCGGTTGCGCGGTCGCCGGTGTCGAGCAGGACGACGAGGGCGTGACCACCACACTGGCAGACGGGGAGCGGCTGCGGTCGCGCTACCTCGTCGGCTGCGACGGCGCGCGCAGCACGGTACGCAAACTGCTCGGTGTCGGCTTCCCCGGCGAGCCCGCTCGGACCGAGACGCTGATGGGCGAGATGGAAGTAGGCGCGCCACCGGAGGAGGTCGCCGCGAAGGTGGCCGAGATCAGCGAAACGCGTCGCCCCTTCTGGCTCCGGCCCTTCGGCAACGGCGTCTACAGCGTGGTGGTCCCCGCCGCAGGGATCAGCGACCGGGCGGAGCCACCCACCATCGAGGACTTCCAACAACAGTTGCGCGCCATCGCCGGGACCGATTTCGGCGTGCACTCTCCGCGCTGGCTGTCCCGCTTCGGGGATGCCACCCGGCTGGCCGAACGGTATCGGGTCGGGCGGGTGCTGCTGGCCGGCGACGCGGCACACATCCATCCACCCATCGGCGGGCAGGGCCTCAACCTGGGCGTACAGGACGCGGTCAACCTCGGCTGGAAGCTGGCCGCACAGGTCCGGGGCTGGGCGCCGGAGACGCTGCTGGACACCTACCAGGCCGAACGTCATCCGGTCGCCGAGGACGTGCTGGACAACACCCGCGCGCAGGTGGAACTGCTGTCCCCCGAACCGGGCCCACAGGCCGTACGCAGGCTGCTCACCGAACTGATGGACCTCGACGAGGTGAACCGCCATCTGATCGAGAAGATCACCGGGATCGGCATCCGGTACGACTTCGGGACGGGCTCCGACCTGCTCGGCCGCCGCCTGCGCGACATCGCTGTCAAACAGGGCAACCTCTACGGTCTGCTGCACGGCGGCCGGGGCCTGCTGCTGGACCGCACGGAACGCCTGACCCTCGACGGCTGGTCGGACCGGGTCGATCACCTGGCGGATCCCACCGCGGAGCTGGACGTCCCGGGTGTCCTGCTCCGCCCCGATGGTCACGTCGCCTGGGTCGGTGAGGATCAACGGGATCTGGACGAGCACCTCTCCCGCTGGTTCGGCGAGCCCGCCCACTGATCCCAGGCCAGCGGACGGGCTCGGGGCGACGCTCTCGCTCCACTCCGAGCCCGTCCGCTGATGGCACCGCCGGCACGTCAGGCGCGGTTGAACCGCCAGCGGGCTCAGCGACTGGCGTGCCGACTGTCATGACGGAGCGTTTGTCGTGTCGTACTCGTCGTGCAGCCGCCACCACTGGTAGGGCTGGGTCTGCGGCCAGCCTTCCGGCGAGTCCTCCCAGGTCTCCTGGCGGCCGTACGGTGTCAGGTCGAGGAAGGTCCAGTTACTGCCGAGCCGCTCTACGCCCCGGGAGGTGGTGGTGTAGGTGCGGAAGATTCGGTCGTCGACGCGGAGGAAGACGTTCAGCGCGAAACCGTCACCGGTTCCCATGTCGGCGTTGAAGCTGTTGTTCAGCGACGAGTACCAGGGCAGGTCCCAACCCATCCGCCGCCGCAGCGCCAGCAGGTCGTCCAGTGGGCCATGGGACGTCAACGCCAGGGTGACGTCGCGGGCGTTGAGGTGGGCCGGGTGTCCGACGTTGTCGGTGAACAACGAGCAGCCGGAGCAGACGGCGTCGCCGCCGTGCCACATGAAGGTGTACACGATGAGCTGGCGGCGCCCTTGGAACAGGTCACTCAAAGTGGCTGACCCGCTCGGGCCCTCGAACACGTAGTCCTGCTCCACCGGCGTCATCGGCAGTCGGCGACGCGCCGCGGCCACTGCGTCGAGCTGGCGGGTGAGTGCCTTTTCCTGGACGCGCAAGGTGTTCACCGCGTCTTGCCAGTCCTCGGTCGCCACGATCGGCGGGTGGTTCATGCGGGCCTCCTTCGTCGTGGGGGACAGGGGCAGTCCGTTCCTTGAGGGGATGGACTGAGGTGACGCTAACAGAGTCAGTTCCTTGAAGGAACTACCTTGCGTATCGTGGTCCCATGCAGCGAACGCAGTTCGGCGCCATGGCATGCTCCATCGCCCGCACCCTCGACGTCATCGGTGAGCCGTGGTCTCCGCTGATCCTGCGGGACGTCTACGCCGGCACGCACCGCTTCGAGCAACTCCAGCGAGGCCTCGGCATGTCCCGCAAGGTGCTCGCCGAGCGGCTGAACTGGCTTGTCGAACAGGGCGTCCTGACCCGACGTGAGTATTCTGCCCGGCCGGTCCGGCACGAATACCTGCTCACCGACAAGGGCACGGAGCTGTGTGACCTGCTGCTCGTCATGGTGCGGTGGGGTGACCGGTGGACGGCGGGCGACGCCGGCCCGCCGGTGCTCTACCGCCACCACGCCTGCGGCAAGATCAGCTACGTGGAACTACGGTGCTCGGAGTGCGAACAGCCGATGCGGGCCACGGACATCGATCTGCTGCCCGGGCCGGGTGCCCACCCAGGATCCTGACCACCGGATCGTCCAACACCGCCGAGGTCGACGTACGGAGCGCTGAGGCACGTGCCTCGAACCGGCACCGCAGCGCTCGCATGTTCTGTCGATGCTGACAGACTGAACGCATGACGGGTCTGACCGCCGAGCTCGTGGTCGACGGTCGTGCCCCGCAGGCCCCGACGCTCGCCCCGAACGGGCGCCTGCTCTGCTACGTTCTCGCACCCCTCAGTCGGACCGATGACCACCTCGACACCGAACTGTGGCTCGTCGACACCGATGGCACCGTCGCGTCGCGCCGGGCGACCGCCGACACCGCAACCGAGTCCCGGCCACGCTGGTCGGCCGACTCGGCGACGCTGTTCTTCCTGTCCGACCGCGCCGACCGTGGCACCCCGCAGCTGCACGGGCTCACCCTCGCCGACGCCAGGACGACCACGTTGACCAGTTGGCGCGCCGGCATCATCGATTACCTGCCGCTGACCGACCCCAACCTGGTCGCGCTGCTCGCCGAGGACGAACCCACCGAGCAGGACGTGCGCCGCGCCCGCGACCGTGACGACGCCGTCGTGGTCGGCGAGCGCGAACCGTGTGCCCGGTTGCGGCTACTCGACCTGCGCACCGGCCGGATCACCACCCCGAACGTGTTCGCCGACCGGCACGTCGTGGAGCTGCGACAACGTCCCGACGGCGGCCCACTCGCCGTGTTGACCGCAGCCAGCGCCGACAACGACTACGGCCCGCGTACCGGCCAACTGCACCTGTTCGACCCCACGACCGGCACTGCGCAGGCCCTCGGGCCGGTCGCGGCAGACGCGCGCTCACTGGTCTGGTGGCCGAGTGAGGACGGTTGGCACCTCGGTTACCTCGCGCTCACCCCACCGGCGCTACAGGCCGGCACCGCCGCGTTCGACCTGGCCGTGGACAGCCGCGTCCTGCGCAACCGTACGGCTGGTCTTGCGATGTGCCCCACCGAACTCTGCCAGACCGGAGCCGCCCCGCTGGTGGTGTTCGCCGACGGCCTGGACACGACCCTGGCCCGGCTCGATCCCACCGACTTCACGACCCTGTCGCGGCACCCCGGACGCCTCGACAACCTCAGCACCACGCCCACCGGCGAAGAAATCGCGGTTCTCACCGGCACCCGCTACCAACCCCCGAACGTCCACCTCGGAGCGCCAACCGGGCCGCTGCGCAGGATCACCAACACCCGCCCGGAACTGGACGGTGTCGTACTCGGCACGCAACAACCGCTGACCTACCGCGCCGCCGACGGCCTCGACCTGGACGGCCTGCTCGTCCTGCCGGTCGGAAGAACCGCGTCGGACGGCCCGTTCCCGCTGGTCACGATCGCGCACGGCGGCCCGTACGAGCGGTACGCCGATCGTTGCCAGTTGTTCTGGTTTCCCAGCGCGCAGTGGCTGGCCGCCGCCGGCTACGCGGTGTTCCTGCCCAACCCGCGCGGCGGCCAAGGCCATGGTCACGAGTTCGCCGCAGGTGTCGCCGGCCGGGTTGGACAGCAGGAGTGGACCGACATCCTGACCGGCGTCGACCTGCTCGTCGCCGAGGGCATCGCCGACCCCGACCGGCTGGGCATCGCCGGTTGGAGCCACGGCGGTTTCCTGTCCGCGTGGGGCATCGCGCAGAGCGACCGCTTCCGCGCCGCGCTGGTCGGCGCCGGCGTCGTCGACTGGGGGATGCTCGCCGCGACCGGGGAGAACGGCCAGTTCGAGGCCGCGCTCGGTGGCAGCACCGGCTGGTCCGGCGTCGGCCCCCACCCGCACGACGCGGTCAGCCCGATCTCCTTCGCCAGCCGCATCCGTACTCCGGTGCTCATCCTGCACGGTGCCGAGGACACCAACGTTCCCCTCGGCCAGGCCGTGTACCTGCACCGGGCGCTGCGCCACTTCGACGTCGAGCACGAGTTCGTGGTCTACCCGAGAGAGGGCCACTCGATCCGGGAACGCCAGCACCAACTCGACGTTCTGCGCCGGACCCGCGCCTGGTTCGATCGCTGGCTGCGGCCTGCCACCACCTGACCCAGCTCAACCGGTACGCAAACCATGACGGGTCGTCGGGCGCTTGCAGCAGGCTGGGCGGGGTGCAGTCGCGTCGCCCGCACAGCTGTCACGATGCGAGCAGGTCAAAGTGAACGCCGACGATGAACAGTAGTAACGCCAGCAGCCTGAGCCTTCGGAACGGCTGAGAGTCGGCAGACCCGGTCATCTCCTGTCTGAGGCCCTGCTCCAGCCGGCCACGCAGGCGGTGCCACTGCGTTATCCCCCACAGCCGTACCTGGAAGGGGAGCCACATGAGCGGGATGATGCCGATCCCGACCACAGCCAACAGCGGAGCCTGTGCCACGCCGCCGATCAGCACAAGAGCAAACCCGATGACAATCCAGCCGAAGCTGCCGCCGGCCTCGGTCACGTCAGCGTCAGCGATCAGATGGCGTTGGGATGGCGGAAGCTGCTCGGTCAGCAGTTGATCTGTAGCGCGCCTCAGATACATCTGTTGCGTCGAGCACGGCGATTCGTGTTGATCGGAACACGGGTGTTCGTCCGCGGCCTGGTCGATGATCCGGCGATGGTGGTCTCGGTACGCGTCCAGCGTCAGGTTGAGGCCTCTCGGTACCCGAGCCGGCGGCACCCGCACCACGCTGAATGTGACCGATGCCCGCGTCCGTCCCTGCGCGTGGATCGTAACGATGAAGAAGTCCGCGCGGATCTCGGCGCGTCGGATCATGATCCGACGGAGTTGTCGGCGCCGACCGCCACGGGTTATAGCAAGGCGTGCCCGTCTCCCTGCGGAGTCACGGCGAGCCCGTAACCAGTTGGGGCTCAACAGATCGACAATGGCGACCAGCGCCGCCGCGAACTGCAGGACCTTGCCCAGCCGTCCCCACCAGAACATGGTGTGTCCCCAGAGGGAGAGGCCGCTCGTCGGCTTCCCGGCCAGCCAGGTGGCAACGACATCGAGGTAGCCACTCATGGTTCCCTCGACCGACGTGGGCATGGCCACATGGTGGCATCCGCTGACCACGGCAGAGAAGACCTGCCGAGCCGGTCGAGCTTGGTGACCAGTTGGGCGCCGGCCCCGGTGACACGCGTCCTACCAACACCCGACTCACAGCCGCCGTTCGTGCCGATTATCAAATTGTCGGTAACAGTAATTCGATAATTCCCCGTTACAAATAGGACGAAACATCACTACATCATAATGACAGTTCTTGTGCGTAATGGATCAGCCTGGTGTGATTGTGGTCGGTCGCCGCTTGCCCTGCCCCGACAGACGTGGTCTGCCAGAATGACTTCCTCGATCCGTGGGGCGTGTTGAGCTTCCGGTCAGGGATGGAGGAATGGCGTGGGCGTCGTGCGGGCGCAGTTGCTTGACGATGTTGCCGGCATGGTTCCGACGTTCCCCGCGCCGCAGTGCGTACGGGTGGCCGTCGACGGGGTCGACGGGGTGGGTAAGTCGACGTTCGCTGGCGAGTGGGCCGCGTCGCTGAGCGGCCGGGGCCGTGACGTCGTGCACGTGTCGGCGGACGACTTTCATCACCGTCGGGCTGTGCGGCATCGCCGGGGCCGGGATTCGCCGGAAGGCTTCTGGCTCGACAGCTACGACCAGGAAGCCCTCATCCACAACGTGCTGGAGCCGTTCGGCCCCGGGGGCTCACGCCGTTACCGCCCTGCTGTCCACGATCTTCGGACCGACGAGGTTCTGGATCCTGCATGGCGGACCGCGGCGCCCGGCACCGTACTCATCGTCGACGGGCTGTTCCTGCACCGCGACGAGCTGGTGGAGTTCTGGGACTTCTCCGTCTTTCTCGACGCGCCGTTCGCGGTCACCGTGGCCCGGATGGCCGGACGCGACGGCTCGCACCCGGATCCCGACCATCCCAGCGTCGGCCGCTACGTCGGCGGCCAGCGGCTGTACTTCGCCGCCTGTACGCCGCACGAACGCGCGCACGTCGTCATCGACAACCAGGACGTGACCCGACCGGTCCTCACCAAGGTTGACCTCGGCCGACGAGGATCGAGATGAGCGAGAATGGGCCCACCCGGTAGGGGCTGGCTCGGCTGAAGGGACGTCTCGGTCAGGGATTGATCAGTTTCCAGTCGCCTTCGGAGACGACCTCAACTGTGCCATCGACCACCTTGACGGCGGTGTTGTCGTCGATGGCGTAGGTCGGGACCGGGATTCCGGACGCCCACTTCTGGATGGTGGACAGGTCCGTGTCCTCCATGTCCGGGTGATTGAGGTGGGGGTACAGCGTGAAATCCACAAGCCCCAACGCCCGTTCGGCACCCTGCGCCATGTCACTGCCGTCAGGGACGAATCCGAGGTCGAAGTCGGCGTCGCAGTTGTACGGGGTGACCGCGATGCTTCCGGCGCTGACCCCCACGTAGACCGTGTCACTCAGCGACGGCAGGAGGTCGGCCAGGCCCGACTGGCGCAGCCAGTAGGTCAGGTACAGCACGTCGCCGCCCCAGACCAGGAGGGCATCGGCCTCCCGGACCGCCGGGACCCAGTTCTCTTGTCGAATGGTTGGCAGCGCGGTGAGCTCCAGAATCCCCAGGGATTTCCAACCGAGCTGGGACAGCGGGATCGAAGCCCGGCCGTGGATCGCCTTCCACGCCCGCTCGGCTCCACCGGGGAAGGGGTAGACACCGGTGGGGACGAACAGGGCCGTGGCCTCGGCGATCGGCTTGCCCAGCAGGTCGACGAGCGCGTTGGAGATGCTCGGGTTGCAGATGCCCGACGACGTGAGAAGAAACTTCATCGAATCCGCTCTCCTGAAGGCCACCATCTGGCGGCGATCATGCTGCCCGTGCGAACCAGCATCCCAGGTCGTCAACCCGAGCGACAATCGCTGGATCAGCCGCTGGCGGCCGTCCGCACCGGATAGCGCAGGTGAAGCACCCGGTTGCCCTGGATCACCACGTCCGGATCCTCCAACAGGTGCTGCGCGTCGACCGACCCGAAGTAGCGCTTGCCGGACCCGAACACGACGGGTACGACGTCCATACGCACCTCGTCGACCAGGCCCGCGGCCAGCACCTGGCCACCGACGTCGCCAGCGGCGACCTCGACGACGCGGTCACCCGCGAGCTCCCGCGCCTTGGCCACGGCTGCCTCGACGCCGTCGACGAAGTGAAACGGCGCCTCGGGATCCCAGCCCTCGGGCTGCGGCCGGTGCGTCACGACGACCACGTGGTCGATCCCGCTCGGCGGCTTCCCGTCCCAGCCGTCCGTCATGTCGAAGACGTGGCGGCCGGCGATCGTGACTCCGATCTGGTCCCAGTACGGCCGGGTGTAGTCGTAGGACGTCTGCGACACCGTCAACGCGCCGCTCTCGTCCAACGGGACGTCACCGCTGGACAACCAGTCGAACAGCGGCCCGGGCTGGTCATTCTCGTCGGCGATGAAGCCGTCCACCGACACCGAGCCGTACATGACCACCTTGCCCACGGGGCTCTCCTCTGCTCTGGGAGCCTTCAAGTTAGCGTGTCGTGAGCTGGCGTTCTTGTAAGAAATCAATCGGCCGGCAGCGGCCAGTTGTCCAGCACGTGGCCGGGATGTTCGCGCAGGAACCGCCGCCGGACTTCGACGTAGCGGGTCGGCGTGAGCCCGGTGAACGCCCGAAACTCGTGGCCGAAGTGGGCCTGGTCGAAGTAGCCCGCGCCACCGGCGAGGTCGCCCCAGTCGATCGGGCCGGTGGGGTCGATCGAGAGCACGGTGGTGGCGAAGCGGTAGGTGCGGGCCAACCGTTTCGGTGTGACGCCGATGAGCTCCTTGAACCGCTGCACCAGGTGAGTGCTGCTGACACCGGCTGCCGCCCGCACGTCGCCGATCGCCACCGCCCCGCTGGTCGCCGCGATGACGCTGCTCGTGTGGCGGACCAGCCCCAGACCGGGGGTCTCGCACAGCCGTCGCATCAACTCGTCCTCGATCAGCGTCAGCATCTCGTCCGGCCCGGCCGCCGTGGCCAGCCGGTCCCGCAACTCGGCGATGGCGGGTCGGCCCCAGACCTGCTCCACCGTCACCGGTCGGTCAGACAGCTCGGCCGCGGGCATCGGCAGGAACGGTGCCAGCCCCCACGGCTTGAAGTGCACGCCGACGGACCGGGTCCAGAGTGGGTAGCCGAACTCCCACGCGCGGGTGGGCATGGTGACCACGCAACCGTCGGCGTAGTCGCCCGTCTCGACGTCGGTGCCGCCACGAATGCGGAACGGCGCCCCGAGGTTGACGATGAGCAACGCCGACGGCGGCGGCAGCGTCAGTCGGGCGTACGGCGGCACACCCTCCAGGTAGTAGAGGTCGTCGATCAGCCCGTCCAGCGGCGGTCGCGGCACTCTGGACACGTACTCCACGCCCACAGCATCGCCGACGCCCCGCCGGCATCGCGCGGCGGGATGGACCAGCTCGGACATGGCGCGGTGCGCGGTCCGCCCACCTACCGCCCGTGGGCAGCCCGTGCGGCGGCGACCTCCGCGGACTGGCGCGCGCGCCACCTCTTCTGGGCCTCGCTGTTACACACTCGGCACACCTTGCGGTATCGACCGCTCGTGGGATCGATCTCCCGCTCGTGCCCGTTGCGGCAGAGCGGCTGCTGGGCGCGGTCGCGGCAGGTCTCGGCGTGGGTCACCTGGCGCAGGTGGGTGGGTTCGATGCAGTCCGGCGTGCCACAGAGGTGGCGCACGTCCAGCTCGGGGTCGTAACCACCCACGAAGACGACGTAGGCCGTGATGTGCGCCCACGCCCTCCCGGCGACCTTCTGGTGCACGCCCCGCTGGCTGCCGTAGCCGCGCACGATCAGGCAGCCGTCGTCTCGTCGCACCGAACGATCGATGAGGTACGCGCGCAGCGTCTCCTCCGTGAAATGTCGGGACAGACCCGTCAGCTGCGACAGCATCTCGCCAGGTTAGGTCAGGCGGGTAGTTCGAGGAGGTCACGGGCGCCCTGCCGGAGCAGGGCCGCGGCGACCGAGGTGCCGAGGGTGATCGGGTCCGCCGCCCACTCGTGCACGTCGAGCACCGTCTTGCCGTCCAGGCTGATCACCCGTGCCCGCAGGCCGAGGCGGCCGTCCGGTTCGGTGCGGGCGAGCGCGGCGATGGGGGAGTGGCAGTTGCCCTGCAGGATGTGCAGCATGGTCCGTTCGGCCACGGTCTCCCGCTGTGCCCGTGGGTCGCCGAGGCTGGCGGCCAGGTCCCGGGTGCGGGTGTCGTCGTCGCGGCACTGCAGGACCAGGGTGCCGGAGCCGACGGCGGGGACCATCGTGTCGACGTCGATCGGGTGGGTGATCCGAGCGGCCTGGCCGATCCGTCGCAGCCCGGAGACCGCGAGCAGCAGCGCGTCGTAGGTGTCGCCGGCGTCGAGTTTGGCCAGTCGGCTGTTCGCGTTGCCGCGGATGGGCACCGGCGTCAGGTGCGGCCAGTGCAGGGCCAACTGCGCGACCCGCCGTACCGCGGAGGTGCCGATCCGGGTGCCGGCGGGCAGGTGCTCGATCGGCAGGCCGGACGGGTGCACGAGGCAGTCCCGGACGTCGTCGCGGGCCAGGTAGGCGGCCATCACCGTCCCGGCTGGTGCCGGCCGGTCCCCGGGGACGTCCTTGACGCAGTGCACGACCAGGTCGACGTGCCCGGCGAGCAGCGCGGCGTCCACCTCCTTGGTGAACGCGCCCTTGCCGCCCAGCGCGGCCAGGTCGCCGTGCCAGCGGTCCCCGCTTGTGGACATCGACAGCACCTCGACGGAGATGTCGGGGTGCCGGTCGGCGAGCAGCGCGCGGACCCGTTCGACCTGGGCCAGCGCCATCGGGGAGTTGCGGGTACCGATGCGCAGCAGGCGAGAATCCGGCATACCGGCGAGGGTAGTCCTGCCCGGGCGGCGACGAGCAGGCCGGTCGGCAGGTAGACACCTACCCTGGTCACTGTGACCACACAACGGCTTCGGGTCGCCGCGTACGCGGTGTGTCTGCGCGACGATCGTCTGCTGCTCGCCCGTTGGGTGTCGCCCGACGGGGCTCGGCGGCACTGGACGCTGCCGGGCGGAGGGGTCGAGCACGCCGAGGATCCGTTCGACGCCGTCGTGCGCGAGGTCGCCGAGGAGACGGGGTACGAGGCGCGGGTCGAGCAGTTGCTCGGCGTAAACTCGCGGACCAGGCAGGTGCAGTCCTACGACGACTCGGGCGTTGTCGACCTACACATGGTGGCGGTTTTCTACCGGGCCGGGATCGTCGGCGGTGAGCTTCGGCCCGAGACGGGTGGGTCGACCGACCTGGCGCGGTGGGTTCCGTTGGCGCAGGTCGTGACGATGGAGCGTTCCGTCGTCGTCGACGTCGGTCTGGAGCTGCACCGCAGCGCGCCGCCCACCGGTCACCTGGAGCCGATCCACACGACCGGCCTGCTGCGGCACTGATCAGTTGGCCCTAGGGTCGATGAGGTTGAGTATCCAGATGCCCCTGGCTTTGGGGCCACCCTGATTGGACCCCGGGTCAAACTAGGCCTATCGGAAAACGACAGTTTCCGTGAAACCTCGACGCGAGATCGTTTTCGGCACTAACCGGTGTACCGATTCGCAATCCCGGTGTCAGTACTTGGGCCCGAAGCCGGGCGTGTAGCGACCGGTCTCGAGGTTCACCGACTCACCGTGACCGAGGTCGACATGTCCGGGCGGCGCGGCCAGCTCCGCCGCCGTGTCGGCGGGTGCGGGGGCCGGTTCGGGGACCGTGCGGACGAACGGCGCGGGCGCCGGGCCGCTGGCTAGGTCCGACTGGGCCCGGCGGGCCTGGCCGCGGTCGTACCATGCCTCGCCGCCGGGTCGGCTGTGCGGAAACCCGGGCTTGCCGCGGCCGGCTCCGGGGTTGCTGCCGGTGAGTTCCTCGGTCAACGAGTTGTACGCGATGTCGGCCGGCTTGACGACGTACTCGTAGCCGCGGTCGATGGCCTTTCCCGGTATCACGGGCCCGACCTTGGGCGGCACGTGGTACTTCCGGATCACGTGCCGTTCCAGCCAGGCGTCGCCGAGAGTGCCGTACAGGTAGCGCTGCGCGTCTCTGAGAATGAGGCTCTCGGAGGATCCGATCTTCGCGTCCGACTGCCGCAGGGCGGTGACCGTCCACAGCGCTTTCTCGGCCAGGGCCTCCCACCGGGCCGGCGGGTAGTCCCGGCCGGGCGCCGCGCCCGCCTTCTGCAGCGCCCAGTTGACCGTGTAGGACACGCGGGCGTTGTGCTCGCGGTCAGCGGGGTTCGCGGGGATGAGCCGCTCGGCCTCGGTGGCGGGCTTACGCTCGGCGGCCACCCAGCCACGGATCTCCCGGGCCGCCCTGGTCAGGTCGGTCGGGATCGGCGCCGTCGGGATCGGCGCCGTCGGGATCGGCGCGGTCGGGGCGGTGTGGGCGGGGCGGCCCGGGCGCGGAGTCATCGTCGCCTCGTGCTTGAGCTGCCAGGAGTCCTGCGACACGCGCGCGGGCGGCGGATCAATCCTGGGCGGTACCTCCTGCGGTTGCGGGCGATCGGTCGGTGACATGGACCTTCCTAACGGCGGCGGGGGTCATACGGTGGCTGGTGAGGTGGCGGTGGGATGTGCACCGGGGGCGGTGGGACGTGCACCGGGGCCGTTCGAGTTGGCTGCTGCCGCGGCTGGTCGCCCTTGCGAACCTCCGGCTTCGGGACAGGTCCGGTCTGAGTCGTGTCGGGCGGTCGCGGCGGTTCGGGCCCTCGGGGATGCACTGGCGCGATCAGCTTGCCGTCGGTCGTCGTCAGTTGACGGTTGGTTACCACGGAGACGCGGACGAGGATTCCCTCCTTCGCGCCGACTGACTTGAGGGTCTTCTCGATGCTCTGCGCCTCGCTGCCCTTGCCGGTCGCGACGTTCTTCAACCGCACGTCCAGGAGCACCACGCCATGGTGGCCGGCCGCCTTGCGCTCGGCCGCGAGTTGCTTCACCTCCTGCGTGAACCCGTTCTGTAAACGCTGCATGTCGACGCGTCCGTCGACACGGAACTGGTTGACATCCCTGGTCTCGTGCACGACGTGCGTGGCATCGCGCCAGGCCCTGTGGTCGGCGTTCGGTGGGACCCCCTGCCGGTCGGCGCCGACCAGCCCGGGTTGCCGCGGACTGGCCGCCTCCAGCCTGGTTGGGCCGACTCGGCCCGCGTCGGGGCGGCCGGCGTCGGGGCGGCCCTGGTGGGTGTCGGGCGTCTTCTCCGGGCGCCGGGTCATGGTGGCCTCGTTGCTGTCGCGCCAGCGGGCCTGTGCGGTCGGGTCGGGTCGCTGCTGCGCGGGCGGCGGCTGCGGAACGTCCGGCGGTCGCGGAGTATCGATTGGCATAGATCATTTCTCCTCTGGCTGGCGGTCTCGGGGCACGAGATGCAGGAGCGTCCAATTGGCGTCGGTGAACCAGCCCAGCGCGGCGGCGGCGCGGTCGTCCCAGCTCTCACCGTCGGCGACGATGCCCCCGATGACCGCCTCGATCGCCGACGGGCGCAGCGTCCCGAACGTCACCGCGTCACGGGTCCTCTGCTCCCGGTCGTCCTGCGCGACCCAGGCCGCCACGGCCTGCAACTGGTGGTAGCAGTGGTCGCCGGGAATCGAGCGCCCGAAGCGGTGCTCCCAGACCGCCGAGTCCGGGTGGCGGTCCTCCCCGGCCTTCGACCAGTCCAGCTCCTGCTTGACCGGCGCCCAGCGGTAGGGCATCCCGATGAAGCCCCAGTCGTCGTCGGGGCAGTGGTTGGCGCCGTCCTGGGCCACCGAGTCGCGCAGCACCGAGACGCAGTGGTGGGCCAGGTCATCGGCAGCGGTGTCCGGCTGGAGTTGCCCGGACCGTACGGCGACCGCGTCGTCGACGGCGTGGGCGAGCGCGCAGTCGAGCAGTCGAGGGTCGAGGTCGGCGAGGAGGCGGCGCTCACCCGGGGTCAGCGTCGGGTTGAGCTGGTTCGCCAGATGCGCGAACACGGTCAACTCGGTGAGCAGTGTGAGCACCGGCCACTGCGCGAGCAGGCGGCGCGCGGCGGCCATCTCGCCGAGCGTGCACGCCCGATTCACACAGTGCCGCCCGCAGGTGACACCGCGGCGGCCGATCAGACCGTCCACCGGCGCGACCGCGCCGCGCGCCGATTCGGCGGCACGGCCGTCGGGGATCGCCACCAGCACGGGGCGGTCCATGCCGTCGGTGAACACCGCGCTCTCACCGCTGTTGAGTGACACCACCGACCGCGTCTGGTCCCGGTCGAGATTCATCGTCGCGCCGACGCTGCGGCGGTCGTCCTCGGCCGGCAGGCGGTGCACGACCTTCACCGCGGTGTTCTTGATGACGTCCGGAATGAGTTTGCTCGGGATCTGCTCGACCACGACAAGCGCCTCGCCGTACGCGCGGACCTCGGCGAGCAGTGCCGCGAACATCTCCACGCCCTTGGCCGCCACGCCCGCCTTGTCGCCCTCGGGCCGGCGCAGTAGGCGGTGCGCCTCCTCGATGACTGTGAGGTGGTGCAACTCGTTGCCCGTGTTGTCGCCGCGCAGCAGCCGAAGGTGCTCGGTGAGCTGGATGAGCAGCGCGCCCATGAGGAATGCCTTGTCCGCGTCGTCGCCGACGTCCTCGATCTCGAACACGACCCGGCTGCGCAACAGCCGCTCGAAGTCCAGCGGATGACCGCCCTGGAAGAAGCGGCCGGTGGTGCCCAGGCGCAGGCTCGACAGCCGGGTGGTGATGAAGCCGTGCACGTCGGCGGCCATTTCCCTGCCGTAGCCGAGGCCCGCAACGACCTCCGTCGCGACCCGCTGTAGGTCGGCGAGTGTGGGATAACGTGGCCGCGCGCCGTCGCGGGTGGGCGTGCCGACCACGAGGTCCCAGCCGAGATCCTCATACGAGCGAGTCAGCGCAGCGGCGAGGATCTGGGGGAAAGGCTCGTGCGGTTCGAACGCTGTGAGAAACAGGGCGCGCATGAGGTCCAGGTGGGTCTGCAACGGGAAGCGGCGCAGCGTACCCGCGGCGGTGTGGACGGCCGCCGGCACGAGTGGGTTGAACCCGGCCGGCGGCACCGAGGGGTCACCCGGGCGGATCACCACGACATCGTGGTCGCCGCCCAGGGAGCGCAGCCGGCTCGCCATTCGCCGGTACTCGGCCTTGGCCGGCTCGATCACCAGCCACGGCAGTCCCAGCCGGGTCACCTCGGTGAGCAGGTGTCGGACGGTCCAGGATTTGCCGCTGCCGGTCGCGCCGCAGACGAATGTGTGCCGGTTCAGCGACTCCGTGCTGACCTCAAGCCCACCGACCCGCGCGTACGCCGTGTCGAGCACGTGACCGAGCAGCAGTGCACCCGCGGCCGGGCCCGTCGGCGGCCGCTCAGGCGTCACGTCGAACCGGTGCGGCTCGGTCACCCGGATCCCGCTCACCTCGCGGCGTGGCGGCCGGGTCAACGCGACCAACAGGTCCGTGCTCGCCACGAACGCGGCGCGCCCGTCCCCCGGGTGCTCGGCCGGGCCGGCCGGGAACATCGTGTACGGCTGGTCGGCCAGGTCCGCGGCCGCACACAGCACACCCGCCGTACGCTGCGCCGCGGCCCGGGTCCCCGCCCCGACCAGCACCCGGATCCGCCAGACGTGGCCGTTCTGGGAGCGGGACAGCTCGCGGTGCCGGGCCTGCTTGCGTTCCAGCTCGACCCGCTTCGCCTCGCCGACCTCGCCCCGTGACAGCGGCAGGATCTCGCTCACCAACCGGTCCAGGTGGGGCTGCACCTCCGGTGGGCGCAACGGCTCGGCGACCACCACCCAGGCGAACGGCTCGCGCAGGTGCGCCACGTGCTGCTGGAACGACCCCCGGCGGCGTTGCCCGGGCACCGACTTCGACGACGCCGGCGCCCACAGCGCGTCCGGCCGCCCGGCGGCCAGCTCCCAGTGCGGGAAGTTCAGCAACACGGACTCGGCTCCGGCGGGCAGCGGAAACGCCCGCGCGCCGGGCGGGAACAGCAGTTCCGGGGGCCGTCCGCCCGGCTCGGCGGGCTCCACGACCAGCGGCAGGCGAGGCCGGCCGCCGAGCAGGAAGCGCACCTGGCCGGTCTCGTCACGGGCCCACGCCGCCAGCAGTGCCGGGGCCGGGCCGCCGGCCGCGAGCAGTGTCGAGTGGGCGCCGCCGAGTGCGGCCAGCACCGCGCCGTCCGCGTCGTCCGGTGGTACGGGCCGCTGACCGTCCTGTGGCGGTTGCTCGCGGCGGTCGGCGGCCGGGACCTCCGTGACCTGACGGAACTCGATGCCCGACCAGGGCGTCGGGCCGGTCAAGGCGTGACCCGGGGCGGCGCCATCGTGCCCGAGACGCGGTCCGACAAGCAGATCGGCGGGTAGCAGTTGGCCATGACGACCTGCCGGCCGCCGGTGGAACTGTCGACGAGGATGAACTCGGTGGTGTCCATGCCGAGGATCGCCTGTGGCTCGGTGATGAACTCGTACACCCGGGCGGTGGTGGTCGAGGAGCCGAGGTTTTCCGCAGTCGACCAGGAGCGGTTGCCGGCCCAGGTGTGCCCGCGGGAATCGGAGAGCCCGCTTGAGGACTTCAGGAATGACTTGGACGAGTTGGTGCCGGCGTTGGTGGTCGCGGAGAAACTGTCGCCGCCGCCGTCGCTGAACGTCCGGCCCTCGGAGTGGCTGAGCTGGTTGACGACAAACCTGTAGCCCTTGCCGATGAACTCGGCGGCGATGTTCGCGTCCTTGTGGTTGTACATCTTCATGATGCACACCGCGCCACCGGTACCCACGATCTTCTCCAGGTCGTCCTGGGGCTGATCGAGGAAGAGCACGAGCCGTACGCCCGCCACCCGGGCCTGCTCGGACAGCGCCCGCACGGCTGAGCCGCCGAGCCGGTCGGCGCCGATCACCACGAGCTGACGGCCGCGCAGGGTGTTGTCCGCGATCGCGTGGCGTACCAGCTGGAGCAGCAGCCGGTCGATGAGCTCCTTGCGGTCGTCCTTGCCGCCGGGCGTGGCAAGCACCGACACGTCAAGCCGAGCCCACAGTGGACGCGCGCCGCCCGGCGCGACGTCGTGCAGCAGGTCGAGGTGCGCGGCCCACAGCCGTAGCTGCCGTCCGGTCCAGTCGTTCTGGTCGATGTCGCCGATGCTGGCCACCAGTCGCTCGAGCTCCGTCGGTGTCAGCAGCTCGGTTTCCGCGCCACGGCGCAGCACGCGCAGCCCGGCGGCCAGCCGGGCGAGCGTCACCGGCCGGTCCAGGCTTGCGAGCACCGTGCGCAGCACCTCGACGGCCAGCACCCGCTCGTGCAACTGCTCGCCGCCGCCGGAGCGGCCGGCCGCGTCCGGGCGGTCGGTGAGGACGTAGGCCAGACTGTCGGCGATCTCGTCGTTGGTGAGGCCGGTGAACAGGTCGAAGTCGGTCGCACCGTCCAGGACGGCCCAGCGGGTGTCCAACCCGCGCGCGGCCGCCAGCCGGACCAACTCGCCGCCCACCTCCTGCCCGGTCAGGTCGAGCACCGCCAACCGATGCCCGGCGGACAGCAGCGACGTACCGAGCAGGACGAGCAGGCAGGCCCAGCCGTAGCGGGCCGGGTCGCCGCCGATCACATCGACCCTCGCCGGTTCCGACACCGGGCGCACCGGGTACCACTGCGGTCCGCTCTGCTGCCGTGCCTGCGCCTGCCGGGACGCCTTGGCCGCGTCGTCGTGGCGCCGCTTGGCGTCCGTCCACTCCCGCAGCGCCTGGTCGTGCCGTTGTCTCTCGGCCTTACGCAGAGCCACGTAGGGCTGCTTGAACCGGTCGAGGTCCGCGTTCGTGCGCCGGACCTGGGCGAGTGCGCCCAGCACCCACAGCGCGAGCAGGAGACCGGCCGCGGGCAGCGCGTAGCCGTACACCTTCATCGCGTCGCCGCCGCCGTAGCCCGACACGGTGCTCTCGATCGTCACCTGGTAGACGCCGAACGCGAGGAACATCAGCACCGCGAGGGTCGAGCGCACCACGACCTTGCGCATCGCCCCGGCCCGCCGCCCGTAGAGCGCACTCGCGTCGGGGTGCGGCGGGTCGACCCACACCGGCTTGGGTCCGAGGGTCGCCAGCGACGCCGACGGTACGGCCTCGACCAGGTCCGCGGCCTGCCAGCCCCATCGCTGCGGCGGCTGGAACAGCCGTGGCGCGAACAGCGCGGGCCAGTCGTCGCGGGCCGCCGTCCGCGTCCTCGTGTTCGGCTGGGCCGGTGCGCCGGTCCACGCCTGTGCTCGCGCCTCCGTGCGCGTGGCCCGCGGCGGGGTGCCGCCCTCGCGGTAACTCTTCGCCGCGGCCCGGCCGGCCGTCTTCGCCTGCGCCTCGGTCGCGCCGCTCGCCCGGGCGTCGATCGCGGCGCGGGCCGCGACGTCGATCTCGTTGCTGTCCCCGCTGACTACCACATCGGCGAAGTAGCGATGCCAGTCGTCCACCATGGCTGTCAGCATCGAGCCGGGCACCGCCAGGGGTCACGAGTAGCGGCGTACTCGAATCGCCGCGCGTCCGGGTGGAGTGCTACTCGTGCGGATGACGGCCTGCGGGACGAACATGGGCGGTATGGACTTTGCGGATCGACGGGCGGAGGCCCTGCGGCAGCTGCCTGCGGCGTATGAGCTCGGGCTGCGGCTGCACGACGCAGGCGAGCCCGACGACGTTATCGCGCGGCGGCTCGGCGTGGAGCCAGAGGCGGTCGGCCCGCTGCTGGCGGTAGCCGAGGCGAAACTTGAGGGCATTTTCGGCCGGACGCCCACCGGGCAGTAACGCTCAGGCGCCCCGCAGCCGGTCTCCGAACTCGGCGCGGTTGCTGGTGCCGAGCTTGGCGCTTGCCCGGTACAGGTGTCCCTCGATCGTGCGCACCGAGACGACGAGCCGATCGGCGATCGCCCGGTTGGACAGGCCCTCGGCCGCGAGCGTGACGATCTCGCGCTCCCGGTCGGTGAGCGGCAGCGGGCGGGCGAGGGCCAGGCCCGGCGTGCGGGCACCCTCGGACTCTTCGGCCAGCCGGTGGGCTCGGGCGGCGGCGGTATCGGCGGTGACGTCCTGGTGCCGGCGCCGGTACGCGGCGGCGGCGTGGCTCGTCGCGTCGGCGGCGGCTGGCCGGTCACCCATCTCCTCCAGCCGGACGGATGCCGTGCGCAGTGCGTCACCGTCGTCGGCGGCCAGCGCGGCGGCGTGCTCGGCCGCGGCCGGCGCCCGTGGGCCGTTGACCACCGTCGCGAGCTCGGCCAGCCGGGCGGCCACCGTCCGGTCGCCGAACCGCACCGCCGCATGCAGCGCCAGCACCTCGTAGCCGGGATGCCCCCGGGTCGCGGCAAGCACCGCGCTGTCCCGGGCCAGCCGGACCGCTTCGGTGAGCGAGCCCTCCGCGGCCGACACCCACGCGTGGGCCAGCAGAACCTCGGGGTCGCAGAACGCGAAGCTGGGATGCCGCTGCTCCTCCAGCCACCCGAGCGCCTGCCGGGCCGCCGGCGCGTCCCCCGCCATGGCGAGGGCGTGAGTCAGGCTGAGCAGGGTGCGGAAGCTGTACCCTTCGGTGTCGACGTTCGCGAACCCGGCCCACGCCTCACGCAGGTTGCGGATTGCCGTCCGTAGGCGGCCCTGGTAGCGCGCGGCGTGTCCGAGCAGCGCGACCCCGCGCAGTCGGGAGTGGCCCGGCATGTCGGCCGCCCGCCGGTAGTGCAGCTGGGCGAGGCCGTCCATCTCACCCAGGTAACCGGCGAGGTGCAGCGCGGACAGGTGGATGTCGCACAGCCCGAATGCGCCGACCGCGGTGCCGACGGACTGCGGGGCGGCAGCGTATGCCCGAGCCGCGATCGGGCCGATCTCGTTGGCCCGGCCGAGCACCCCGAGGCCGACGGTGACGCCGTACGAGGCGAGCAGGATGCCCACGTCGGGCAGGTCGGGTACGGCAAGCGCCGCCACCGAGGCCGTCACGCCGGGCTCGGCCGGTCGGCCGAGGAAGACGTCGATCACAGCCTGGGCGACGGCGACCACGTGCAGACTGGTCCGGTTCGTCGCGGTCGCGACCCCGGCCAGCACCGCCTCGGCCCGCCCTGGGCTACGCCCGGGCCAGAACAGGTTCGCCACCCGAGGCACTGCGATCGTGAGCTGTTCCTCGACGCTGCCGGCCCGCTCGGCCAGCGCCGCGAACTCGATCTCGGCGTCGGCGCCGCGGTTGAGCCACGACAGGGCCAGCGCCAGGGTCTGCCGCGCCTCGGTCCCACCGCCCGAGTCGGTCGCGGCCCGGGCAAGCCGCTCGGCGGCGGCGATGTCCAGCAGCCGGATCGCGTCGCGGGCGGCCAGGGTGAGCAGACGGGGGTCCGGCGGCAGGTCCGACTCCACCGTCAACATGGCCCGGCGCAGCGTGTCATCGGCCCGGCGCCCGCCGGTGCCAGCCAGTGCCGTGGCGATCTCGCCCCGCATCCGCCGGGCTCGCAGTTGGCCGATCCCGGCGCGGCGGACCTCCCCGTACAGCGGGTGTGCGAGTCGGGCCTGCCAGCGCCGCCCGTCCGGGCGCAGCTCGACGAGCCCACGGATCTCAGCCTCCTCGACCTGGCCCGAGCCAGTCAGCGCGGCCAGCACCGGCACCCCGAGCGGCTCGCTCAGCGCCAGCACGTCGACGACGTCGACGAGTCCCTCCGGCAGGGCACCCATCCGAGCCCGGATCAGGTCGGTCAGGCCCGCCGACATCGCCGGCCGCCCCGACCAGCGCCACACGCCGTTCGTCGCCGCCAGGTGCCCGGCCGCCAGTTCGTCGTCGACGAGTTGGCGCAGGAACAACGTGTTGCCCCGGGCCAGCGCCCACAGCCGCCGGACGGCGTGGCTGTCCACCGGCCCGCCGACCACGGACTCCAGCAGCCCGGTGGTCTCGGCCTCGGAGAGCGGCTGCACCTCCAGCCGCTCCAGGTGCCCGTCCTTCCAGAGTCTCGTGACGGCGTCCGGCGCCGGCTCGCCGCTGCGCAGGGTCAACACGACCGGCGCAGCCGCACTCATCACCAGCTCGTGCACGACAAGCGCGGACAACTCGTCAAGCAGGTGTGCGTCGTCGACCACGACCACCACGCCCGCCTGTGCGCCGGTGAGCAGCGCGGTGATTGTCGCGCTGACCAGGCGGGTCGGGCCTGGCTCGATGTCGCCGAGCACGCTGGCGAACGCACCGAGCGGCAGGCTCTGGGCCGAGGCGTTGCCGGTGACCCAGCGTGGGCTCACACCGCGGGTGGCGAGGATGTCGAGCGCCTCCCGCGCGAGCCGTGTCTTGCCAACCCCGGCTGCCCCGGCGAGCACCACGCCACGCGGCCCGGAGGAGCGCCGGCTGGCGGCAGCGATGTACCGCAGTTCCTCGGCCCGTCCGGTGAGCGGCCACCGCCGGCTCATGACATCGGCACTGTAGACAGCTCCATTCCGGAACAGAAACCAACATCCGTCAAGAACGCAATCGAATAGCCGACGGTAAAGGAGGGCAGGGCGGTGGCGGTGGCGGCGGTACCGGTGGTGAGGTGGGCGCCCCGAGTCGACGATCGTCTCGGGGCGCTGTCACCCGCCGTTCGGTTCGGAGCCGGGGTCAGCGTGCGAGCCACTCCCGGTAGGCGGTGGGTGCGATGACGGCGTCGTCGGCGGCGACGAGGGCCGCACCGGGTGCGGCGGCGAACATGCCGGCGCTGTCGTCGGTGGTGACGGTGCGCTTGTCACCGCGTGCGGCCAGCGTGATCCGCCCCAGCTCGTCGAGGGTGAAGACGTCGGGCCCGGCGACGTTGCGGACGCCGCGCAGGGGTGCGCCCATGCTGACCTGGGCGACGGCCTGCGCCACGTCGGCGGCGGCCATCGGCTGCACGGGGGTACGGGGCAGCCGGACGGTGGTGTCGTCGGCCGTCCAGGACAGGATCGCCTCGACGAACTCGAAGAACTGGGTGGCGCGGACGATCGAGTACGGGACGGGACCGGCCTTGAGGATGTCCTCCTGGAGGACCTTGGCGCGGTAGTAGGCCAGGTCGGGCACCTGGTCGACGCCGACGATGGAGAGCACCACCGCGTGACCGACACCCGCGCGGGCGGCTGCGTCCAGGAGGTTGTCCATGGTCGTCTGGAAAAAGGCGGGGGAGGCGTCGTCGAAGGTCGGCGAGTTCGTCAGGTTGACGACGACCTCGGCGCCGGTGAGGGCGTCGGCCAGGCCCTGCCCGGTGAGCAGGTCCACCCCGGTGGAGAGCGAGAGTGGCACCGCGTCGTGCCCTGCCGCCTGCAAGATCTTGACGACCTGTGACCCGATGAGGCCGGTCCCGCCCAGTACGGCGATCTTCATAACCATGCACCTTCCCGTGACTGTGAGGTCCGACCGCTGAGGTTCAGCCGATACTCGGACCTCTCTTGTCCGAGAACTATACTCGGACACAGTGAGTCCGAGTAGCGGTGTGACTAGGGTGACGACATGAAGATGTCCGGCGGGGTCGAGTGGGCCCTGCACTGCTGCGTGGTGCTGACGGCCAGCCGCACACCCGTTTCGGCGGCCAAACTGGCGGAACTGCACGACGTCTCCGGCAGCTACCTCGCCAAGCAGCTCCAGGCCCTGGCCCGCGCCGGCCTGATCCACTCCGTGCAGGGCAAGTCGGGCGGCTACGTGCTGACCCGCGCACCGCAGAGCATCACCCTGCTCGACGTGGTCCAGGCCATCGACGGCCCCGGCCCGACCTTCGTCTGCACCGAGATCCGCCAGCGCGGCCCGTTCGCGACGCCGGCCGACGCCTGCACCACGCCGTGCCCGGTCGCCCGCGCCATGTGGGCGGCCGAGGACGCGTGGCGCCAGGCACTCGCCGCCGTCACGATCGCCGACCTCGCCGGCGACGTCGACGCGACCTCCGGCCCCGAGGCACTGGCCGGCATCCAGGCCTG
This sequence comes from Micromonospora sp. NPDC049171, assembly GCF_040648275.1. Classification (NCBI taxonomy): domain Bacteria; kingdom Bacillati; phylum Actinomycetota; class Actinomycetes; order Micromonosporales; family Micromonosporaceae; genus Micromonospora; species Micromonospora sp. NPDC049171. Next base: position 105,327 of record NZ_JBEZDJ010000017.1, read on the forward strand.
GTTGACAGGCGGCACGGGCTGACCACGCTCAGCCCGTGTGGCGTACCTCGCTGTCCCAGATCTGCGCCCACGGACGCCGCAGCCCTCGGCACACGTGGATCGGGCCGTCGTTCTCGTCGTTCTCCACCTCGACCCGCTGGTCCACCCGCCCGGCGAGCGCGCACTCGTCGAACCAGGCGGTCAGCGGGTCGGCACGCTCCCAGCCGACCGCGATGACCACGTCCGCGCTGGCTGGCGGCTGACCGAAGTCGGCCATGCTGTTGTGCCCCGAGTAGGCCCGGGGCAGCTCACGGGTCGGACCGTAGCGGGCCAGCGCGCCGGCCTCGCCGTAGTTGTCGGTCAGGATGACCGCCCGGGAGCGCTCCTCGGGCGTCAGCCCACGATGGACGGCGGCCACCGAGTCGGCGAACGCCGGCCAGCCGATCGTCTCACCGGCGTCGTAGTTGACGTCGACCACGAACCCGGGCAACCGCTCGGCCGGCAGCACCGGCAGCAACAGCACGATGTTGGGCAGCAGCAACGGCACCACGCCGAGCGCGAGCAGCCCCCGACGCAGCCGGACCGACCCTCGCGACGCCCACGCGACCGTCACCACCGCACCGGCGGCGGTGAGCACCAGCAGCAGCGGCGCGTCGTAGTAACCCTTGCCACCGGCGATCAACACGATGCCGAACACGACCAACCAGGCCCAGCCCACCGCCCGGTAGGCCCGCCACGCCGGGCGGCGCAGCAGCGCGACGAGGCCGGCGATCCAGATCGGTACGGCGTACGGGCTGATGATGACGAACTGGAGGGTGAACGCGTCGAGGCGGCCACTGTAGGAGCTGTCACCGTCGGAGATGGAGGCTGCCACGCCGAGCTGCGGGAAGCCGTGCGCCGCCTGCCAGATCAGGTTGGGTGCGGCCAGCAGCACGGCGACCCCGGCGGCGGCGAGCACCCACCTGTCGCGCAGCAGCCGACGGGGCCCGGCGATGAGCACCCCGGCGATCAGGCCCACGGCCAGCAGCGCGGGCAGCACCTTGCTGAGCATGCCCACGCCGAGCGCCAGCCCGATGCCCAGCGCCCAGCGGCTGTCGCCGGAGCGCAACAACCGCACCGCGCACCACGCCGCGGCCAGCCAGACCAGCAGGTCGACGGTGGTGGTGCTGAGCAGGTGCCCGCTGGCGAGCACGATGCCGGACAGTGCGGCCAGCACCGCCGCGCAGGTCTGGGCGCCCCGACCGGCGCCCCACTCGCGGGCGATGGCGGCGACCAGCAGGACCGCCCCGCCGGCCAGCAACGCCGACGGGGTGCGCAGGATCACCAGGTTGCCCGGCGCGATCGTGTCCAGGAGGCGGGCGAGCACCGGGACCAGCGGGCCCTGGTCGACGTAGCCCCAGTCGAGGTGTCGGCCGGCGAGCAGGAAGTACAACTCGTCGCGGTGATAGCCGTAGCGGCCGGCGAGCAGCAGCAGGACCACACTCGTCGCCAGGGCCACCAGCCACGGCCCGCGCGTGGGCGCACCGGGCTCCGGTGGCAGCGTCGGCGGTGCCGTCTGGGCTGGACGCTGCGGCCGGTCGGTGTCGATCGCGGGCTCGCTCATGCGCACATGATGACGGGCGGGCCGGCCGCGCGGGTGCCCGTGGCAGGCTCCGGCGGCCTGCCCGTGCAGGTGGGCGAGCCGGGTGCGAAGATCGGCTTCTGGACTCGGACCGAAAGGACGATATGCGCTATCGCACTCTGGGCGGCACCGGCACGGTGGTGTCGACCCTGTGTCTGGGCACGATGACTTTCGGTGCGGAGACCGACGAGGCCGGCAGCTTCGCCCAACTGGACCGGTTCGTCGAGGCCGGGGGCACCTTCCTGGACACCGCCGACGTCTACTCCACAGGTGTCTCCGAGAGCATCGTCGGGCGCTGGCTGCGGGCCCGGCCCGACCTACGCGACCGACTGGTGATCGCCACCAAGGGGCGGTTCCCGATGGGCCCGGGGGCGAACGACGCCGGTCTGTCCCGGGTGCACCTCACCCGCGCCCTGGACGCCAGCCTGCGTCGGCTCGGCGTCGAGGCCGTCGACCTCTACCAGGCGCACGCCTGGGACCCGCTCACCCCACTGCCGGAGACGCTGCGGTTCTTCGACGACGCGGTACGCGCCGGCAAGATCCACTACGCGGGGGTCAGTAACTTCACCGGTTGGCAGTTGCAGAAGGCCGCCCTGCTCACCCAGCACCTCAACCTCACCCCGATCGTGACCCTGCAACCGCAGTACAACCTGCTGGCCCGGGAGATCGAGTTCGAGCTGGTGCCGGTCTGCGAGAACGAGGGCATCGGCATCCTGCCGTGGTCGCCGTTGGGTGGTGGCTGGCTGACCGGCAAGTACCAGCGCGACAGCACGCCCACCGGCGCGACCCGGCTCGGTGAGAACCCGCAGCGCGGCGTGGAGGCGTACGCCGGTCGCAACGCCGAGGAGCGCACCTGGCGGGTGCTCGACGCGGTCGGCCGGGTCGCCAAGGAACGTGGCGTGTCCCGGTCGGCGGTGGCGTTGGCGTGGCTGGCGGCCCGACCGGCGGTCACCTCGGTGATCCTCGGCGCGCGCACCAGCGAGCAGCTCGACGACAACCTGACCGCCGCGGACCTGGTCCTCGACGCCGAGCAGATGCGGTTGCTCGACGAGGCCAGCGCCCCGCTGGTGGGTGACTACCCGTACGGCGGGGCGGGTGTGCGCCAGCGTGCCCGCGACCTGCCGACCGGGTCGTGATCCCCTTTCCCGAGCCGACCGACCCGGCCGGCAGCCGCACCGAGGTCTTCCTGCGCTACCTGGACTACTTCCGCGAGTCCATGGTGGCCAGGGTGTCGGCGTTGGCCGAGTCGGAGCTGCGGCGCAGCCGGCTGCCGTCCGGGTGGACCCCGCTGGAGTTGCTCACGCATCTGCGGCACGTCGAGCGGCGCTGGATCGAGTGGGGTTTCCAGGGCCGGGACGTCGCGCAGCCGTGGGGCGACCGCCGCGCGGATCGCTGGTACGTCGCCCCCGACGAGACGCGGGAGGACCTGGTGGCGGCGCTGCGGGCGCAGGGCGCGCACACCACGGCGGTGGTGACGGCGCACGACCTGGCAGACGTCGGCGCGCCGGGGGAGCGCTGGAACGGCGCGGCCCCGGCGTCGCTGGAGCGGGTGCTGTTCCACCTGGTCCAGGAGTACGCCCGCCACCTCGGTCACCTCGACGTGGTCGCCGAGCTCGCCGGGGGACCGACCGGAGAGTGACGCCGCCGCCTCGGGGCCAGGGGCGTCGGCCCCTCTTTATGGCGACTGCACCGGTCGATTTGCGAGGGTGTCGCGTTCGCGGCCACTCAGTCGAGACAGAACTCGTTGCCCTCGATGTCCTGCATCGGGATGCACGCATCATTGCCGTCATACAGCGTTTGCACGTGTACCGCGCCAAGCGGGACCAGCCGTGCACACTCGGCCTCAAGTGCGGCGAGGCGCTCTTCACCCACGAGTCCGGTGCCGACCCGCACGTCAAGATGCAGCCGGTTCTTGGCGCTTTTTCCTTCAGGGACGCGCTGGAAGTACAGTCGCGGTCCCACCCCTGAGGGGTCAACGCAGGCAAACCATGCGTCCTGTTGCTCAAGTGGCAGCGAGCGCTTGAAGTCATCCCACGTTGCAAACCCGTCTGGTGGCGGAGGTACGACGTACCCCAACACCTCGCACCAGAAGCGAGCGAGGCGCTCCGGTTCCGCGCAATCGAAGGTGACCTGGAACTGCTTGATCGATGCCATCGGCCCATAGTAGAAACGGGGTTCGCCGCTCCTGACCTGAGCGTGGTTCGGCCGGGCGTCGATGCTGCGCACCGGCACCACGAACCGGACCCCGTCGACCGCGGCGACCAGCCCACCACCCCATGCCTGCGCCAGGCCGATGCCGGCCTGGGCGTCGATGAGCACCGCGTTGGCCGCCGCGTAGGTGTCCGGGCGCAGGTAGTGCTGATCGACGTGGGCCAGCCGGCCCCGGGTCAGCGCCGGGATCTCGTCGTCGATCACTGGGGACAGTCCGACGTTGAGTGAGTGCGCCGTCAGCAGCGCCGCCACCGAGACGTGGAGGTCCGCCAGCCGGGCCCGGCCGCCGGTCACCGAGGTGAACGCCGCCGGGAAATCCGGGTGCCAGCTCATCACCTCCAGGATCTGCTCGGACAGATCCACCCGAAAGATCATGCCGCCGAGACGTTTGCGCAGGTTAGCGTGACTTTCCCGAACGTTAGTCCCCACGCCGCCTCGACGGTGACGACGACGAGGCGCGGGCGCAAGTCTCGAGGTCAACGTGGCGGGGTGCGAAATTGCCGTTGTGGCAGAGGACAGGAAATTCGCTGTCCCGCCACTGATGTCGTTCCGGGCCTGGCACAACGTGGCGCTGACGCCCACGTCCAAGCCCGGCTGCCCCGGTCACCTGGGGCGCTGCGGCCAGATTCGCCGCAGCGTCTCCGCACCGGTTCATCGGCGAGAGCCCGACTTGTCTCTCTGTCATTGTTCTGTCACCTTCAGTGACGGCCTTTTCGCGTTGGCGAATGGAAGGCTGCCGATGGCCGGCCAGCCCCGGTGCGAGCCGTCCAGGGCGAGCCACCCGCCAGGGGGCAGATCTCCCGCCGTTCGTCTTCCGAAGAAGGGTGTCACATCATGCGAGCTGGATTCTCCGATCGAACCAACGACGAGTTCCTGCAAGAGGTGCTGACCAAGGTCAACGAACTGCGGGCGCGGCACGGATCGTCGCCGCTCACCCTCGACCCGGAACTCGTGGAGTATGCGAAGTCGAGGGCGTCCTTCATGGCCGAGAAGACCAAGCTCACCCACGAGGACCTTCGACCGGACACCGGTGAGAACGCGTCGTGGGCGGGCGCCTCAACCGGCCCCACGGCGGGCTCGGGAACTGCCGCGGTGGACAACTGGTACGCCGAGCACAGCAACTACAACTTCGCCACGGGCGAACCCATCGACCCCGCGAAGCCCATCGGGCACTTCACCGCACTGGTCTGGAAGAACACCACGAAGCTCGGCGTAGGGCGGGTCGCCGGCCAGGGCACGAAGTGGTGGGAGACCTTCATCGTGGCCAACTTCTCGCTGCCCGGAAACGTGGAAGGCCAGTACGTGATGAACGTGGTGCCCGCGAGCTGACACACCGGTCCCTCGGGGCGGGGCGTACCGGCGAATGACCGGTGCGCCCCGGTCTGCGCCAGTCGCGCAGCAGACCGCCGGGGTGTTCTCAGCTGAGGAGCCCGACGGCCACGTCCCACAGCCGCTGCGCGTTGGCCGGATCGAGCGCGTACCGGGCGACGCCCGCGTAGTTCGCAGGCATCTCGTCGACCACCGGGGCCTCGGTGACGTCCTCGAAGTAGCGCCCGCCGACGCCGTCGACCAACGGCGAGCCCGCCAGCAGGGCGGTGGTCGCGGCGCCCTGCTCCGGGGTCTTGTGCTGTTCCTTGGGCGTTCGCAGCCCGCCGGTGTGCTTCTGGAGGCCGGTCGCGATGGCGCCCGGGTTCAGCGCGTTGGCGTAGATGCCCTCGCCGGACCAGCGCCGGGTCGCCTCGACGGCGAGCAGCACCTCCGCGGTCTTGGACTGCCCGTAGGCGAGGAACGGGTCGTACGGGCGGAATCGGAAGTGCGGGTCGTCGAAGATGACGGGGGAGAACAGGTGCCCGCTGGAGGCGACCGAGACGACGCGGGCGCCACCGGCGGCGGCCAACGCGTCGTGCAGCCCGAGGGTCAGCGCGAAGTGGCCCAGGTAGTTGGTGGCGAACTGCATCTCCCAGCCCTCGGCGGTGTGCTGCAGGTGCGGCAGCGCCATGATCCCGGCGTTGTTGACCAGGATGTGCAGGGGCTGGTCCCACCCGTCGACGAACCTGCGCACCGATCCCTGGTCGGCCAGGTCGAGTTCCCGGGCGCTGATGGCGGTGTTTCCCGTTGTCGCCGTGATGTCCGCGATGGCCGTTTCGGCGACGCTGGTGCGGCGGACCGCCAACACGACCTCCGCACCCGCGCCGGCGAGGGCACGGGCGGTCTCCACACCGATTCCGCCCGCGCCGCCGGTGATGATCGCGCGCCTGCCGGTCAGGTCCACCCCGGCGAGCACCTCGGCGGCGGTGGAGCTGAACCCGAACGGAGTCTCGACGCGCTGTGCCATGTGTCCCATTCCTCTCGTCGTGCCTGGTGACCCACTCTTCCCGCATCCCCCGGATTCAGGCTTGGTCCCGCTTTTCCTGGTAGTGGCAGGGCCAGGTTCGCGCGCGCGGGTGCGCCCGCCACACGGACTGCCTAGCGGGCCTCGGCCCAGCCGACGAAACGCGGGGTCAGGTCGGGCAGCGCGACGCCCGGGTTGAGTGCGGTGAGGTCGGCTTCGGCTGCCTCCTGCACTGTCGCCAGGTGCGCCAACAGGCCCGGCCGGTCCTCGCGGTACTCGCCGAGCAGGCGCAGCTTCGCGGCCGAGCACGGCCACAGGATGCCGCAGACCGGGCAGCGCCACGACGGGCGCAGTGGGAGGTGCTTGCGGCGTTCGGGCATCAGAGCGCCCGCACGGGGCCGGTGCGCCGGACCGGCGCGGGCGGGCGGGTCTCGTTGTTGCCCCGACGGGGGGCCCGGAACTGCACCTGCACGCCGTGGCGCCGTACGTACAGCTCGCGGCGTGCGATCGCTTCGCCCTTCGGGCTCAGCTCGTAGGCGTCCAGCCAGAGCCAGCCGTCGTAGGTGTGCCGGTCGGCTAGTTCCCGGATGACCCGTACGACGATCGGCTTGCTGAACTGCACGCTCGCGGCGGTGGTCAACCGGACCACGTCGCCGGCTCGCAGTGGGTCGGTCATCGCCGCTCCTCCGCTTGCTCGTCTGGCATCTGCTCTCCCCTTGCTTCCGTGGGAAGGGGCCCGCCGTGCCATCGGGGCGGCCCCCGCGTCGGGCGCTTCCGTCGGGTTCGGAACCTCGCCGGTCGCACCGTCCACACACCACATTGCCCAGGGTTGTCGGACAATCACACAGCGTTGTGTAATCTCTTTCGGACGGCTGATCTGCCCCCAGGGAGGGACGGCATGAACCACGCATTTGTCGCTGCGCTCGCCGAGGCGGGGCACACCGCCGAGAGCCTCGCCGGTCGCATCGGTGTGCACCCGAAGACCGTCGCGAGATGGGCGAACCCCGGCTACATTCCACAGAGCCGGCACCGCTCCACCGTCGCGGAGTTGTTGGCGAAAGACACCGACGCGCTCTGGCCGGACGTCGTCCGTCGTCGCGAACCGGTGTGGTTCCGGCGGTGGGTCGACATCGAACGCGAGGCGGTGACGCTGCGGTCGTTCGAGCTGGCCTGGGTGCCCGGTCTGTTGCAGACCGAGGCGTACGCGCGGGCCACCCTGGCGGGTGGGGTGTTGAGACCGGACGCGGTAGTTGAGTTCGCCGAGGCGCGGATTGCTCGGCAGACGATCCTCACCCGCGACAGTGGGCCGCTGCTGATCGCCGTGTTGGACGAGGCGGTGCTGCGGCGGCGCGTCGGCGACGACCGCGCCCTGATGGCGGCGCAACTCACCCGCCTGCTCGGGCACGCCGAGACCGACAGCGTCCAGCTGCACATCGTCCCGGTGGACGCGCCCAGCTATCCCGGGCTGGACGGCCCGTTCACCATCGCCGACATGCCGGACGGGTCGCGGGTCGGGCACGTCGACGGCCCGGCCCAGGCGCAGATCCTCGACCAGGCATCGGAGCTTGTTAATCTGGAACGGCGGTGGGAGCGTATTCGTGGAGAGGCACTGCCCCGAGGGCGTTCCCTGGACCTTCTCAGAGAAGCGGCAGCATCATGGACATGAGCGGTGCGCGGTGGCGTAAGAGCACGAAGAGCGGCGGCAACGGCGGCAACTGTGTCGAGGTCGCCGACAATCTCCCGGGGGTGGTCCTCGTGCGTGACACGAAGGATCGTGACGGCGGCACGCTGACCTTCAGCCCGCAGGCGTGGGGTGGCTTCGTCGCCATGACCCGCGACGCCGGCTGACCGAGGACACCGCACGGAGGCTCCCGACGCTGGTCGGGGGCCTTTCGCGTGGACCGGCCGGAACCAGCGGACGCCGGCAGGGTTGGCCGGTTGCGGTTGTGGGGGTCGTCGTCCAGGTCAGGCGGCAATCGGCTGAGCCAGTTGTCGAGCAGCCGGAAACGCCTGGGCGGGCCGGAAAACGCCTGGCGGTCCGCGTACCGCTGATGCGAGGGTGACCGGCGTGACTGCGCATGCTCTGGCCGGGGCCCTGGCCGACGACGGACGGCGACGGATCTTCGCGGCGATCGTGCTGGGCGCGACAAGCGCGGCGCAGGTCGGCGAGCGGACCGGCCTGCCGGCGCGGGTCGTGCTCACCGGGGTCCGCCGGCTCGCCGACGCGGGTCTCGTCACCGACGTGGACGGTGCGCTCGCGGCCGACGAGGCGTCGTTGCGGGTTGCTGCCCGCGACAGCCGCCCGGCCGACGACACCGACCCGACCGCCGATCCGGTGCTGCGGACCTTCCTGCGCGGGGACGTCCTGGTGGGCCTGCCGGCGCAGCCGAAACGGCGGCGCGTCCTGCTCATCCACATCGCGCAGCGGTCGTTCGCGCCGGGCACCCGCTATCCGGAGCGGGCCGTCGACGAGGCGCTCAAGGTGTGGTGCGCGGCGGGCGGGTCGGACCACGCCACGCTGCGTCGATATCTCATCGACGAGCGGCTGCTCACCCGCGAGCACGGCATCTACCAGCGGGCCTGATCGTCCACGGCGCAAACCGTCTGGTCGCGGCGGATCTTGCTAGCCTCGGCGCATGACCTCCTGCACGCCCGCCGACGGCCCACCGGACCTGTTGTTCCTGCTCTCCTGGGCCAGTCACGCGTTGCAGACCGAGCACGCCGCGGGGCTGGCCGAGCTGGGCATCTCGCCGCGGGCGCACTACGTGCTGGCGCAGGCTCACACCGGTGAGCTGACCCAGCGGGAGATCGGCGAGCGGTGTGGCGTGGACAAGACCACGATGGTCGTCACGCTCGACCAGTTGGAGCGGGCCGGGCTGGCCGAGCGCCGTCCGGCGCCGACGGATCGACGGGCCCGGCTGGTCGTGGTGACGCCGGCGGGGGAGCAGGTCCTGCAACGGGCGCGGCAGGTGGTCCAGCGCATTCAGGACGACCTGCTCGCGACCCTGCCCGAGCAGGACCGGGAGGCGTTCCTGCGGGCCCTGCTGGCGTTGGTGGGCGGCCCGCTGGCCCATACCTCCCCGTACGCGCCGGGTGCCCGCTCCGGCTGTTAGTTCCGAGAAAGATAGTTCCGAACAAGACTATCTGCTACGGTCGTACTCGTTCGTTTCCCCTGAACGAGGAGCCGTCATGAGCGCTACCGCCGTCACGACCCCCACCACCTCGACCCTGCGCCGCCGTGCCCTCGGCGTCGCCGCCGCCGTGGTGGCCGCCCTGGCCATCTGGGCGATCGGCGCGCTGGCCGGCGTCGACTACACCGTCGAGAACCCGGGCCAACCCGCCATCGACATCGGGGCCGGCGCGATCCTCGTGGTCGCCCTGGGCGCCGCCCTGGTCGGCTGGGCGGCGTTGGCACTGCTGGAACGGTTCGCCCCACGGGTCGCCCGGCCGGTCTGGATCTCCCTCGCCGTGGTGGTGACGGTGGTGTCCCTCTTCCCCCTGTTCGGCGTCGAGGCCACCGGCGGCGCCAAGCTGACCCTCGGCGCGACGCACCTGGCCGTGGCGATCCCCCTGATCGCCCTGCTGCCCCGCCCTCGCCGCTGACGGCACCCGGCCCGCTGGATTGTCGCCGCCCACCCCAGCCCTCCGGGGCGACGGGGTGGGCGCAAACCGTGTGGTCGGGGCACCGCCACCCACGACCGGCAACTACTGCGAGACCTGTCCGACTGGCCGCGCCTGCGGATCGGCGAGTCGTCGACACCGGGCGCGCGAGCCCAGGCGGCCGGATAAAACCGTTGACCGGGCGGTCATGATCAGCAGGTGACGATGACCGCCCGGTCCGCCTGGGCAACCACCGCTGCCCGGCCCGACCACCCCGACGCCGTGCTGCTGTTGCACGAGTACATGACCGAGATGGTGGTTCGCTACCACCGTCGCCCGGCCCTGCCCGGCGAGGTCGAACGGGCTCTGGCCGAGCTGCCCAGCGACGACCTGACCGCCCCCACCGGGCTGCTCCTGCTCGCCCACCGCGGCGACGAGGTGGCTGGCTGCGCCGGGCTGCGCTGGCAGTCCGGCGCAGCCGAGCTGACCCGGGTGTTCATCCGACCCGCCCATCGGGGCACGGGTGGCGGCGCCGCGCTGCTGGCCGTCGTCGAGGAGCGGGCGGCGGCGGCCGGGGCGGACCGGATCCGGCTCGACACCCGCGCCGATCTGGTCGAGGCCCGCGCCCTGTACGCCCGGCACGGCTACGCCGAGATCCCGGCGTACTCGCACGGCCCCTACGCCGAGCACTGGTTCGAGAAGCGGTTGCGGTGAGCGGTTGACGCCGGTCGGCGGATGCGTTAAATAAGAAGAGGAAGTTGAGTCACCCCGGCTCAACTCATCACCTTCGGCCAGGAGAACCGAGGAGGCATGACCATGTTGATGCGTACCGACCCCTTCCGCGAGATCGACCGACTCGCCGAGCAGTTCTTCGGTACGGCAGCCCGCCCCGCGATGATGCACCTGGACGCCTACCGCGACGGCGACCACTTCTACGCGGCGTTCGACCTTCCCGGCGTCGACCCGGACACCATCGACTGCACCGTCGAGCGCAACGTGCTCACCGTCCGCGCCGAGCGTCGCCGGCCCGCCGGTGACGGCGTCGAGCTGGTCGCCGCCGAACGCCCGATGGGCACCTTCACCCGGCAGCTCTTCCTGGGCGACACCCTGGACACCGACAAGCTGGAAGCTGGCTACGAGCACGGGGTGCTGACGTTGCGCATCCCGGTCGCCGAGCGCGCCAAGCCGCGCCGCGTGACCATCAGCTCCAACGGCGACGGGCGCCGGCAGATCAACGCCTGATCACGGTGACGGGTGGGTTCGGCGCGCCTGCGCGCTGATCCCACCCGAGGCTGAGAGCCTTTTTCACATGGTGATCTCCGACGCTCCGGCGCTGATCCGCCCGTCCGCGCCGCCCGCGCTGCCGAGCGGACCAATCGAGGTCACCGAGGCGTGGCTGCGTAACCGGCGGCTGTCCGAGCACACCCGCGACGCCTACCGCCGCGACGTCACCGGCTGGCTGCGCTGGTGCGCCAGCCGCGACCTGGACCCGCTGCGGGTCACGTTCCTGCACGTCAACGAGTACGCCCGGGCGCTGGAGTCCACCATCGGCGCCCGCAGCGGCCGGCCGCTGACCCCGGCCACCGTGGCCCGTCGGCTCTCCGCGCTGTCCAGCTGGTACGACTTCCTCGTCAAGCTCGGCGGCGTGGCGGCCAACCCGGTCTCCGGAGTCGACCGGCCCCGCGTCGACCGGGACCACTCCGCGACCATCGGGCTCACCCCGGAGGAGGTGGACGCGCTGCTCGGCGCCGCCGACGCCGACACCGGCCCGACCGCCGCGCGCAACCGGGCCGCGCTCGCGCTCCTGGCCGACCTGGGCCTGCGGGTCGGGGAGCTGATCTCGCTGGACCTGACCGACCTCGGCACCGAACGCGGACACCGCAGCGTGCGCTTCGTCGGCAAGGGCGGCAAGCAACGCCGCCGCGCCCTCACCCCCGGCACCGGGTACGCGGTGGACGCCTACCTGGCCCAGCGGGCCGCCGCCACCGGCGTGCCGGTGCCACAGCTGACCGGCCCACTGCTGGTCACCGCCAGCGGCGCCCGACTGGACCGGCACTCGGTGTTCCGGATGGTCCGCCGGCTCGCCCGCGCCGCCGGCATCCCGGCCTGGGCGAAGCTGTCCCCGCACTCGCTGCGACACGCCTTCGCCACCACCGCCCGCTCCGAGGGCGTGCCGCTGGAAGACGTGCAGGACGCGATGGGCCACGCCGACCCGCGCACCACCCGCCGCTACGACCGCGACCGACACAACCTCGACCGCGACCCGGCGTACGCGGTGTGGGCGGCCCGTTCCCGTCGCCGGGCCTGACCGCCGCACGCCCGACGGTGGGGCTGCGCGGTCAGTCGAGAACCGCTGTGGCTTCGACCTCGACGAGCAGATCGGGCTCGCCCAGAGCAGTGACACCCAGCAGCGTGATGGGCTTGACCGGGTCGACTCCCAGCTTCGCGGCAGCCCGGGCGACACCTTCGCCCAACAGCGGCATCTTGTCGGCAGACCAGTCGACGACGTAGATGGTCAGCTTCGCCACGTCGGCGAAGGACCCGCCGATCTCGGCCAGGGCGGTGCCGATGTTGAGATAGCACTGCTCCACCTGGGCGGCGAAGTCTCCCTCGCCGACCTTGCGCCCGTCGGCGTCGCGGGCCACCTGACCAGCGAGGAAGACCAGCTTGGACCCGGTCGCGATCGACAACTGACGGTAGACGTCCGGTTTCGGCAACCCATCGGGGTTGACGAGAGTGATGGCCATCCTGGCTCCTTCGGTGGTTGCGCCGAGCCGTCTCAGCTCTGGGGGCGGGGGCAGATGCAGAACGGCTGCCCGATCGGGTCGAGCAGCACCACCCACTTGTCGCCGCCGGGCTGGAAATCCGGCTTGGACGCGCCCGCCGCGACGAACCTGTCCTCCGCCGCCGCGAGGTCGTCGACGTAGAGATCGAGGTGGTAGCGCTTGTCGCCGTCGGGCCAGGCCGGCGGCTGGTAGCCCTCGACCAGACCGAAGCCGATGGAGACGGCCCCGGAGCTGATCATCGCGTACTCGGCGTTGCTGTGGGTGACTTCCCAACCGAGCGCCTCGTGATAGAACGCGGCGTGGCCGGCGGGGTCGGAACTGTCGAGGTTGACCATGGCGAGGTCGGCAGAAGTCGTCACGTCGGCAGTATGTCCCCGGGGTCCGACAGGAGCGCTCCCCCGACACCCGTCGTACCCCACTCGTACGGTCGACCGATGAGACATGGCCTGGAAATCTCCTGCGGCGGCGGCTCCCTCGCGGTGTCCACCCTGGTCGAGCTGGGGGAGGTCGCCGAGCGCGCCGGGTGGGACGGCGTGTTCCTGGAGGACTATCTGATCCACTACTCCGGCGACGAGCCGTCCACCTACGACCCGTGGCTGGTGCTCGCCGCGATCGCCGGGCGCACCGCCCGGGTGCGCCTGGGCACCACCGTCACCGCGCTACCCCGGCGTCGGCCGGCGAAGCTGGCGCGGGAGGTCCTCACCCTCGACCATCTCAGCGCCGGCCGCGCCACCGTCGCGGTCGGCGTCGGTGACCCCGCCGACCGGGGGCTGACCGCGTTCGGCGAGCAGACCGACGCGTCCGTGCGCGCCGCGATGCTCGACGAGGGTCTCGACCTGCTGACCGGGCTGCTCGGCGGCGAGCGGGTCAGCCATCAGGGCACCCACTACCGCGCCGACGGGGTGGCACTGCGACCCCCGCCGGTGCAGTCGCCCCGGGTGCCGGTCTGGGTCGGCGGCAGCCTCCAGGCCGGGGCGGTGCGCCGCCGCGCGGCCCGCGCCGACGGCATCGTGCCGTACAAGCTCACCGACACCGACGGGTGGTCCGACCTCACCCCCGACGAAGTCCGCGAGTTGGTCAAGGCGTTGCCACCCACCCGCGCCGACGGCCAGCCGTTCGACGTGGCGATCGGCGGCCGGCGGCGACGACCCGACGAACGCGCCGAACGGGCGTACCTCGACGAGCTCGCGGCGGCCGGTGCGACCTGGTGGCTGGAGTTCGTCCCGGCGGGCGACCCGGAGACGATGCGCGCCGCCGTCGCGCGAGGACCGCTGCGCTGACCGTGGTGGTCGGTCAGCGGGCGCCGAGCGGCCAGACCGTCACCCGGTCGGTGCCGTCGCGGCAGATGAGCCCCGCGCCGACCCGCCGGCAGTCGGTCAGCCCCGCCGGGAGCACCGCGGTCACCCGGTGACCGTCGCGGCCCACCGTCGCGACCAGGACACGCCGGCCGTCCGCCGCCAGTCCCACCAGCACCAATGGCTCGATGTCGGGCCGTGCGCCCGCCACCGTGCGCCAGCGCGTCCCGGCCGGCCACGTCCAGCGCCGTTCCCCGGTGCCGGCGTCGATCGCCCAGCGGCCCCGCTCGTCCTGCCCGCAGAGCAGACCCTGGCAGGGCCGCAGGGTCAGCTCACCCGGCTCGACCGGCAACCGCCACCGCTGCGCCAGGCCGGGCAGGTCGTAGCCGGTCAGCGCCGGCCCACTGCCGCTCGGGTGGCGCAGCACCAGGTGCTCGCCCACGACCTGGGGGTTGTCCGGGCCGTAGTCGGCCGGCGGAAGCTGTCCCCGCCCCCGTTCCGTGCCGTCGCGGGCGTCGAGTAGCCGGGCCAGCCCGTCGTCCTGCACCAGCAGCAACCGCCCGGGCAGCGCCCGCAGCACCGCCGTGGAGGGCACCGGAACCGACCAGCGGGTCGCGCCGGTCGCCGGATCGACACCGTGCACCGTGCCCTCGACCCGCCGTCCCGGCTCGGAGGCACTGCGCACCTCGCGCACCGCGACCGGCGCGTCTCCGGCCGCGTACACCCGCTCGCGTCGCCCCCACATGAGCTGGCCGGTCCGCATCGACCGCGCGGTGGTCATCCTCGCCCCGCGCGTCTGGTCGCGTTCGACAAGCAGCAGCAGCTCGCCGGCGGCCTCGGCGAACCACCCGGCGGCGGACGGCACGGTGACCCGCCACCGGGGCGGGCCGTTCGGCGCGGCCGAGTCGTAGGCGCTCAGCGTCGGCGGGTTCGTGCCGGGGTCGACGACAAGCAGCAGCGGCCCCGCGCCGAGCACTGTCGCCCCGGCGGGCACCGCCGGCCCGACCTGGGGCGTCAGGTACGCGGGCCCGGTCGCGCCGCCGAGCAGGGCGCACGCCACCAGCAGCAGCGCCACCCGCCAACGGCGCGACACCGGCGGCGGCGGCCCGGGCTCGTCCAGGGGTGCGCCCCGGTCGTCACCCAGCTCGATCAGCACCGACATGGCTCCTGCCCGCGCTCGCCTCGGCCGCTCAGCAGAGCAGCTCCAGGTGGTGGTGGGCGTCCTCGGCGATCTCCTCGTGCCGCAGCCAGCGTCGCGCCCACAGCCGGGCCGCCAACTCCGCCCGCTCGTCACCCCACGCGGCGTGCTCGACGAGCAGCGCGGTGGTCAGCGCGTACGCCAGGCGCAGCGCCAGACCACGGGCACCGGCCTGCACCGCCGCGGCGCTCGGATCGGCGGTGACCGCGGCGATGGTGTCGCCCAACTCCGAGGCGGCGGCGGCCAGGGTGTCGGCAAGCGCCGGCGACAGCGGTCGGGCCAGGTCGACGGCGGCGGCGAGCCGGCTCAGCACCGGTGCCCCGGCGTCCTCCCGGGTCAACGCCCGCAGCACGTCCAGGGCCAGCACGTTCGTGGTGCCCTCCCAGATCGGCAGGACCTGCGCGTCGCGCAGCAGCCGGGGCACGCCGGTGTCCTGCACGTAACCGGCCCCGCCGAAACTCTCCAGGTACTCGCTGGCGGAGCTGACGGCGAGCCGGCCGGTGGCCAGCTTCGCCAGCGGCGCCACGATGCGCAGCTCCGCCGTGGCCTCCGGGTCGGCGCCCACCTCGACCCGCCCGAGCAGCGCGAACGCGTGCCCGGCGAGGGCGAACGCGCCCGCCGCGTCGACCGCGAGGGTGCCCAGGGTGGCCCGGTGCAGCGGCGAGGACGCCAGCGGCCCACCGGCGACGTGCCGCACCTCGGCGTACGCGCGGGCGTAGTCCAGCCCGCGGCGCATCCCACCGGCCGCCGCGGCGGCGTTGTGCACCCGGGTCACCACGACCAGGGTCATCGCCCGCACCAGGCCGGGCACCGCCGGATCACCCAGCGGAAGCGCGTACGCGTCGTGCAGACCGATCTCGGCGGTGGGCAGCGCACGGGTGCCGAGCTTGTCCTTGAGGCGGTGCACGGTGACACCCGACGCGGGCGCGCCCGGCGCCTCGCCGATGCTCAACGGCGAGTCGGCCGCGTAGCGGGGGACCAGGAACGGTGCGAGCACCCGGCTGCCCCGCCCGGCGCCCTCCGGCCGGGCCAGCGCCACCGCCATCGCCGCGTCAGCGGCGGAACAGAACCACTTCTCCCCGGTCAGCCGCCAGGACCCGTCCGCCGCGGGTCGGCCGATGGTGCTGGAACGGCCCAGGTCGGAGCCGCCCTGCGACTCGGTCATCCACTGCCCACTGGTGATCGCGGTGGCCGGGTCCGTGGAGATCAGCCGGGGCAGCCACGCGTCGCGGACCCCGGCGTCCACGTCGGGCGTGCTGAGCAGCGCCGCCGCCCCGTCGGCCATCGCCACCGGGCAGGAGAACGTCGCCGACTCCGGCCCGTACAGGTGCAGCAGGGCGTGCTGCACGACCCGCGCGGCGGCACCCCAGGTGCCGCGCGCGTCCGGCAGGTAGGGCAGCGCGACCACGGCGTGTCGGGCGGCGGCGGCGCGCTGCGCCTGCCAGCCGGCGGAGGTGTCGATCCGGTCGATCCGCGCGCCCCACGGGTCGTAGCGGACCAGCGTCGGCGGGTGCGCCTCCGCGTCGGCGTGCGCCGCGCGCAGCGGCCCGGCGACGTCGGCGGCCAGGTCGGCGAGGCGGCCCTTCGCGGTGGCGTGCCCGGCCGGGCCCAGGTGGCGCTCCAGCCAGGACCGCAGCAGGCCGTCACCGGCGTACGGGTCGACGGGAGGTGGTGGCGGCTGCACGAAGCGGCTCATCGATCGGCTCCTGGCACTGCTCGGGGGTGTGCGCCGACCGTAGACGATCCGTGGCCGGTCCGAACAGGGCAGTCACCTGTCGCTGATTTCCGACTTGTCACACTTCAGCACGATCACGTTCTCTACGGTCGGTAGTCGTGGGTGCCGGCCAGTCGTGGAGCCGACCGGCCCGGCGCAACCGCCCGATGCGCACCGGGCTCGCGTTCGCCGGGTTCGGTGTGGCGCTGTGCTGCGTCGGGGTGGCCGGGCTGGCCGCCTGGAACCTCCAGACCGTCCGGCAGGCCGCCGGCCCGATCCGGGAAACCGCCGACGACTTCCTCAGCGAGGTGGCGCTCGGCGACAGCGACCGCGCGTACGAGCGGCTCTGCGCCGACGCCCGCAGCCGGTGGAGCGCGATCGGCTTCACCAGTTGGGTGCGGACACCGCCGATGGTCACCGACTACGAGATCACCGACGTGTCGGTGGCCACCCGCAGCGGACGCCCGCACGGGACGGTGACGGTGAAGGTAACCCGCGACGGCGGGCGCAGCGAGGAACGCCGCCTACCGGTGGTCCGCGAGGGCGGGGACTGGCGGGTGTGCGGTGACCCCTTCTGAGTCACCGGCCACCACCCCGGTACGTCCGCAGTTGTTGCGCCCGCGCGAAGGAGTGCAACCGACCACCTCGACGGAGCTCTTCTTCGACCTGGTCTTCATCTTCACCATCACCCAGTTGTCGCACTACCTGATCGCCCACCCGGATTGGCGGGGCGCCGCGCGTACCGCGCTGTTGTTGGCCCTGGTCTGGTTCGTCTGGGTTTACACCACCTGGCTGACCAACTGGTTGCAACCGGATCAGGGGCCGGTGCGGGTCCTGCTGATCGGCGTGGCGCTGGGCAGCCTGTCGTTGTCGGCGGCGATCCCACAGGCGTTCGCCGGGACCGGCCTGCTCTTCGCGGTGATCTACGTTGTCGTGCAGATGGGCCGCACCGTGTTCGCGTTGTGGGCGGTGCGGGGCACCCCGTGGTTGGTCGCCGGGTTCCAACAGTCGCTGCCGTGGATCACCGGGACATCGGTGCTCGTGGTGCTCGGCGGCCTGGCCGCCGGGGTTGCCCGGGAGGCGTTGTGGGCGGCGGTGATCGTGATCGAGGTCGTCGGCCTACTGATCGGTTACCCGCTGCCGGGGCGGGGTCGCAGCCGCCCCGAACGGTGGATGGTGGAGGGTGGGCACCTGGCCGAACGGTGCGCGGCGTTCGTCCTGATCGCGTTGGGTGAGTCGATCCTGGTCACCGGCAGCACCCTCACGTCGCACGTGGACCTGGAGACGTCGGGGGCGTTCCTGCTGGCGTTCGCCGGTTCGGTGGCGCTGTGGTGGGTGTACTTCGCCCGGTCGGCCCCGGCCGCGACCGAGGTCATCGCGGGGGCGGGCGAGCGCACCGGCGCGTTGAGCCGGGTCGCGTTCAACTACCTGCACCCGGTGATCGTCGCCGGCGTGATCGTCGTGTCCGCCGGCGACGAGTCGCTGCTACGCGAGCCCGACGCGCCCGCCACCACTGTCGCCGCACTGTTCGTCCTGGGCGGGCCGGCGTTGTTCCTGGCCGGGCACGGCGCGTACCAGGCGCTGCTGTGGCGACACCTGCCGACCAGCCGGATCACGGCGGTGCTGGTGCTGCTCGCGCTGATGCCGGCCGGTGTGGGGCTGGGCCTGCCCGTCGCGGTGTGTGCCGCGCTGGCGGTGGCGGTGACCGTCGCCGTCATCGTGGCCGACCGGTCCCGGGTGAAGCGGGGTGCGCGGTGACCCGCTCCGAGCCGCTGCACCCGGATCTGCTGCGCCCGCGTCGGGGCGTGGAGCGGACCACCTCCACCGAGCTGTTCTTCGACCTGGTCTACGTCTTCACCATCACCCAGTTGTCGCACTACCTGAGCAACGACCTCGGCTGGTCGGGCGCCGGCCGGACCGCCGTCCTGCTGGGCCTGGTCTGGTTGGTCTGGATCTACACCGTGTGGGCGGGCAACTGGCTGCACCCGGACCGGGCGCCGGTGCGAGCCGTCCTGCTGCTGGTGACGCTGGGCAGTCTGCTGCTCGCGGCGGCGCTGCCCGGCGCGTTCGGCGATCACGGGCTGCTCTTCGCCGGGGCGTACGCGGCGGTGCAGGTGGGGCGGACGGTCTTCGCCATGTGGGCCATCCGCGGACAACCCTGGCTCGGCGACAGCTTCCGCCAGTGCGTCGTCTGGATCGCCGGTACCGGCACGCTCGCGGTCATCGGCGGGCTTGTCGACACCCCGGCCCGGGAGGTGATCTGGATCGCGGTGATCGTCGTCGACTCGATCGGGCTGGCGACCGGGTTTCCGGTGCCCGGGTTGGGGCGCAGCACCCCGGAGCACTGGGAGGTGGAGGGCGGGCACCTGGCCGAACGCTGCCAGGCGTTCATCCTCATCGCGCTGGGTGAGTCGATCCTGATCACCGGAAGAACGCTGACGCAGCGGCTGGACCGAATGACGATCGCCGCGTTCCTGCTCGCCTTCGCGGGCTCGGTGGCCCTGTGGTGGGTGTACTTCGACCGGGCGCAGGCCGTCACGGCGGCGTTGGCCGGTGCCGGGCAGCGCGCCGGTGGGCTCTCGCGGCTGGTGTTCAACTATCTGCACCCGGTCATGGTGGCCGGCATCGTCGTCACCGCGGTCGGCGACGAGCGGCTGCTCAACGCTCCCGGTGAACCGGTCGAGTGGGCGACCGCGCTGGTCATGCTGGGCGGTCCGGCGCTGTTCCTGACCGGGCACGGCGCGTACCAGTTGGTGCTGCGCGCCGACGGGGCGGTGGCCCGGTTCGCGGCGGCGGCGCTGCTGCTCGCCCTGTCGCCGGCGGCGGTCGCGCTGCGGTCCCCGGTCGCGGTGGCCGCCGCTGCGGCGCTGCTGGTCACGGTCGGGGTGATCGTGGCCGACCAGGTCTCGTCGCGGCGGGCGGCTCAGTCGGGGTGATCGGGTGTCGGCGCGGCGGGTGGCTCAGTCGCGGGGACCGAGGTCGCCGCTGCGGTAGTGCCGGCGGCACAGCACCTGGTAGCGCACCTCGGCCGTGTCCACGGTGTCGCCGATGACGACCTGGGCGCCCTCGCGGACCACCCGCCCGTCGACCACGCGGGCGTTGAGCAACCCCTCCCGGCCGCACCAGCAGAGCACCTCGACCTGGATGCGGGCCACCTCGTCGGCCAGCTCGAACAGCCGTTGCGCGGCGGGGAACAGCTGCGAGCGGAAGTCGGTGGCCAGGCCGAACGCGAACACGTCCACGTCGAAGCTGTCGACCAGCTCGGCCATCTGCTCGACGTGCTCGACGGTGTAGAAGCACGCCTCGTCGCAGATCAGGTAGTCGACGCGTACCCCGTCGGCCCACCGCCCGCGCACCAGGGCCCGCAGGTCCAGGTCGTCGGTGACCTCGATGGCCTCGTGGGCCAGGCCGATGCGGGTGGTGACCTGCGGCCCCAGCGACCTGTCGATGCGGGTGGTGACCAGCCCACGGCGGCCCTGCCGGGCGTGGTTGTAGTTCATCTGCAACGCCATCGTCGACTTGCCGCAGTCCATCGGCCCCCAGAAGAACTTCAACGCCGCGGCGTGCACCGGCCGCCCGTCGAGCCCGCGCGCGGCCGCGCACCCGGCCGGTGCGTGCGGCTGGCCGGGGAACGGGTGAGCCAGGCAGGTCGGAGCGGTGGCGGCGTCGTCTGTCACGGTCGGGCAGCCTAGCCGATCGGCCGAGGCTGATCTGTCGGGCGCGGGACGCGTGCTCAGAGCACCCGCGGTGGCGTGTTGCCCGCGGCGACGATGGCACGGCGGATCGGCACGGCGGCCAGGAGCAGGAAACCGACCACGAAGAAGATCAGCAGTGAGACCAGGCCCACCCGGTAGGAGGCGGTGAGTTGGAACACCAGGCCGAAGGCGAGCGGGCCGAGCCAACTGGTGCCCTTGTCGCTGATCTCGTAGAAGCCGTAGTACTCGCCCTCCTTGCCGACCGGGATGAGCTGGCTGAACAGCGACCGGCTCAACGCCTGGCTACCGCCGAGGACCAGGCCGATGCCCGCGCCGAGGATCATGAACGGCACCGGCGCCTCGGCGGGCAGCCGGAACGCGGCGATGATCACACCGGTCCAGAGCACCAGGCTGAGCAGCACGGTCTTCCACGCGCCGATGCGCCTGGCCAACGCGCCGAGGCTCAGCGCGCCACCGAAGGCGAGGAACTGCACCAACAGGATCGTGATGATCAGGGTGCTCTGCTCCAGGCGCAGCTCCTCGGTGCCGTACTGACTGGCCAGGGTGATGACGGTCTGGATGCCGTCGTTGTAGACCAGGAAGGCGAGCAGGAAGAACAACGTCAACGGGTACGCCTTGATCTCCCGCATGGTCCGACCGAGCTGCCGGAACCCGTCGGTGACCACGTTGCCGCCGCCACCGGCCAGGGCCGCCGCGCTGGGGTGCTCGCGCATCCAGCGCAGCGGCACCAGCGTGAACACCGCCCACCACACCCCGGCGGACACGATCGACCAGCGGGCCAGGTCCAGGGTGCGTTGCGGGTTGTCCCCCTCGTCGAGCAGGGTGATCGCGACGAGGTTGAGCGCCAGCAGCAGACCACCGCCCAGATAGCCGATCGCCCAGCCGCGGCTGGAGATGCCGTCGCGTTCGTCGGGGCCGCCGAGCTGCGGCAGGAACGAGTGGTAGACCACGACCGCCGCGCCGAAGGAGATGTTGGCGACCAGGAACAACGCCCCACCGAGCAGGTAGCGGTCGCCGGTGACGAAGGCCATCGCGATGGTCGCGCCGGCACCGGTGAACGCGGCCCCGCCGAGCAGCCGCTTCTTGTGCGCCGACCGGTCGGCGATCGCCCCGATGACCGGCAGCACGAACACGGTGAGGAACACCGACAGCGAGATCAGGTACGGGTAGTAGGACCCGGCGGCGATGGTGATGCCCAGCGGGTGCACGGACCCGTCGCAGGTGTCCGCGCCCAACTCGCAGCCGGCGGCCAGCTCGGCGACGGTGGTCAGGAACGGGCCGAGGAACACGGTGATCACCGTGGTCTGGAACGCGGAGTTGGCCCAGTCGTAGATGTACCAGCCCCGACGCTCGCGGCGGGTGCTCGACGCGGGCGGGGTGTCGTCCACCGTGGGGGTCACGGTCTCGGCCATCCGGGGGTCCTTCGACGGATCAGGCGGCCCAGTGGCCGCGGCTGCGGTAGACGTCGCGCAGCACGCCGACGTGATCGGTCATGATGCCATCCACGCCACGATCCAGTAAGTCGTGCATCTGGGCGGGTTCGTCGATCGTCCAGACGTGCACCTGAAGGCCGAGTCGGTGGCAGTAGTCGAGGAACCGGCGGTCCACCACCGGCACCCGCCCGTAGCGCGGTGGCACCTGCGCGGCGACCACCGACGGGGGCAGCCGCAGCGGCCGCCCGTGCAGCGACGCGAGCCGCAGCCGGGCGACCCCGCGCATGCCGAGGCTGGTCGCCACCCGCCCCTGCGTGAGCGCGCGTAGCCGGGTCAGCCGGGCGTCGCTGAACGACGCGAGCAACACCCGGTCGCCGGCGCCGGCCCGGGTCACCGTCGCGACCGCCGGCTCGACGCCGCCGTCGGCCTTCACGTCGATGTTGAAGCGGACCTGCGGCCAGGCGCCCAGCACCTCGTCGAGCCGGGGTACGACGGCGGCGCCGCCGACGCGTACCGAGGCGAGGTCGGCCCAGTTCAGCTCGGCGATGCGCCCCGCCTCGCCGGTGACCCGTCGCAACGTCGGGTCGTGGAAGACCACCGCCACGCCGTCCGCGGTGGCGTGCACGTCGGTCTCCACGTACCGGTAGCCCAGCCCGATGGCGCGGGCGAACGCCTCGGTGGTGTTCTCGTCTCCCTCGGCGGCACCGCCACGGTGAGCGAACGCCAGCGGCGCGGGCGCGTCCAGGTAGCCGAATCGGGTCAACACGCGACGCAGTATGCCCCCGGTTGGTGGCCGGGGGGTGACGGGCCGGCGTCTGTCGCCCGTGCGCGCCGCCGCCCGGGGTCAGGCCAGCTTCTCGGCGGTCGCCCGGTGCGCGGCGACCAGCAGCAGCACGACCAGCAGCATCGCCCCGGCGAGCGCGCCGAGGTGGTTCTGTGCCGCCAGTGTCAACGGGGGCTCCGGCGAAGGGAACGAGGACGCGACCGCGTAGGTGAAGATCGCCTTCCACGATCCCCAGGCGAACAGCCCTCCGGACGCCACCCAGGTCAGCAGCATGGGTGTCCGGAGGCCCGCGCCGGCGCGCCGGCGCAGGACAGCCCACGTTCCCCCGGCGGCGATCAGGGCCCAGAGTCCGCTGTTGCCGGTCCAGATGTACCACTGGGCATCACGGTGGTCGAGGGCCGCCTGGTCGAGTCCGACGCTGCCGCCCAGCGACCAGTAGATCTGCGGTAGCCCGAGTGCGACGCTCACGGCCGCCGCCAGGTTGGCCACGGTGCGTTGCACCGCCCAGGTCGTGCCTTCCACGGCCGACCTCGCGGGTGTCGGGTCGGTGAAGGCCTGCGGCCAGCGTTGCCAGACGTAGAGGGGAACGGCGACGGCCACCCCGAGGCCGAATCCGGCGAAGGACACCGACAGCAGAGCGATCTCCCAGGCGGGCACGACCGCGTCGGCCGCGGTGTCACCTCCGCTGTCGGTCAGTGCCAGCACCGGCAGGATCGGGATCATCGGTACGAGGAACCCGGTGCCAACCCACGCCGGCAGGAGGATCAGCCAACCCGGGATCCGCATGCCCCACCGTTGCCCCAGCGCCAGGCCGAGCAGGATGGCGGCTGCGGCCATCGCGACAGTCAGTCCGTTGACCGCCGTCCAGTTCAGCCTGCTCCAGGCGCCGTCGTGCAGGCCGTCGCCACGGAGACCGTCAAGCGTCCAGACGATCTTGACGATGAGGTACGGCGTCATCGCGAGAGCGGCTCCGTACCCGGCGAAGCGTCGTAGCGTCGTCCACCGCTCTCCCGCGCCGTTGGTCTCCGCCGTCATGACCGACCTCCCTGGTGAACGCGCGCGGGCGGTTCCGCGACGTGCTGGCACCTTCTCGCCTGCGTGCCTGCCTGCCTGCGTGCCTGCGTGGCCGGCACCGAAGAAGCGGGCCGCGGTATCTTGCCGAACCGATCGGGTCGATCGTCGACGGTTCGTGGGCGTCACGGATCCCCCGACCACGGGAGATACCTCCTGTGCGTGGGGGAGGGCGGTGCGGCCCGTGATCCACTCGGCTTCCGGAAAGGCGGGGTGTCCGGGGCGCGGGTATGCCCCGGTTTTCCGGAAGCCGAGTCGATCATCGGCGCCTGCCGCGGTCGGCTAGCTCGACCGGCGGTGCGCCCGGCTGAGGTCGGTCGGGCGGCCGGGGTCGACGTGCCGGGGCCGGTCCGGCTCGTCGGGGCGCAGCGGGGTGAGGGCGTCGGTGAGCGCGTCGATGATCCGGTCGGTGGCCCGGCGGGCGGCGCCGGGGGTGTCGGTGTTCGTCTCGCCCAGGTCGACGGGAGCGCCGAAGTGCACCCGGATCACCGGGCGGCGCCACAGTGCGCGGGCGATGCCGCGCAGCATTCCGCGCGGCGCCCGGTAGGGCAGCACCTCGTGGGCGCCCCACTGGGCGATCGGCACGACCGGAGCGCCGCAGGCCAGGGCGAGTCGGGCCGCGCCGGTCTTGCCGCGTTCGGGCCACATGCCGGGGTCCAGGCCGATGCGCCCCTCGGGGTAGATGAGGATCACCGATCCCCGGGCGACGGCGCTGGCGGCGTCGTCGAGTGCCCGGTGCACGGCGCTGGTGCCCCGGTCGACGCGGATGTGCCCGGCGTGGCGCATGGCGGCACCGAACACCGGCACGCGGAACAGCCCGGCGGTCGCCATGATCCGGGGGGCGATGCCGCGGGTCTGGCAGGCGGCGGCCATGACGAGGGGGTCGAACGGGCTGATGTGGTTGGCGGCCAGCACCAGCGGGCCGCGGCGCAGGTGCGCCGGGACGTCGCCGGTGACCTCGAGGCGAGCCAGCAGGCCGACCAGGCCCCGCACCAGCAGGAGGGCGGCGCGCCAGATCAGCGGCGGCTGCCAGGGGGAGTGTGCGGTGTCCATCAGCGCGCCATCGTCGCACGCGGCGGTGTGGTCGCGAGCGCGGGTCGGGGTGATCAGGGTCATTGGTCCCGGGTCGGTTCGGGTCGCCCGGCCCTGCCGAATCCGCTACGACGAGCAGTAGTATTTACTACGTCTCGTAGTACGAATGGGTGGGGGTTTCGAGTGGACGCGTTGGACGTTGCCCGCTGGCAGTTCGGTGTCACCACCGTCTACCACTTTCTCTTCGTGCCACTGACCATCGGCCTGTCCGTGCTGGTCGCCATCCTGCAGACGATGTGGCACCGCACCGGCAACGAGCGCTACCTGAAACTCACCAAGTTCTACGGCAAGCTGTTCCTGATCAACTTCGCGATGGGCGTGGTCACCGGCATCGTGCAGGAATTCCAGTTCGGCATGAACTGGAGCGACTACTCCCGCTTCGTCGGCGACATCTTCGGCGCGCCCCTGGCCATCGAGGCGCTCGTCGCGTTCTTCCTCGAATCCACCTTCATCGGCCTGTGGATCTTCGGATGGGACCGGCTGCCCAAGCGCGCCCACCTGGCCAGCATCTGGGCCGCCGCGATCGGCACGAACCTGTCCGCGTACTTCATCCTCGCCGCGAACTCGTTCATGCAGAACCCGGTCGGCTACCGGATCAACCCCGACAGCGGGCGCGCCGAGCTGACCGACTTCCCGGCCGTGCTGACCAACAAGGTCGCCCTGATCACCTTCCCGCACACCCTGGCCGGCTCGTTCCTGGTCGCCGGGTCGCTGGTCGTCTCCGTCGGCCTGTGGCACCTGATCCGCAACCGCGACTCGGCCGACACCGGCGCGTACCGCTTCGCCACCAAGTTCGGCTCCTGGGTGGTCCTGGTCGCCTCCGCCGCCGTGCTGTTCACCGGCGACATCCAAGGCAAGATCATGACGGACGTGCAGCCGATGAAGATGGCCGCCGCCGAGGGCCTCTACACCACCGAGAGCCCCGCCTCGTTCTCCGTGCTCACCATCGGCAGCCTCGACGGCAGCCGCGAGGTGTTCGCCCTCAAGATCCCGTACCTGCTGTCGTACCTGGGCACCGGCGACCCGCACGGCACCGTGCACGGCATCAACGACCTGCAGGCCCAGTACGCCACCCAGTACGGGGCGGGCAGCTACACCCCGATCATCCCGGTCACCTACTGGAGCTTCCGCTTCATGATCGCCTTCGGGATGGCCGCCGGCGCCATCGCCCTGCTGGTCCTGTGGAGCCAGCGCAGGGGCCGCACCCCCAGCAGCAGGTGGCTGCTGCGCGCCGGGCTGGCGATGCCGGTGCTGCCGCTGCTGGCCAACTCCTTCGGCTGGATCTTCACCGAGATGGGCCGCCAGCCGTGGATCGTCTTCGGCGAGATGCTCACCCGCAACGGAGTGTCGCGCAGCGTCTCGCTGGCCGAGGTGCTCACCTCGTTCACCGCCTTCACGCTGATCTACGCCACCCTCGCCGTGATCGAGGTCAAGCTGCTGCTGCGCTACGCCAAGGCCGGCGTACCGGACGTCACCGAACAACCCCCCACCGACGACACCGACGACGCCGAGCGCCCGCTCGCCTTCGCCTACTGATCCCGGAGCCCATCGTGGACCTGACCACCATCTGGTTTCTCCTCGTCGCCGTGCTGTTCACCGGGTACTTCATCCTGGAGGGCTTCGACTTCGGCGTCGGCATGCTGCTGCCCGTCCTGGGCCGCGACGACCGGGAACGCCGCGTTCTGATCAACACCATCGGCCCGGTCTGGGACGGCAACGAGGTCTGGCTGATCACCGCCGGCGGCGCCATGTTCGCCGCGTTCCCGGAGTGGTACGCCACCCTGTTCTCCGGCTTCTACCTGCCGCTGCTGTTGATCCTGCTGGCCCTGATCGCCCGCGGCGTCGCCTTCGAGTACCGGCACAAGCGCCCCGAGGCGTCCTGGAAGCGCCGCTGGGACACCGCGATCGTGGTGGGCTCGGTGGTGCCGGCGATCCTGTGGGGCGTCGCCTTCGCCAACATCCTGCGCGGTGTGCCGCTGGACGCCGACCACGAGTACGTCGGCGGCCTGCTGGACCTGCTCAACCCGTACGCCCTGCTGGGCGGCGCGACCACGCTCGCGCTGTTCGCGACCCACGGCGCGGTGTTCCTCGCCCTGAAGACCACCGACGACATCCGCGAGCGCGCGGGCGCCCTCGCCGTGCGCCTGGGCGTCGGCGCCGCCGTGCTCACGGTCGCCTTCCTGACCTGGACGCTGAGCATCCGCTCCAGCACCGCCGCCGTCGTGCTCGCCGTCGCCGCGGCCCTCGCCCTGCTCGGTGGGCTCGCCGCCGCCCGGGTACGCCGGGAGGGCTGGGCGTTCACCGGCACCGCCGTGGCGATCGGCCTGGCCGTGGCGACCCTGTTCGCGGCGCTGTTCCCGAACGTGCTGCCCTCCACCCTGGACGCGGCCGGCACGCTCACGGCCACCAACGCCGCCTCCACCCCGTACACCCTGAAGATCATGACCTGGGTCGCGGTGATCTTCACTCCGGTCGTGCTCGGCTACCAGGCCTGGACGTACTGGGTGTTCCGCAAGCGCATCGGCGTGGCCAACATCCCCCAGCACTGAGCGGATCAGGCCGGCGCACGATCGCGCCCGTGCCGACCCCGTCGATCATGGAATTGTGGTGCCCGGCCTGGGCCGGTTCGGGCCCTTTGTCACCCACCACAACTCCTTGATCGACGGCAGAGGGCGGCGGAGGGCGGCGGAGGGCGGGGCGGGGGCGGGGGAATCGGCGGTCGGCTCCGATCCGCCCCCGCTAGGGTGTGCCGATGCCCGAGCCTGTGCACGTTCGTGAACTCGCCACCGACGACCTCGACGCCGCCTGGGAGTTGGGACGGTTCGCGTTCGGCTCCGACCCGCAGCCCCCCGCGCACGCCACCGTCACGCCTGCCGGCATGACCCGCTACGGCGCGTTCGACGACAGCGGTCGGCTCGTCGGCAAGGCCGTCGACCTGCACCACGACCAGTGGTGGTCGGGCCGGGCGGTGCCCGCCGCCGACGTCGCCGGGGTGGCGGTCGCCCCCGAGGCCCGGGGCCGGGGCATGGGCCGTGCCCTGCTCACCGCTCTGCTGCGCGGGGCCCGCGAGCGTCAGGCGGCGGTCAGCGCCCTCTACCCGACCATCGCCGCCCCGTACCGGGCGTGTGGGTGGGAAGCCGGCGGTGTACTGCGTACCGTCGATCTGGCCACCGCCGCGCTGCCCCGGCATCGGCCGTCGCCGGATCTGGCGGTGCGGGCCGGCACGACGGCCGACCTGCCCGCCGTCGCCGGCCTGTACGAGCGAGTCGCGCGGCACCGCAACGGCATGCTGACCCGTCGGGGTGAGCTGTTCGACTTCTTCGCCGCCGACCGGGGCCTGCCCGGCGACGGTCTCACCCTGGTCGAGGACGACGGCCACCTGGTCGGGTACGCCACCTGGCAGCGCGGCCGCGGCTACGGCGCCGACTCGGTGCTCACCGTGGACGAGGCCCTGGCCGTCACCGCCGAGGCCGCCCGGGAGCTCGTCGGGGTGCTCGGCAGTTGGGCCAGCGTCGCACCGACGCTGCGGCTGTGCCCGCTCGACGGCGACGCGGTCAGCCCGCACCTGCCGCTGGAGTCGGCCCGCGACCACGAGCGCGACCTGTGGATGCACCGACCGGTCGACGTCGCCCGCGCCGTGAGCGCACGGGGGTGGCCCGCCCATGCCCGGGGCGTGGTCGACTTCGGCCTCACCGACGCGCTCGCCGACTGGAACACCGGCACCTGGCGGTTGACAGTCGCCGACGGCGCCGCCGAGCTGACCCGGGTCGGCGGCGAGGTCGACCTGCGACTGGACGTCTGCGGTTTCGCCCTGCTCTACACCGGGGCGGCCCTCGCCCGCTCGGTGGCACAGGCCGGGCTGCTGCACCACAGCCCGGGTGTCGACCCGGCCGCGCTCGACCTGCTGGGCGCCGGGGGTCCGGCGCAGTTGCTCGACTACTTCTGACCGGCGGCCGATGATTGATCGGGAACTCGCCAGCGGCAGCGGACAGATACAGGTGTGACAGCCGAGATGCGGGCCCGGATCCGGGCCGGAGACTCCGACGCGTTGGGTGAGCTCTTCGACGAGCACGCCGACGCGGTTCATCGACATGCGCTGTGGAGCGGGAGCGATCCGGCGCACGCCGAGGACGTGGTGTCGCTGACCTTCCTGGAGGCGTGGCGGATCCGCGAGTCCCTGCGCCCGGACGGGGACAGTCTGCGGCCGTGGCTGCTGGGGATCGCGACAAACGTGCTGCGCAACCGCCGCCGGGCGGCGCGCCGACACCGGGAGGCGTTGCGGCGGTTGCCGGTGCGCGACACCGTCCCGGACTTCGCCGACGCCGTGGTCGACCGGATGCACGACGCCGAGCAGGTGGCTGCCGCCCTGGCCGGGCTGCGGGCGCTGCGCCGCGCGGACCGGGAGGTGTTCCTGCTCTGTGTGTGGTCGCAACTGGACTACGCGGCGGCGGCCGAGGCGCTGGGCGTACCCGTCGGGACCGTGCGCTCCCGGCTGTCGCGGGCCCGCGTCCGACTGCGCGCGCTGGCGCAGCAGGAACTGGCCGGCACCCCGATGACCCCCGTCGAGCAGGGAGAGTACCGATGACAGAGCCGTCCGCTCCGCCCGTGCCGGCTCTGCCGGCGGTGCGCCGACAGGCGCTGCGGCATCATCTGCTGACCGAGGTCCGGCGGCCGTCGCGGCGGCCCCGACGGGTACGGGTGCTCGTGCCGGTGTCGGCGGCGTTGGCCGTCGCGATCACGACCGGGATGATCACCCAGCCGTGGGCACCGGACAGCGCGCCACTCGTCGTCCCGGTCGCGCAGGGCGAACGCCTCGGCGCGACGCTGCTGCTCAACCGGATGGCCGCGGCCGCCGCCGCGAAGCCGGTGCCACCGGCGGGCACGGGCCGCTACGTCTACATCAGGAGCCGGGGGGCCTTCGCCGAACTCGGCGACGGCCCGGCGCGGCTGCGACAGGTGCACGAGCGGGAGATCTGGATCCCCCGCGACGAGCGGGGTGAGGGCCTGCTGCGGCAGCCGTTCTTCGACGCGCCGATCGTCGGCGTGATTCCTGAGCGCGAGACGCTCACCGACGTGACACCGAACGCCGCGCTGGTCGACCTGCCCGAGGACCCGGACGCCCTGCTGGCGAAGCTGTACGCCGAGCGCGCGCAGCGGGGCCCGGGCACCAGCCGCGACGGTGCGGCGTTCACCGCGATCGGCGACATCCTGCGCGAGTCGCTGGTGCCGCCGCGCACGAGCGCCGCGCTCTACCGGGCCGCGGCGAAGATCCCCGGGGTCGAGATGGTGCGCGGAGCCACCGACGCGGCCGGACGGCGGGGGATAGCCGTCGCGCACACCGAACGCAGCCGCCGCGACGAGTGGATCTTCGATGAGCAGACGTTCGACTACCTCGGTGAGCGCAGCTATCTCGTGGCGGACACCGCCGACGGGCCGGCCGGGACGGTGTTGGGCACGACCGCGGTGCTGCAACGGGCCGTGGTGTCGCAGCTCGGGCAGCGCCCGGCGCGGTAGGTGACCAGGCGGCCGGCACCCAACGCGCTGGGTGCCGGCCGCCTGACTGCCGGCGTCCGGTCAGACGGGGATCGCCGCCAGCTCGGCGTTCGCGCGGTGGGTGACGAGGGTGAGCACCCGGGCTGCCGTGCTGGCCTCGTCGGTGGGGATGTCCGCGTACAGCCGGGCACTGAGGTCCGCGACGGCGGCGACGACGCCGCGCTGGGCGGCGTGACCGGTGTCGGTGAGCGCCACCAACGGCTCCTCGCCGGCCGGGGAGGAGGGGCGCTCGACCGTTGCCAGGCCGGCGTCGACGAGGTGGGCGATCAGCTGGTGCACGGTCGGCTCGTCGACCTTGAGGGTGCTGGTGACCCGCTGCGTGAGGTGTGCGGCCTCGACCGGGCCCTGGGCGAGGGCGTTGAGGGCGACCAGTTGGGTGAACGTGACGCCCAGGGGTGCGGTGGCCCGTTCGAGCAGGGCGCGGGTGGCGTAGTGGGCTTGGCCGATGACCTGCCCGTTGAGGGTGGGGACGGTGGACATGACGCCTCCTTCGAAACGTTGGTCGAGCCAACGTTGGTCGCGCCAACGTAACACTCGATTGTGGGTCGCGCCAACGATTGCTGGTAGGCTGCACCCCATGGACCACGCGGCCCCGCAGTCACCCGCCGGGCTGCGCACCACCCCGACCTGGCTGCTCAACCAGACCGCCACCCACGCCGGCCGGCTCATCAGCGAGGCCTTCGCCGCGCACGACCTGCGCGGCTACCACTACCGGCTGCTCGCCACCCTCGCCGAGGACGGGCCGGCCAGCCAGGCCGACCTCGGCCGCCGCTGCGGCATCGACCGCAGCGACGTCGTCGCGGCCGTCAACGACCTGGCCGGCCGAGGGCTCGTCGTGCGTGCCCCCGACCCGGCCGACCGCCGCCGCAACATCATCAGCAGCACCGAAGCCGGCGCCGCCGAGGCCCGCCGGCTGGGCGACACCCTCGACCGCGTCCAACACGACCTGCTCGCCCCACTGTCCACCACCGAGCGTGCCCAACTGACCCGACTGCTCACTCGGCTACTGGAGCACCACAGCCGGCCCTGACCCGCCTCAGCGGGCCTCGCGCAGCTCCGCCAGCCGGGCCTCGATCTCGGCCAGCTCGGCGCGCAGCTTCTCCGCCTGCTGCTCCGCCTCGGCCCGCTCGGTGCCGAGGATCTGCTCCACCGCCTCCTGCACCCCGGGCACGTCCACCAGCGCCACCATCTTCAACGCCTCCGCCGGCTTCACCACGTACGGCTTCGCGAGAGCCTTGCTGCCCTGCTGCGCCGCGACGGTCCACTCACCGTCGGCGTACGCCAACGTCACCGTCAGCCCCGCCGGACCCTTCGGCTTGACGGCCTTGACCGCCCGCCGCGCCGGCGGCTTCTCCGTCTGCTCCACCTTCGGCTCCTCCTGTCGCTGCGCGGGCACCCGCGGCGTGTCCAACACGAACTCCGGCGCGGGCGGCGTCACGGGCGCCTCCTGCGGCTCCGGCTCCGGCTTCGCCTCCACCACCCGACGACCCGCACCCTTGGGCGCCACCGCCAGGTCGGCGGGGGAGAACGGCAACTCGTCGCGACCGAAGCGCACCACCACGAACTCGTCAGACACCTCCGGGTCGGTCAGCTCGACCACCTGACCAACCTGACCGGCGATCTGCCCCGCCGCCGCGGTGAACACCACCCGCGGCTTGCGCCCGGCCGCCAACGCCTCCCGGATGCTCTGCACCTCGCTAGTGGACAAACCCTGGCCGGCATCCATCACAACCCTCTTCCGTACACCTGTTTGATTGCTGTCTTGATACCAGCCGGCTGCGACACCCGCCGCACGGGGCTCACCGCCGCTCAGCCGCCCAAGGCGCGCAGCGCCCGGTCCGCATGGTCGTTCATGCTGACCTCGCTGTGGATCACCTCGATGATCCGCCGGTCCGTACCGATCACGAACGTCATCCGCTTCATGCTCAACGGCCCCAACGGCACCCGCCGCCTGACCCCGAACAGCTGCGCCACCGTGCCGTCGACATCCGACAGCAGCGGATAGTCGAAACCGTGCAACTTCGAGAACTCGGCCTGCTTGGCCACCGGGTCCCGACTGATGCCCACCCGCGACGCACCCAGCGCCGTGAACTCCGCCGCCAGGTCCCGGAAGTGGCAGCTCTCCGCCGTGCACCCCCGAGTCATCGCCGCCGGATAGAAGAACAACACCACCGGCCCGGTCGCCAGGAACTCCGACAGCCGCCGCGGCGTGCCCGTCTCATCCGGCAGCTCGAAATCCCGCACCACGTCGCCGACACCCACACCCGCCACCGCACACCTCCGTTGTCCGATCGAACGCGCGGTGAGCGTAAGCGATCACACCCGGAACGCCGCCACCTCGTCGGCCTGGGCCCGCCCGCGCCGCGCCCGCCCGCCGCAGGTGACCCTCCTCCCGACGAACCCGGCCGCGCCGGTCACGGTAGCGTCGGCGCGACCGACGCGCAGCCGACAGAAGCTCGGGAGGCACCATGGCACCCGTCACCGTCATCACCGGCGGCGGCCGTGGCATCGGCGCGGCCACCGCCCGCCGCCTCGCCCAGGCCGGTCACCACATCGCCCTGTGCTACCGCCGCGACGACACCGCCGCCGCGACCGTCCTGACCGACCTGCGCACCGCCGGAGCACAGGCCATCGCGGTACGCGCCGACACCACCGACCCCGACCAGGTCGCCGGCCTGTTCGACGCCGCCACCCAACTCGGCCCCCTCACCGGCCTGGTCAACAACGCCGGCGTCACCAGCCCCATCGGGCCCTTCACCGAGCTACGCGTCGACGACCTGCGCCGCGTCGTCGACGTCAACCTCGTCGGCTACGTCCTCTGCGCCCAACAGGCCGCCCGCCGACTCACCGACGGCGGCGCGATCGTCAACGTCTCGTCGGCCGCCGCCACCCTCGGCAGCCCGGGGGAGTACGTGCACTACGCCGCCGTGAAGGCCGCCACCGACACCCTCACCATCGGCCTCGCCAAGGAACTCGCCCCCAGGGGCATCCGGGTCAACGCCGTCGCACCGGGCATCGTGCGCACCGACATCCACGCCGACTCCGGCGTACCCGACCGCGCCGACACCGCCGTCGGTCGCATCCCCCTGGGCCGCGCCGGTGAACCCGACGAGATCGCCGCCGCCATCGCCTGGTTGCTCGGCCCCGACGCCTCGTACACCACCGGCACCGTCCTGCGGGTCTCCGGCGGCCTGTGAGCCGGGGCGCGCGGCACCCCGGCTCACCGCTCAGGGCGTGCACACCCTCAGTGCGTGAACAGCTTCGCCGCCGTGATGACCGTCTGCACCACCCCGTAGCCGAGCAGCACCGCCACCACCAACCAGGAGATCCACAACCGGGCCTGCTGCCCGGATCGGCTGTCGTCGCTCATCGCGTGCCACTCCTCTCCGCCACGGTGTCCTCATCCACGCCACGCTCCGACGACGGTTCGTGGTAGCGCTGCGGCACCGGCCGCACCAGCAGGTTCGCCACGAACCCCACGGCCAACACACCCACCATCGTGAACAACGCCGGCCGGTACGCCGCCGCCGTCAACGAACCCGGCTCACCCTGCGCGTCGAGGAAACCGTTGACGATCAGCGGACCCGCGATCCCCGCCGCCGACCAGGCGGTCAGCAACCGGCCATGGATCGCACCGACCTGGAACGTGCCGAACAGATCCCGCAGGTACGCCGGCACCGTGGCGAACCCACCGCCGTAGAACGACAGGATCACGCACGCCAACAGCACGAACAACGCCGTCGCGCTCTGCCCGACCAGGGCCAACAGCGCGTACAGCACCATGCCGACCCCCAGGTACACCAGGTAGATCGGCTTGCGACCGATGACGTCCGACGTCGACGACCACACGAACCGGCCGGCCATGTTGAACAGCGACAGCAGCCCCACGAACCCGCCGGCCGCCGCCACCGACACCGCCGACGTGCCGTTGTCCCGGAAGAAGTCCTGGATCATCGGGCTGGCCTGCTCCAGGATGCCGATGCCCGCGGTCACGTTGCAGAACAGCACCACCCACAGCAGCCAGAACGAGCGGGTCCGCACCGCGTTCGCCGCCGACACGTTCGCCGTGGTGACAAGCGGTTTCGCCGCCACACTCGCCGGGTCGAACCCGGCCGGGCGCCAACCCTGCGCCGGCACCCGCACGTTCGCCACCCCGAACATCATGATCACGAAGTAGCCCAGGCCGAGCGTCACGAACAACCACACCAGCGCGCTGCCCGACGCCGTCGAGCCCGCGTTGGCCGGATCGTAGCCGGCGTCGAACAACGACAACAGTTGCCGCGACAGGGGAGAGGCGACCATCGCCCCACCACCGAACCCCATGATCGCCAACCCGGTGGCCAGACCCGGCCGATCCGGAAACCACTTGATCAACGTGGAGACGGGGGAGATGTACCCAATGCCCAGACCGATGCCGCCGAGCAACCCGTAGCCCAGATACAGCAACCACAACTGCTTCGTGGCGATACCCAGCGAACCCACCAGGAAGCCCGCCGCCCAGAAACAGGCCGAGACGAACATCGCCTTACGCGGCCCGTTCGCCTCCACCCAGGTCCCGGCGACCGCCGCGGACAACCCCAACATCACGATCGCGATGCTGAAGATCACCCCGATCGCGGTCTGACTGGTGTCGAAGTGGGCGATCAGCGAGTTCTTGTAGACGCTTGTGGCGTACACCTGACCGATGCAGAGGTGGATGGCCAACGCCGCCGGGGGAATGAGCCACCGGCTGTAGCCGGGCGGCGCGACGGTGTGCCGACGATCGAGTGCGGAAAGCATGCGCTGCTTCCTCTCCGACGAGGACGAGAGACGTCCCGCACAACGTGCCCACAGCACACCCAGGCGGCAAACCTCACCAGCGCCGGACGGTCCCGCCGCTGAGCTGAGCGGTCAGTCAGCTACCGCAGGTCCGGCGTGTGCCAGCCACCCGCCAACGCCTCGGCGTCCGCCGGACCCCAACTGCCCCTGTCGTACGACTGCACCGCCGCCGGCAAGTCCAGGATCGGCTCGACAACGCGCCACTCCTGCTCGATCGTCTCCTCGCGCGCGAAGCGCAGGTGCAGCCCATCCATCGCGTCGTCGAGCAGCCGCTCATACGCCTCCTGACGACGACCGAAAGCCGCGCCGAAGTCGACGGACAGATCCACCGGACGACTCGCCACCTCGGCACCCGGACTCTTCGCCTGGATCGACATCGTGATGCCGTCCCCACGCCCGAGCCGGAACCGCAGCAGATTCGCAGCCGTCGCCGTGCCCCGCTCGGCCGGGATCAGCGAACGCTGCGGCTGCTTGAACTCGACCACGACCTCCGTCGCCGTCCCCGGCAACGACTTACCGGCCCGCAGGTAGAACGGCACACCGGCCCAGCGGGGGGAGTCGACGGTCAACCGGGTGGCCACGAACGTCTCCGTGTTCGAATCCGCTGCCACGCCCGGCTCGTCCCGGTAACCGGCGTACTGACCCCGCACGGTGAACTCCGGCGACAACGGCACGATCTGCCGCAACACCGACACCTCCGCCGCACGGAACGCATCGACGTCCTCGCTGTCGGGTGCCTCCATCGCGATCAACGCGACGACCTGCAGGATGTGGTTCTGCAACACGTCCCGGGTGGCACCCACCGTGTCGTAGAAGCCGGCGCGGCCCTGCGTGCCGAAACCCTCAGCCAGGGTGACCTGGACGTTGTCAATGTGCTGGTTGTTCCACAACGGCTCGAACAACCGGTTGGCGAACCGGAAGGCATACAGACCCTCGACGGCCTCCTTGCCCAGGTAGTGGTCGATACGGAACACCCGCTCCGGATCGAAAGCCCCCCGCAGCGTCCGATCCAACTCGCGGGAGGACTCCAGGTCACGCCCGAACGGCTTCTCCACGATCACCCGACCCCGATCGGCCAGACCGGCCGCCGCGAGACCCTGCACCACGGCACCGAACACCGCCGGAGGGATCGCCAGATAGAAGACCGGCCGCTCAGCACCCCGCAGACGCTCGGCCAGCCGCTGGTACGTGGCCGGATCCGCGTAGTCACCCGAGATCATCGACAGGTTGTGCGCCAGCACGTCGAAGGTCTCGTCGTCGACCTCGTCGTTGGCCTCGGCGACCGACTTACGAGCCGTCGTGACGAGCTGCTGATCATCCCAGGGGGACCGGGCCACGCCGATCACCGGGACATCGAGGCGGCCGCGCCGAGTCAACTCGTACAGCGCCGGGAACAGCTTCTTCGAGACGAGGTCGCCGGTGACGCCGAACAGCACTACCGCATCTGAGCGCATGTGCATGGCACTTCCATTCGATCACGTTGTCCTGATCTTCCGAACGGACAACGGCACGACCCGTACCGAGAATTCCCCGGCGGCCGGCGCGCGTGAGGTCGGCGACAGCGACGGCGCCTACCGTGCAGGCTTACCGACCCGATGGACCAGCGCCCTCCACCATCCCCTTCACCGCACCGCCACGGCATGAGACGTTGGTGCACCACCACCACCCACAAGGACTCCCATGAACCTGGCGTTCCACCAAACAGCGGCAACCGGACCAGCGGTGGTGTGCCTGCCCATGTTCAGCCTGAGCCGCGCCGCCACGGCCGCCGCCTTCAGCCCCGCCCTCGCCGGCGCGGGCCTCCGCGAGATCTACCCGGACCTGCCCGGCCACGGAGAAACCCCCGCGAACTGCGCACCCACCTCCCAGGCAGTGCTGGACACCGTCTGCGCGTGGCTCGACCACCACCTCGACGCACCGGCCCTACTGGCCGGCGGCTCCTACGGCGCGTACCTGGCCGCCGGCATCGCACGCCAACGACCCGACCTCGTCCGCGGCCTGCTCCTCGTCTGCCCCGGAGTCACCATCGCCCGCGACAGCCGCGACCTGCCCGACGACCCACCGCTCACCGCGCCCCCGGGCTGGCTCGACGCCGCCCCCACCGCCCTGCACCAGCACTTCGACGCCGCCCTGGGCCAGCGCACCCCCGAGGTCGTCGCGACGGTGCTCGCGGCACTGGACTCCGGCGGCCCCGGCGACGCGACGTTCCAGCAGAAACTGCAGTCCAGCCCCGACTACGCGCTGCCCGACGAGACCACCGAGGTCGCCTTCGACGGCCCGGTCACCGTGCTCACCGGCCGCCAGGACCGGATCGTCGGCTACGCCGACCAGTTCCGCGCCATGCGCCGCTATCCCCGCGGCACCTACACCGTGCTCGACGCGGCCGGACACTACCTCCCGTACGAACAGCCCACCCCGCTGCGATCACTCACCCAGGACTGGCTGCGCCGTACGCACACCTGACAGCGCGAGCTGGGGGAGCGGGGCCGTGCACGAGTGGTGCCCGGTCACCCTGGAAGGGCGGCCGTCAACTGATCCAAGCCCAGCGAACCCAGCTCCAGGGCCTGCCGATGGAATGCGCGCCGGTCGCCGGGGAAGGACGAGCGGCCTGCCAGCCACACCCGCTCACCCACCTTGTAGGTCAGTGCCTGCCCTGGCCGGCCCAGATAACGCGCGAGTTCGGCGGACGCGTACGGCCCCTGGTGGCAGCGGTCCCGCAGCAGCGCCAGCGCGGCATCCGGCGTCCACACCGCCCCGTCACCTGAGGGCATCGCAAGTCGCAGGTGCAGGCCGATGTCGAGCACGACCCGTGCCGCCCGCAGCAGCTGCATGAACAGGTACCCCAATCGTGCACCCGGCTGCTCGTAGAACCCGAGCTCGTCCATGAACCGCTCGGCGTACAGCGCCCAGCCCTCCTGGCTGCCCGAAAGACCGCCGAGCAGGTTCAGCCGCTGCCCGAGACCTCCCCGGCAGACCTCGGAGCCGAGCTGGAGGTGGTGGCCGGGGACACCCTCGTGGTAGGCGGTGCTGTGGGCGTACCAGGTGGGGAAACTCGCCGCGTCCTCGGGGAGGGACCACCAGATGCGACCCGGTCGCGTCAGGTCCCGCGACGGCCCGGTGTAGGCAATGCCGGACGACGTGGTCAACCGCGACTCGATGCGCCGCAGCGGGGCGGGGATGTCGAAGTGGACGCCGTCCAGCCGCTCGGTGGCGGCCTCCAACAGCTCCTGCAGCCACGCACCGAACGCCTCCCTGCTGTGCAGCGTGCCGGGCGCGTCGGGGCTGGCGAACCGGGCGAGCACCTCTGGCACGCTCCCGCCCAGCACGTTCGCCTCCGCGATCAGCTCTGCCTCGGTCGCCCGGAACTCGTCCCAGCCCCACTCGTACAGCTCGCGCAGGTCGGGCTCGGCGGCGAGGAAGGTGCGCACCCAGAGCGCGTACCGCTGCTGGCCGAACGCCTCCTGCGCAACGGCCCGCGGTGCCAGGTCCGCGGTCAGCATCTCGGCCAGTTTCCGGTACGCCTCTCGCGAGCCCGTCGCCGCGGCCTGCAACGACGCCCGCTGACGCCCCTCGCCGTAGCGATCCACCAGGGCGACATCGTCGTCGACCCAGTTACGGCAGCGCTGCGCGACGAGCTCCACCTGACGGCGCGCCGGCAGATTGCCGCGTTCCGCGGCGAGGAGAAGACTGCGGGCGTACCCGTCCAGGGCCGCGGGGATCGCGGCCAGGCGTGCGCCGACCCGAGCCCAGCCCTCCTCGAAGGCCGCGCCCTCGGTGCCGCGGCCGGGTACCGCGGCCTCGACGGCCTGGCGGATGAGCTGGGGCGGACCGGTGGCCGCCGCGTGCAGTTCGCGCAGATCCTCCCCGGCGTCGTGGATGGCGACACGCGTGTGCAGCCGTTCCGCGAGGTGGGCGTACAGCGGGGTCGCGGCCGGCGGTGCGTCACCCAAGATCTCAAGCTGGCGCAGGGCGCGGGCGGCGAGGTCGGCGCGGGCCTGGTGGCCCTCCGGGCTGTAGTCGGTAAGCCCGTCGACATCCTGCTCGCCAGCCTCGACGACCGCTGTGCAGGGGTCGAGGCCAGCCATGTCGCACAGGAGTCGATCCGCGAAGTCCTCGATCACGCCGGCAATGCTAGGGCGTTGCGGGGTGTGCCGCAGCAGCGCCAGAGCCGATTCGATAATGCACATTATGTAAAGTAAGCCGGGTTGGCTGGTCCCCTCGCGGTCTTCGGTCGCGCGTCAGGCCCGGCGGGCAGGCATCCTCATCGGATCGGACGAGGCGCGCGTCGACCGGCGGAATGCGGTGGCGCGCCGACCGGCCAGGCCGGCCGTTCTCGCGGTGGTGCCGGCTGCGGCGCGTGTCGGGCAGGTGTGGCATTGGGTGCCTGTCGAGCTGCCCGATGATTGGGTCATGGCTGCTCGGCGCCGCGACGGGCTGCCCCGCAGTCCGCGGACGACCCGCCCCGTCAGTGGGGCAGCTCGACAGGCGCTCAACAGCAGGCGGCGACGGCCCTGGCCGCCTGAGCGAGGCCCCGCCTCTCCCCTCGCTCACCCTTCCCGGAAAGGCGAAAATGCTGCATAATATCCCTTATGCATGACAAAAAGGACGAATCGCTCGGGATGCTGATCGAGGAGTTCCTGACCGCCCGGGCCACCCGCAAGCCCTCCCCGCACACCCTGGACGCGTACCGCCGGGATCTGCACACGGTGGCCGCCCTGATCGCCGAAGATGCCGCCCCTCCCCTGCCCCTGGCCGCGCTGTCGATCACCGACCTCTCCCCCCGGGTGATGCGCGCGGCCTTCGCTCGGTTCGCCGCTCCCCGGGCGGCCGCGTCGGTGCACCGGGCCTGGTCCACCTGGAACAGCTTCTGCTCGTTTTTGGTGGCCGAGGGGCTGATGGCGGGCAACCCGATGCCGGCGGTCGGGCGACCTCGGGCACTACTCCCCCAGCCGAAGCCGCTGCGCGGCACGGACACCCCCGAGGTGCTGCTCGCGTCGGTGGCGCGCGACGACGGCCGGCAGCGTGACCCGTGGCCGGAGCGGGACGTGGCGGTGTTGGCGGTGGCGTTGTGCGCGGGGCTGCGCCTGTCGGAGCTGCTGGCGTTGCGGGTTGGTTCGCTGGTGGGTCGGCCGGGTGAGCGGCGCATCGAGGTGGCCGGCAAGGGCGGGCGGCCCCGGGTGGTGCCGATCGAGTCCGATCTGGATCGGGTGGTGGCGGACTACCTGGACAGTCGGCGTCGGCGCTTCGGGGTGCGGTCGGTGCGCTCCGATTCGGCGTTGCTCGTGGATCGGCAGGGTGAGCCGCTACGCCGTGGTGGGCTGCAGTATCTGGTGGAGTCGTGTTATCGGCGGGCGGGCATCGGGGACCGGGTGCCGCGTGGGGCGCGGCTGCACGCGTTGCGGCACACGTTCGCGACCCGGTTGGCGGAGGACGGGGCGAGCGCGGCGGAGATCATGCGGTTGTTGGGGCACGCGTCGTTGGCGTCGTCGCAGACGTACATCGAGGTGACGGCGGGGCAGCAGCGTGAGGCGGTGCGGGCCAACCGCACCAATCGGGTGTTGGCGTCGCTGGTGGGGGTGGACCGGGATTGAGCGGGTGGCCGCGTGGTGCTGGGGTCAGGATGGTTGGACGTCGTCGAAGAGGGCGAGGGCTTCGGCGGGGTCGGGGCTCACGAGGCGTTCCAGGCCGGCTGTCGTGATCTTCGCCCAGGTGGCGGCTCGTGCCCACATCTGTTCCTCGAAGGCGCGTACGGCCTGGTCCAGGTTTTCGGGGTTGGCGGCGATGGCTTCGGCGAGTTCGGCGCCGTCGAGCATGGCGAGGTTCGCGCCTGCGCCCAGTGGTGGCATCAGGTGGGCGGCGTCGCCCAGTAGCGTCACCCCGTGGACGTGGGTCCAGGTGTGGGATTCGGGCAGGACGTAGAAGGGGCGGTGGACGAAGGCGGTGCCGTGGCCGAGGAGGTCGAGGAGGGGCGGGGCCCAGCCGTCGAACAGGGCCAGCAGGCGCGTTCGGGTGGCCTCGACGTCGGTGGGGTCCAGGTCCGCGTGCCAGTCCAGCGGGGCGCGGAGTTTGGCGTACACCTTGACGTGGCCGCCGCTGTTGCGTTGGGCGACGAGGGATCGGTTGACGCCGTAGGCGGCCACTGAGCCGTCGCCGATCAACTGGGCGAGGTCGGGGTGGCGGGTGTCGATGTGGTCGAGGGAGGTCTCGACCGAGGTGACGCCGGTGTAGTGCGGTGTGACGGGTGAGACTGCCGGGCGGACGCGGGACCAGGCGCCGTCCGCGCCGACCACGAGGTCGAACGTCTCTTGCCGTCCGTCCGCGAAGTGGACAGGGGTGCCGTCGGCGGTCCTGGGCAGCACCTGTGTCACCTCTCGCCCCCACTGCGTGTCGAGTGTGTCGAGCAGGAGGTCGCGGAGTTGTCCGCGGTCGATTTCCGGGTTGGTCTGTTCGTCGGGTCGGGGTTGCCAGTCCCGCAGGACGGTGCCGGCGGTGTCCAGGATGCGCATGGCCTGCCCTTCGGGGCGGGACAGTGCCTGGAAGTCGGCGAGCAGGCCGGCTTTGTCCAGTGCCAGTTGGCCCAGCCCTTCGTGCAGGTCGAGGGTGCCGCCTGGGGGGCGGGCGTCGGGTGCGGGGTCGCGTTCGAGGATGGTGACGGGGTGGCCGTGGCGGTGCAGGACGCGGGCGAAGGTGAGGCCTGCGGGGCCACCCCCGACCACCGCGATACGCTGTCTCATAGCGATACACCGTATCGGGCTCGTAGAATGCGTCGCAACAGCAGGGAGTGACCATGACGGTGTGGGACCGGCCGGAGCCGCCGGCTCCCCCGGTGCCGCTCGACCGGGAGCGGATCATCGCGGCCGCCGTCGCGCTGGCCGACGAGGGTGGGCTGGAGGCGGTGTCGTTGCGCAAGGTCGCGGCCCGGTTGAACGCCGGCCCGATGCGGCTGTACGGGTACATCTCCACCAAGGACGAGCTGTTCGACCTCATGGTGGACGAGGTGCACGCCGAGCTGCTCCCCGGGGAGCTGCCCGGTGAGTGGCGGGAGGCGTTGCGTGTCCTCGCCCACCGCACCAGGCGGGCTGTTCTGCGGCACGAGTGGCTGGCCGACCTGCTCGGTGGTCGCCCGACCCTGGGGCCGAACGGTTTCGCCGTGACCGAGGCCAGGCTGGCCGCCCTCGACGGTCTCGCCGACGTCGACACCGTGCTGCGGGCCGTGGAAACTGTCAGCGCCTACGTCACCGGTGCGATCAGGCGCGAGGTCGCGAACCTGCGGGCCGAGCGTGCCACGGGCCTGTCCAAGCGCGACTGGCAGCGCGCCTCCGGCCCGCACCTGACGACGATGTTGGCCACGGGCCGCTTCCCGGCGCTGAGCAGGGCCGTGCACGACGGCGCGGAGGTGGACGCCGAGGTGTCCTTCGCGACCGGTCTGGACTGGGTCCTCGACGCCGTGGCCGCCAAGCTCACCCGACCGCCGGCGTAGCGCTCAACCGCCCGCTGACCGCGACCGGCGAGCGTCCGCGCCGGTCAGCGGGCGTGCCGCAGCGCCCAGTCGAGGGCGTGGTCGGCGATGTGCTGCCAGCCGTGCTGGGCGGGCAGCAGGTGGGCGTACCCGTCGTAGAGCTCGACCTCGGTGATGGTGTCGCCCTGGTAGTGCGCGGCGTTGGCGCGTTGCACGCTGGGCGGCATGATGTGGTCTTCGGAGCCGGAGATGAACAGCAGCGGGGCGCGTTTGTCGTTGTGGTAGTCGACGGCGATGTCCTGCGGGCCGGGCAGCAGGTTGGCCAGGACGCCGTCCCAGAGGATGCCGCCGGCGGCGGGGATGGCGTAGCGCTCGTAC
Source organism: Micromonospora sp. NPDC049171 (assembly GCF_040648275.1). Lineage (NCBI taxonomy): Bacteria > Bacillati > Actinomycetota > Actinomycetes > Micromonosporales > Micromonosporaceae > Micromonospora > Micromonospora sp. NPDC049171. The sequence continues at coordinate 148,367 of NZ_JBEZDJ010000017.1, forward strand.
AGGGCGCGGGCCTCGTCCTCGTCGAAGGTGTTGGTGAACGCGTAGTTCCACTGGTCGAAGGTGAAGCCGACGGCCCGGTGCCGGTTGGCGGGGTTTTTCAGGACCGGGAAGGTGGAGCGCAGCTGCGAGAAGGGGGTCACCGTGACGCCTTCGGTGGGTGCGGAGTTGAGCACGACCGCCGAGGTGCCGTACCCGCGGTCGAGCAGCACCTGGGTGAACGCCCCGCCGGCGGAGTGGCCCATGATGATCGGCGGTGTGGGCAGTGCGTCGAGTACGGCGCACAGGTGCGCGATGATCTGCGGCGCGGTGAGTGTCTCCAGGGGGCTGGGGTCGGCGTTGATCGCTTCGACCTCGGCTTCCAGCCCGGGGTACGTGGGGGTGAGCACCTGGAAGCCGTTGGCCCGGTAGTGGGTGGCCCAGTGTTCCCAGCTGCGGGGGGTGACCCAGAACCCGTGGATGAGCACGATCGTGTCCGGTGTGTCGCTCATGGTCAGCTCCGTGGCGGTGGTGGTTTCCAACCTACGCACTGCCGGGCGGGTGGCCGGCGGGTTCAGCCGAGGTCGACCAGCAGGGGGCGGTGGTCGGAGACGGTGGACGGTGGTGCGGTGACGGCCCGTACGGGTGGGAGCTGGTCGAGGGTGTGCCGGTCGGCGAGGATGTGGTCGAGTTGCACGCGGGGCTGCCCGGAGGGGTAGGTGGGGCGGCGGCCCAGGGGGTGCCAGCCGGAGATGAGTCGGGCGGGGCCGGCGGGCAGGTTGAGGTCGCCGAGCAGGATGCGGGGGCCGGGTAGTGCGCGCAGGGCGCGGACGGTCTGGCGCAGTTGGCGGGCGTTCCAGCCGGGTACGAAGGACAGGTGGGTCGCGGCGACGGTGAGTGGGCCGTGTGGGGTGTCCAGGACGGCGGCGAGGACGACGCGGGGTTCGTCGTGCAGCAGGATGAGGCCGCCGCGGGGGCCGGGTACGTAGACCGGGGATCGGACGGGTGCGGGCTTGAGTCGGGTGATGTGCCAGCTGCGCACGGGGTGGCGGCTGATCAGGCCGATGCCGTAGCAGGGTTCGCCGTGCCCGTCGTCGTCGTGGCGCAGTGGGCGGAACTGTTCGCCGGGGGTGCCGACGAGGGCGGCGGCGAAGCGGTGCTGTGGTGCGTCGAGGGCGTGCGCGGCGATGGTGGTGAGGTCCAGGTTGCCGCTGCGGTGTTGGTCGCGGTCGACCTCCTGGAGGGCGAGGATGTCGGCGTCGAGGGCGCGGACGGCGGCGGCGAGGCGGTCGGAGTTGACGAGCCCGTCGCTCAGGGATCGTCCGTGCAGCACGTTGAAGGTGGCCAGGCGCACGTCTGCACCCTACGTCCCCGTGACAGGGTTACCGGGTGGCGAAGGTGTTGCTGTGTTCCGTGCTGGTGTTCGTGGCGGTCGGCGCGTTGGGGGTGTGGTTGCGGCGTTCCCGGGGTCGCTGACCGGGTGAGGCTGGCCACTCCGGTGCCGGTCGGGGGTGCCTCGGTGGGGAGAATTGCCGCCCGTGGACGCCGTATCGCTGAGTACCCTGTTGGCCGCTGCCGCGATGGCGGGGTGGGTTGACGCCGTGGTCGGTGGTGGTGGGTTGTTGCTGCTGCCGGCGTTGCTGGTGGCCGCGCCGGGGTTGCCGGTGGCCACCGCGCTGGGCACGAACAAGCTGGCTGCGATCTTCGGTACGGCCACGGCGGCGGCGACGTACGCGCGGCGGACCGAGGTGGATTGGCGGGTGGTGGCGCCGGCGGCGGGGCTGGCGGTGGTGAGTGCCGGCGTGGGCGCGGCGCTGGCCGGGGCGGTGCCGGCGTCGGCGTACCGGCCGGTGGTGCTTGTCGTGTTGGTGGCGGTGGCCGTGTTCGTGCTGCTGCGTCCCCGGTTGGGGGTGGTGGCGGTGCCGCGGCGGCGTACCCCGGTGCGGGTGGCGGCGGTGATCGCGGTCGCGGGGGTGGGCATCGCCCTGTACGACGGGTTGATCGGTCCGGGCACCGGCACGTTCCTGGTGTTGGCGTTCACCACCCTCGTCGGCGCGGACTTCGTGCACGGTTCGGCGATGGCGAAGGTCGTCAACGCGGGAACGAATCTGGGTGCGTTGGTGGTGTTCGGGATGACCGGGCATGTGTGGTGGTTGCTGGGCGCGGGCATGGCGGTGTGCAACATCGCGGGGGCGGTGCTGGGTGCGCGGATGGCGTTGCGCCGTGGGTCGGGTTTCGTGCGGGTGGTGCTGCTGGTGGTGGTGTTGGCGTTGGTCGCGAAGCTGGGGCACGACCAGTGGGTGGCTCGCTGATGCCGGTACGGGCGGAGCACGACCGGGCGGTGCTGGCGCGGCTGCTGGGGCGCGACCCGGTGCTGCACGCCTACCAGTTGGGTGACCTGGACGACTTCTTCTGGCCGTACACGTCGTGGTTTCGCCGTGATGACCAGGTGGCGTTGCTGTACCACGGCACCGACCTGCCGACGTTGTTGGCGTTCGCCGCGCCGGCGGACACCGCGGCGCTGTCGGTGTTGCTGGCGCAGGTGGCGCCGGTGCTGCCGGCCCGGCTGTACGCGCACCTGTCCCCCGGTCTGACCGGTGTGCTGGCTGGGTCGTTCCGCCTGGATGCCGGTGGCCGGCACCACCGGATGGCGTTGACCGATCCGGGGCGGCTGGGCGCGGTGTCCCCGGTGGGGGTGGTGTTGGGGGCGGCGGATCTGCCGCAGGTGCGGGAGTTGTACGCGCAGGCGTACCCGGGTAACTGGTTCGACGAGCGGATGATGCAGACCGGGCAGTACCTGGGGATCCGCGACGGGGGGGCGTTGGTCGCGGTGGCCGGGGTGCACGTGTTCTCGCCGACGTACCGGGTGGCGGCGTTGGGTAACGTCACGACGCATCCGCGGTGGCGGGGGCGGGGGCTGGCCGCGTCGGTGGTGGCGGCGTTGTGCGCGCGGCTGCGGGAGAGCGTGCAGCATGTGACGCTGAATGTGAAGGCGGACAACGCGGCCGCGGTGCGGCTGTACGAGCGGGTGGGTTTCACCCGGGTCGCCGACTACGACGAGTGGACGTTGACCACCCTAGGCGCGGCGGCTGGGTGAGTCGAAGCGCCCGGCGCGGATCTCGCGCAGGGCCCGGCGGCGGGTGTCCCCGCGCAGGGTGTCGACGTACAGGGTGCCGTGCAGGTGGTCGGTCTCGTGTTGCAGGGCGCGGGCGAGGAATCCGCTGCCGGTGATGGTGAGCGGCTCACCGTGTTGGTCGACGCCGTGGGCGGTGGCGTGCAGCGCCCGGACGGTCGGGAAGTACAGGCCGGGGATGGACAGGCAGCCTTCCTCGTCGTCCTGGAGCTCGTCGGAGAGCTCGAGGGTGGGGTTGATGAGGTGGCCGCGGTGCCCGTCGGCGTCGTAGACGAACACCTGGGCGCTGACGCCGATCTGTGGTGCGGCGACGCCGGCGCGGCCGGGGGCGCCGAGCAGGGTGTCCATCAGGTCGGTGACGAGCGTGCGCAGCTCGGCGTCGAAGGTGGTGACCGGCTCGCATCCGGTGCGTAGGACGGGGTCGCCGATGATCCGGATGGGCCGCATGGTCATGGGGGTGAGTTTATCGCCGGTGGTGGGTGCTTCCGCGTCCGGCCAGGGTGGCGCGGATCGGGGCGGTCTTCGCGGCGGCTTCGGCGACCTCGGCGTGGGCGTCGCTGTCCCAGGTGATGCCGCCGCCGGCCCAGGTGTGCAGGTGCTGGCCGTCGGCGGCGGCGGTGCGGATGGTCAGGCCCAGGTCGACGTGCCCGGGGGTGACCCAGCCGAGTGCGCCCATGCTGGCGCCTCGGCCGACGGGTTCGAGGGCGTTGATCTGGGTGAGGGCGGCGTGTTTGGGTGCGCCGGTCACGGAGCCGCCGGGGCAGGTGGCGCGCAGCAGGTCGGCGAGGCCGAGGCCGTCGGCGGCGGTGGCGCGGACTGTCGACTCGGCCTGCCACAGGTCGCACCAGCGGCGTACGGCGAACAGGTCGTCGACGGTGACGGTGCCGGTGCGGGCGATGCGGGCGAGGTCGTTGCGTTCCAGATCGACGATCATGATGTGTTCGGCGCGTTCCTTGGCGCTGGCGAGCAGGTCGGCGCGGCCGGTGGCGGTGGCCGGGCGGGTGCCCTTGATGGGTCGGGTGATCAGCTGCCCGTCGGTGACCTCGATGAGGGTTTCCGGGGAGGCGCAGCCGATCGCCCAGCCGTCGCCGGTGAGGACACCGCCGTAGCGGGCGCCGGGGAGCGCGCCGAGGCGACTCAGGGCGGGTAGGGGGTCGCCGGTGTAGCGGGCGGCGGCGTGCCCGACGAGGTTGGTCTGGTAGACGTCGCCGCGGCTGATGGCGGCGCGGACCGCGTCGACGGCGTCGGCGTGTTGGCGGGTGGTCCAGCTGTCGGTCCACGGGCCGAGCCACCAGGGGGTGGGTGCGGCTGGTGGGGTGGCCCGGGTGGGGCCGTGCTGGTAGACGACGACGGTGAGGTCGGGCAGGGTCGGCGCGGGTTCGGGTGCGGTGGTGGGTGCGCCGGCCAGGTGCGCGCCGGCCGCGGCGGACAGGTAGAGCGCGGCGCCGCACACCCCGCTGTCCTGGTGGTGGGGGCGGGCGGGTCGGGTCAGGTCGTGCAGGGGCAGACCGTGCGCGGCGAGGAACTCCTCGGCGAGTGCCGCCGGGTCGCCGCCGTCGCGGCGGTGCCACTGCAGGCGGGCGCGTTCGGTGAGCGAGTCCCGACACGCGGCGGGTGCCGCCGGCGCATGGACCGATGCCGCCGGCACATCGAGCGACGCCGCCGCGCCGCGGTACGCCGCGGCCGGGCCGCTGCCCGCGGCCACCGCAGCCGCGCTGCTGCCCGCGGTATACGCCTGTGGGAGCGTTTCCACGCCGTATGGTCCGACCTTCCTCATCCGTTCAGTGGATTTCCCGTGCGCCGGGCCGACACCTGCTCGATGCTGGACACTTTCGCTTGGTACTGTGCGTCACTGGTCATGTGAACCATGACACAGTGCCCCCACAGTCCGGAGAACCCGATGTGCCAGCACCAACCGACCTGCCCCTCCGCTGAAGCCACCGACCGGGAAGCCGCGCGAGTCCTCGCCTGCTTCCGTGAGCAGGGCTGGAGCCTGCTCTGCAACGGTGTGATCGTCTTCGAGGACACCGGCGAGTTGCTGCCCGACGGCAGCAGCATCGCACCGCACCGCGGTCCTGCCCGCCACGCCCTCGTGGCCTGATTGACCACCCAGCGTCACCGTTTAGCCGCCGCCGACCCAGGCTAGTCCCCCGGTAAGGGACGTCCCCGCCCAGGTCGCAGCGGCTGCCGGGGCAGGCCGTAACCGCCCGCCCCGGCGCGCCGTCGAACGGCGTTGTCAGTCCTCGAACGCCTCCGGCGACGGGCACGAGCAGACCAGGTTCCGGTCGCCGTACGCGCCGTCGATGCGCCGCACCGGCGGCCAGTACTTCCCGGCCCGGTCCACCCCGGCCGGGTACGCGCCCACCGACCGCGGGTACGCGTGCGACCACTCGTCACCGCTGACCATCGCCGCGGTGTGTGGCGCGTTCGCCAGGGGGTTGTCCCCCAGCGGCCACGCCCCGGAACCCACCTGGTCGATCTCCGCCCGGATGGCGATCATCGCGTCGCAGAACCGGTCCAGCTCGGCCAGGTCCTCACTCTCGGTCGGCTCCACCATCAGCGTGCCCGCCACCGGGAACGACATCGTCGGCGCGTGGAACCCGTAGTCGATCAGCCGCTTCGCCACGTCGTCGACGCTCACCCCGGTCGACTTCGTCAACGGCCGCAGGTCGAGGATGCACTCGTGGGCCACCAGGCCCTTGTTGCCGGCGTAGAGCACCGGGAAGTGTCCCCGCAGACGGGCTGCCACGTAGTTCGCGGCGAGGACCGCCACCCCGGTGGCCCGGGTCAGGCCCTGCGCGCCCATCATCCGCAGGTACGCCCACGGGATCGGCAGGATGCCCGCCGACCCGTACTTCGCCGCCGAGATCGCCGGCGTGGCGTCCGCGTGCGCCCCGAGCGGGTCGCCGGGCAGGAACGGCGCCAGGTGCGCGCGCACCGCGACCGGGCCCACACCGGGGCCACCGCCGCCGTGCGGGATGCAGAACGTCTTGTGCAGGTTCAGGTGCGACACGTCCGCGCCGAACTTGCCGGGCTTGGCGAACCCGACCAGGGCGTTGAGGTTCGCCCCGTCGACGTACACCTGACCGCCGGCGTCGTGGACCTTCGCGCACAGCGACGCGATGCCCGTCTCGTACACGCCGTGCGTCGACGGGTACGTCACCATGATCCCGGCGAGCGCGTCCCGATGCTTGTCGATCTTCGCGTCCAGGTCGACCAGGTCGACGTTGCCGTCCTCGTCGCAGGCCACCACGACGACCCGCATGCCGGCCATCACCGCCGACGCCGCGTTCGTGCCGTGCGCCGACGACGGGATCAGGCACACGTCGCGGTGCGACTCACCCCGCGACGCGTGGTAGGAGCGGATCGCGAGCAGCCCGGCCAGCTCACCCTGCGACCCGGCGTTGGGCTGCACGCTGACCGCGTCGTAGCCGGTCACCTCGGCCAGCCACGACTCCAGCTGGCCGATCATCTCCCGGTACCCGACGGTCTGCGCGTCCGGTGCGAACGGGTGGACGTTCGCGAACTCGGCCCAGCTGACCGGCTCCATCTCGGTGGTGGCGTTCAGTTTCATCGTGCACGACCCGAGTGGGATCATGCCCCGGTCCAGGGCGTAGTCGAAGTCCGACAACCGCCGCAGGTAACGCAGCATCGCCGTCTCGGAGTGGTGGCTGCGGAACACCGGGTGGGTCAAGAAGTCGCTGCCGCGCGTCAGGTCGGCCGGCAGGGCCGCGTCCACGGGCCCGTCGAACGCGGGCACCCCGAACGCCTCCCACACCAGTGCCAGGTGCGCGTCGGTGGTCGTCTCGTCGCAGGACATCCCCACCCGGTCGGCGTCGACCAGCCGCAGGTTCACGCCCCGCTGGGCGGCCGCCGCGACGACCTGCGCCGCCGCGCCCGGCACGCGCGCGGTGACGGTGTCGAAGAACGCGACGTCCGCGACGTCGACGCCACCGGCGCGCAGCCCGGCCGCGAGCCGCGCCGCCATCTGATGGGTACGCGCCGCGATGTCGCGCAGCCCGTCCGGGCCGTGGTACACGGCGTACATGCCGGCCATCACCGCGAGCAGCACCTGCGCGGTGCAGATGTTGCTGGTCGCCTTCTCCCGCCGGATGTGCTGTTCGCGGGTCTGCAACGCCAATCGGTAGGCCGGGTTGCCGTCCGCGTCGCGCGACACCCCGACCAGACGCCCGGGCAGCATCCGCTCCAGGCCCGCGCGTACCGCGAGGTAACCGGCGTGCGGCCCACCGAAGCCCATGGGTACGCCGAAGCGTTGGGTGGTGCCGGCGGCGATGTCCGCGCCGATCTCCCCCGGTGCGCGCAGCAGCGTCAACGCCAGCAGGTCCGCCGCGACGGTGACCAGGGCACCGACGGCGTGTGCGGCCCGCACGAGGCTGGCGTGCTCGCGTACCGCCCCGGACGCCCCCGGGTACTGCAGGTGCAGGCCGAAGAACTCCGCCGGCAACTCGTCGCGCTGCACGTCGAGGACCCGCACGTCGATGCCGAGCGGCTCGGCCCGACTGGTGATCACCGCGATGGTCTGCGGCAACGCGTCGGCGTCGACGACGTACACCCGGCTCTTGCTCTTGGAGGCCCGGCGGGCGAGGGTCATCGCCTCCGCCGCGGCGGTGCCCTCGTCGAGCATGGAGGCGTTCGCGGTGGTCAGGCCGGTCAGGTCGGTGACCATGGTCTGGAAGTTCAGCAGCGCCTCCAGGCGGCCCTGGCTGATCTCCGGCTGGTACGGGGTGTACGCCGTGTACCAGGCCGGGTCTTCGAGGACGTTGCGGCGGATCACCGCCGGGGTGTGCGTGCCGTGGTACCCCAACCCGATCATGGACACGGCGACGGTGTTACGCGCCGCGAGGGCCCGCAGCTCGGCGATCGTCTCGGCCTCGGTGGCCGGATCGGGCAGGTCCAGGGTGCCGTGCCAGCGGATCACCTCGGGGATCGCGGCGTCCATCAGCTCGTCGATCGAGTGATGCCCGACGACCTCCAACATCCGACGCTCGTCGTCGGGGCCGGGACCGATGTGACGGGTGGCGAACTGCTCTACGGTCATCAGGGGCACTCCCGGGGCGAGGTCGACGTGTCGGCCTCCCCCTCTGTCGCACCCGCGCAGGGGTGCTCCACAGTGCCTGCCCACGAGGTCCTTTTGCCTGAGAGGTTCCGGGGAGGATTTGCCCCTTCGGCGCCGCCCTGAGTGCCCTCGGGCGGTCTCTCCCACGTGGGTGTTACCGGCATGGTCAACGCTACCAGCGCCGGTGTTTCCGGCAGATGTCCGACCCCCGGCCGGGCTGTCACACCCCGACCGGCGCCGCACCACCCACCCGGCCGGCCAACTCCGACAGCACCGCACCCAGGGGCGCGTCGACGCAGATGGTGGCGTGGCCGTCACCACGGGTCGGCCCCTGGTTGACGATCGCCACCGGAATGCCCCGTTTCGCGGCGCGGATCACGAAACGGCGCCCCGACATCACCGTCAACGACGACCCGAGCACCAGCAACGACCGGGCCTGCTCCACGGCGGCGAAGCACCGCGCCACCCGCTGCGGCGGGACCGTCTCGCCGAAGAACACCACGTCCGGCTTCAACATCCCGGTGCCGCAGATGCCGCAGTCCACCGGCCGGAACGCGGCCACCTGCTCATCGGGGAGATCCACGTCACCGTCCGGGTTCACCGCGGCGACCTGGGCCACGAAGTCCGGGTTGGCCTCGCGCAACCGCCGGTCCACCTCCTCCCGGGAGGTCAGGTTGCCGCAGTCCAGGCAGATCACCTCGTCCAGGCGACCATGCAACTCGATCACCGACGTGCTGCCCGCCACACCGTGCAGACCGTCGACGTTCTGGGTGATCACCTCATCGACCAGGCCGGCGTGTTGCAGCCCGACCACCGCCCGGTGCCCGGCGTTGGGCGCCGCACCCGCGATCAACCGCCACCCCAGGTGACTGCGCGCCCAGTAACGCCGCCGCGCGAGGGGATCCCGGGTGAACGCCTGGAAGGTCATCGGGGTGTGCCGCCGCGCCACCCCGCTGGGCCCCCGGTAGTCCGGGATGCCCGACTCGGTGGACAGGCCGGCGCCGCTGAGCACCACCACCCCACCACCGGCCACCAGCGCCCGCAACGCCTCGAAACTGTCCGTCACCCCTCCATGCTGCCTCAACCCACCCGCCCCCGCCGAACCCCCGGGACTGTCGCCGGTTCGGCAGGAAACCCCCACCCCACCCCCACCCCGTTGATCATGGAGTTATAGTCGGCCGTCGCGGCGTGTCGTGACAATAACCCCATGATCAACCGCCTCGGGTGGGGACGGGGTGGGATGGGGGTGGGGTGGGGGTGGGGACTACGCCGCTGCGACGTCGGCGATGACGCAGGCGATGTTGTCCGGTCCACCGTGCGCCTGCGCCAGGTCGATCAGCGCACCCACGGTGTCCTCGGGACCGCCGCCGGCACCCAGCGTCGCGTGCAGATCAGCACGATCCACGACCGCCCACAGCCCGTCGGAGCACAGCAGGTACCGGTCACCGGGCACCGCGGTCCGCAGCGCCAGATCAGCCTCGACCTGCCGGCCCCCACCCAGCGCGCGCACCAGCACCGCCCGCTGCGGATGCGCGGCGGCCTCGTCGGAGTCGAGACGACCCTGATCCACCTGGGTCTGCACCCAGGTGTGATCCTGCGTCAGCAGCGACAACTCCCCGCCGCGCAACAGGTACGCCCGGGTGTCACCGATGTGCACCAGAGCCAGTTGGGAGCCGCTGCGCAGCAACGCGGTCAACGTGGTGACCGGCTGGTACTCGTCGGTGGCCAACGCCCGCACGGTGCGGTCGACGTCGGTGACCGCACCGGCCAGCATGGTCAGCAGGTCCACCGCCGGGGTGTCGGCGAGCGCCAACGGCAGGAGAGCGTCGATGGCGGCGGCACTGGCGGCAGCCCCACCGGGCCCCCGCATACCGTCGGCGACGGCGAACAGCCGCTCACTGGCGTACGCGGCGTCCTCGTTGCTGTCGCGCGCCGCCCCGGTGGCACACCCGGCGGCACAGCGAACGGCAAGCTCGGGATTCGTTCGAGACACGGTGACGTCCCCTTCCAGAAGATGCTCCACGAGGACGGTGGCGAGCCGGGCCCGGACCGCGGTGTCGGCGCTGACCTCCCGCCAGTACGCGGCGACCACCTCCGCCGCCGCCACGGGCTCCAGCGCACACACGACCCGGATCGTCGCCAGCGGCATACCGATGCGCCGTAGCTGGACGACCAGCCGAGCCACCGGCAACTGCTCCGGGTCGTAGAGTCGATACCCGGACTCGGGATCGACAGCGGCTGGCAGCAGAAGCCCCACCTGCTCGTAGAGGCGCAGCGCCTTCGGCGTCAGCCTCGCCGCCCGGGCGAACACCCCGATGGTCCACAGCCCCACGTCGCCATCCTCCTCGTGCCGGTCACGGCGACCGGCACACCCCAGGCTGGGGGTTGCCCGAAGGTCAAGGTCAAGCCCGGCGGTCGGATCCGAGCAACGACGCCCCTCGCACCCCCGACGCCCAGCCGACCGTCGGGCTCCCGCACGCCTACCTCGCGGTGCTGACACTGAGGGCGAAGGTCGTGACGGCCAGGGCCAGGTACGCGCCGGGGAAGATCAGATTGTGGTGAACTCCGGCGCGCAGGTGCGCGGCGACCGCGCCGATGAAGAACAGGGTGAGGCCGGCGGCGGCGGCAGAACCGACGAGCGGAACACCGACAAGACCGAGAAGCAGACCGGCCGCTCCGGCGGCCTTGAGGCCGCCCAGCAGCGGAAGCCAGGAGGACGGCACGCCGACCGCCGCGGAGTTCGCGAGCACGAAGGCGGCGCGGCGGAAATCCGCGATCGCGATGGCGGCGTTCGCGCTCATCGTCGCGATGGTCACGATCAGGTAGATGGCAGCCACAGGTGTCAGCCCTCCCACCCGGGCGTTTGGTGGTCGCGGAGGACCTTCGAGAGCGATAGGTTCACGGTGTCGGACTCCTCAGGGTCGCTACGGTCGTCGCGGGTTGGTCACCCCTATGACGTCGCCCGTCGCGGAAAGGTGACCCCTGTGGATTCGGACGAGGCTCTGGCCGCACGGTTCGAGCAACACCGGCACCATCTGCGGGCGGTGGCCCACCGCCTGGTCGGTTCCGGGCACGACGCCGATGATGTGGTGCAGCAGACCTGGATCAAGGCCAGTCAGGCGGATCTGAGCGACGTCGCGAATCTGCGCGGGTGGCTCACCACGGTGACGGCCCGGCAGTGTCTGGACCTGCTGCGGGCGAGGCGCCGCCGCGGCGAGGTCATCCTCGGCGACGGCATCGAGACGGCCGGGATGACGTCGCGCCCCACCGCCGTGACCCGCACCGGCGAGGAGGAGGTGCTCCTCGCCGAGTCGGTAGGACTGGCGCTGCTGGTGGTGCTGGACCGGCTCTCCCCGGCGCAGCGGGTCGCCTTCGTGTTGCACGACCTGTTCTCCGTCCCCTTCGAGGAGATCGGCCCACTGATGGACCGCTCACCGGCAGCGGCGAAGAAGCTGGCCAGCCGGGCCCGCGACCGGGTCTACCCGGCCGCCGGCGAGCAGCCGGTCCACCAGCGGCAGACGGCCGAGCACCTGCTCCTCGTGGACGCCTTCCTCGCCGCGTCCCGTGGTGGTGACCTACCGGCGCTGCTCGACCTGCTGGCCCCCGACGTGGTCCGCCGGGTCGACCGAATTCTGGTCCCCGATGACGTCGCGACCGAGATCCGCGGCGCGCGCCTGGTGGCCGAGGAGACCAAGCTGTTCACCGCACGCTCCCGCGCCAGCGCCGTGGCCTGGGTCGACGGGGCGCCCGGCATCGTGATCGCCCCACGCGGGCGGCTGCAAGCCGCCCTGCGTCTGGGCATCGTCGCCGGACTCATCCACACGATCGACGTCATCGGCGAACCGAACCGGCTCGATCGCCTGACGATCGCCGTCACGGCACGCCACGGCCGCGCCCGAGCCCACCGCCGGTAGGTTCGGCACATGCGTGTCGTCATCGCCGGAGGCCACGGCAAGATCGCCCTACTCGTCCAACGTCACCTCACCGGGCGCGGTGACAGCGCCGTCGGCCTGATCCGCAACCCCCAGCAGGCCGCGACGCTACGTGCCGTCGGCGCCACCCCCGTCATCTGCGACCTGGAACACACCGACGTCGCCGACCTCGCCGCGCACCTCGACACCGCCGACGCGGTGATCTTCGCCGCCGGTGCCGGCCCCGGCAGCGGCGCCGCCCGCAAGGACACCGTCGACCGGGCCGGCGCGGCGCTGCTCGCCGACGCCGCCACCCGCGCCGGTGTCCGCCGCTACCTGCTCGTCTCCTCGATGGGCGTGGACGACCCACCAGCCGCCGGCACCGACGACGTGTGGGCGGCGTACCTGCGCGCCAAACGCGCCGCCGAGGACGACCTGCGCGGCCGCGACCTGGCCGCGACGGTGCTGCGGCCCGGCCGGCTCACCGACGACCCGCCCACCGGCCGGGTCACCCTCACCCGACACGCCGGGCGGGGCGCGATCAGCCGCGCCGACGTCGCCCACGTCCTCGTCGCACTGCTCGACGAGCCGGGCACCGCCGGCGCGACCCTGGAACTCGTCGACGGGCCCACCCCGATCGCCGACGCCATCCGCGCCGCCACCACCTGAGCACCCACCGACCGAGGAGAACAATGGACCCACAACCACTCGATCACCGCTTCACCGCGCCCATCGAGAAAGACGGCGCGTTCGCCACCTACGTGACAGTCCCCGACTCCGCGCAGCTCCTCGGCACCCGCCGCGCCGTCAAGGTCACCGGCACCATCGACGGTCACCCGTTCAACGCCACCCTCATGCCCTCCGGCGCCGGCCCGCACTGGCTACCCATCCGGGCCGCCCTGTGCAAGACCATCGGCAAGAGCGACGCCGGCACCGAGGTGACCTTCCACCTCCACCAACGCCTCAGCTGACCACCCCCGGGGTGGGATTCGCGTCGACGAACCCCACCCCGGGGTGATCACCGCTGCTGGTGCCGCGGCAACGCCGACTGACCCACCACACCACCGACGAACGGCGCACCCGGCGTCTCCGCCGAGATCCGATCCATCGTCCGGGCCAACTGCTCACTGCCGTCATCGAGATGCCGCGCCGCCGCCTGCATGTGCGACACCATCATCTCCCCGAAGATCCGCAACGCCTCCCGGGTCGCCACCGTGTCGTCGAAGCTCGACCCCGCCGCGCGGCGGTACTCCGCCACCGCCCGCTCCGCCTCCTGCTTCGCCTCCGCCTCCGCCGCGTGCAGGTAACTCTCATACTGCACCCGGGCGTACTCGGCGACCCGCCGCGCATAGTCATGCGCCTGCGCGATGATCTGCTCCGCCTCCCGCTGCGCCGCGGACAGCAGATTCACCTCCCGCGCCGCCGGGGTCTTCCCCGCCGCCCCCGTGCTCGGGATCACCCCGTGCCGGTGCAGCTCCACCCGGTCGGTCAACCGCTCGTTCTCCGCCCGCAACGTCGCGAGCTGCGTCGCCAACACATCCAACTCGTCGGCGATCTGCATCCGGAACCGGTCCACGTCGGCGTTGTCATAGCCACGACGCGCGAACGACGCCGCCCCGAACTGCCACCGCCGCACCCGATCGGCGGTCATCCGCACCTGCACCGCGCCGGACACCTGCATCCCGTCGTACCGACTGATCGGAGTCGCACTCACCTGCGGCCGCCTCCGTTCACCACTGCGGGGCCCGCCAGCTCACTCCTCGCGCTCACCTGTGCCCACCTCCCGAAATGTCACCGACGGTCGACTGCTGCACCGCCGTACGCCACGCCGGGCCATACCACTGCTCACCCAGGCCCTCGTGATGCACCTGACCCGAGTGGAAACCCGCCTGCAGCAACGCCCGCACCGCGTACGACACCATCTCGTCCGAACCGCACACGAACACGTGCCGAGAACGCCAGTCACCGTCGGCCAACGCCCGGTCCACCGCGTGCAGGAACTCCCCGGGCCGATGCACATCGGCACCCACCACATAGGTCACCGTCAACCACGGGTACGACGACGCCAACTTGTCGATGGCCTCGCTGTCGTAGAGCTCACTGCGGGAACGGGCCCCCACGTACAGGTCCACCCGCCGCCGCGAACCCTCCGCCGCGACCTGCTCCACCAACGCCTTCACCGGCGCCCAGCCAGTCCCCGCGACCAACAACAACAGATCACTGGAACCCGCCGCCCACAACCCCAGCCGCTCCCCGACCGGCGCCGCCAGGTGGATCCGATCCCCGATCGCCGACCCGTACACCAGCCGCGACGACACCGCACCACCCGGCGCGGCCCGCACATGCAACTCCAACGTGCCGTCCGCCCGCGGCGCGTTCGCCGGCGAGTAGTACCGCCACGACCGCACCGACGGATGCGACACCCCGATCGACTGACCCGGGGTGAACGGCAACAGGTACTGCGGACGCACCGTCAGCACCGCCACGTCGAACGCCCGCCGCTCGTGCGCCACGATCTCCGCCACCCACCACGGCGGGTTCACCGCCTCGGCGGCCTGCGCCGCCTCCGTCATCACCTGCGCCACCAACCCGTACGCGGCCGCCCAGTCCGCCGCCAACTCGTCGGTCCACTGCTCGGCGAGGAAATGCTGCAACGTCGCCAACAGCGCCTCACCGACCGCCGGATAGTGCTCCGCACGGACCGCGAACTTGCGGTGGTCCGCGCCGAGATCCTGGAGGAAACCAACAAGCCGGTCCACCTGGTCCACGTTGGACACGATGTGCCCCAACGCGGTCACCAGACGGTCCCGCTGCCCGGCCATGTTCGTCGGGAACATCTGCCTCGTCTCAGGATGAGCGAGGAACAACGTCGAATAGAAATAGAGCGGCACCTGATCACCGTGCCCGGCGACCACCGACCAGCTCTGCTTGAGTTGGGCCGCGTCCACGCTCAGGCGCCCGACCGGTCTCCGGAGGCCACCACCTGGTCCTGCACCTGCCCCAGCACCACCCGCACGTCGGCCAGGACGTCACCCGGCACACCCAGCTCCGTCAGCGTCGCCAGTAGGTGCTCGCCCACCTTCGCGTAGTGCTCCACCGGGATGTTCAGCGGCTGGTGCGCCTCGGCCAACCCACGACCGGTGTACTCGTTCGGGCCACCCAGCACCGTGGTCAACATCAACGTCAGGTGCCGCCGCTGACCCACCATCTCCACCTCGGCGAAATAGCCCGCCAAAGCCGGGTCGGCCAACACCTTGTCATAGAACAGCTCCACAGCCGCCTTGACCGAGCTGGCACCGCCAATTCGGTCGTAGTGCGACTTGGGGGCAGCCTCTTCGGTAACCGTCACGGTCGTTCCTCCGGGGGTGAAGGGTCGATAACCGTGTCGGACCATAGCGTGTCAATCGCCCGGGGTCATTGCCGCCCTATCGCGTTCCCGACAATGGGACGAAACGCAGCGTCACCACTACCGGCGGGTATCTCCACACTGGGCCACCACAACGACACCCACCGTGTCCACAGTGGAGCGAACTCACCCACCGCCGCCACCCACCGTCACCGACGGTCGCGAGAAAACCAACCCGAAAAAAGGCGAACGCCCCTACGCTCAGCCAGCCCGCCGTCGCGCCCGCCGCGCCGCCAACTCGTCACCCACCGGATCCGACCCCGACGCCACCGCGGACTCCACCGGAGCGCTCGTCGCCGGCTCCGCCGGCAGATGCGACAACGACCCCTGGATCTCCTTGAACGCCCCACCGATGGCAATCCCGAAGACACCCTGGCCACCCTGCAACAGGTCGACCACCTCCTCCGGAGACCGGCACTCATACACCGTCGTCCCATCAGAGATCAGCGTGATCCCGGCCAGATCCTCCACACCACGCGACCGCAACGCCTCGATCGCCTTGCGGATGTTCTGCAGGGACACCCCCGCATCCAACAACCGCTTCACGACCTTCAACACCACCAGGTCCCGGAACGAGTACAACCGCTGCGTCCCCGAACCAGAGGCGTCCCGCACGCTCGGCACCACCAGCGCCGTCCGCGCCCAGTAATCCAACTGCCGGTAACTGATGCCCACCGCGTGGCAGGCCGTCACACCCCGGTAGCCGACCGAACCGTCACCGTCGACCGCCACACCTGGCGACGACGCAGCCGGCTCGTCGAACTCTCTGCCTGGCTCGGGATCCCGCGGCTCGTGCATCCGGACAACCTCCCCCGTCAGTGCGGCAACGCGTCGTTTCCTTCCGACACGCACCCCTCGACACGGCAACCCTATAGCCACCTTCAGGGGTTACCACGGAGGAACCGACACGACACGCCGCGCAGCCACCGAGAAAGATCACCAACCACGGCGGGGCATCACCCACAGTGACACCCGGGAGCAGAGCCCACGGCCCACTCAGCCCGCGAAATCCTCCGGACGCACCTGCTCCAGGAACTCGCGGAACTTCTCCACCTCGTCCTCCTGCTCATCAGGAATGACGATCCCCGCCTCAGTGAGGACCTGCTCAGCACAACGAATCGGCGCACCGACACGCAACGCCAACGCGATCGAATCGCTCGGACGCGCCGACACCCGCACCCCATCGCCGAGCAACAGATCCGCGTAGAAGACGTTCTCCTTGAGCTCGGTGATCTCCACCGCCTGCAGGGGCGCCTTCAACGCCGCCAACACGTCCCGCAAAAGATCATGCGTCAACGGCCGGGCCGGCTTGACCCCCTGCTGCTCATAAGCGATAGCCGTGGCCTCGACCGCGCCGATCCAGATCGGCAGATAGCGGTCCCCCTCGACCTCCCTGAGCAGGACGATCGGCTGGTTGCTAGGCAACTCCACCCGAACTCCGACCACGCTCAGCTCGCGCACCGCCGCCTCCGTGTCGTTGTCACCTACGCCGCACCGCGCCCTTTCCCTGCACGGTACACGGACCGCGACACGGCCGTCCCGTCCGCTACAGCACCACGCCCGCGCCAGAAAGGGGTTACCCCGGCAA
The DNA here is from genome assembly GCF_040648275.1 of Micromonospora sp. NPDC049171. Lineage (NCBI taxonomy): Bacteria > Bacillati > Actinomycetota > Actinomycetes > Micromonosporales > Micromonosporaceae > Micromonospora > Micromonospora sp. NPDC049171. The sequence continues at coordinate 165,458 of NZ_JBEZDJ010000017.1, forward strand.
GCCTACGGCACGCTTCCCGGAAGAGATCTTTCCGCTCAGCCACCACTCACCGGGCACCCTCACCGACCCAACGTCGAACGCAGCCCCACCCGCACCAACGCCGCGTGCAACTGCTCCGACAACGCCACCAACTCACGCGCCGTCTCCGCCGCCCGAGCCCGCGCCGCCGGATCACTCTGCCGCGCCAACGGCGCCACCAACTGCGCGAACAAACCAACCTCACGGTCCGCCGCCGTCCGATAACCCCGCAGGTGCCGCGGCTCCAACCCGTACGACGCCAAACCCGCCACCGCAGACGCGATGATCAACGCATCCGCGTCATACCACCCCGGCGGATCCGACACCACCACACCGAGCCGCTCCAACTCCACCAACGTCGACTCGTCGATCCCACTACGCGCCACCAGATCCGACCGGCCGAGCCGCACCTGCGACGACTCGACCGGCTCCACCGACTCACGACCCGGCACCGCACCATCAGGACCAACCGCCACCAACGCCGGCCGCGACCGCCCCGGCTGCTCACCAGACGAATCCCACTGGGCCAACTGCTCACGGATCACCCGCAACGGCAGGTACTTGTCCCGCTGCGCGGTCAACACGAACCGCAACCGCGCCACATCGTCCCAGCTGTACTTCCGGTAACCCGCCGCCGTCCGCTGCGGCTCGACCAAACCCTCGGCCTCAAGAAACCGCAGCTTCGAAATCGTGGTGTCCGGAAAATCCACCCGCAACTGCCCAAGCACCTCACCGATGCTCATCAGCGGCTGAGACCGAGCCGCCCCGGGTGACGTGGAGGCCGCAGGCTCGTTCACCCCCGGCCGGCCTCCTCCTCCGGGCGCGGACCGGCGATGAACACCACCCGGAACTTACCGATCTGAACCTCATCACCATTGCTCAACGTGGCCGCCTCAACCCGCTCACGATTCACGTACGTGCCATTCAGGCTACCCACGTCCCGCACCGTGAACGTCCCACCATCACGGTGGAACTCCGCGTGCCGACGCGACACCGTCACGTCATCAAGGAAGATGTCACTGTCCGGATGCCGGCCACTGGTCGTCACATCGTGGTCCAACAGGAACCGGGCACCCGCATTCGGACCTCGACGAACCACCAGCAGCGCCATACCCGGCGGCAACGAACCGGACATCCGGCTCGGCACCACATCGGTATCCGGCCCTTCCAGCACTTCGTCGAGCGAACCGAGATTGAGCGTCGAAGTGACGTCGAGCGGGGGGAACTCGTCGTCTGGCCGCGTCATGGGACCACCTCACGGATCTGTTCGGTCGGCGTCGGGTAATGGCGGGTCTGGCCGCCGGGCGCTTGTCCACCCGGCGGCTGGCTCCCCGTGCCCGGGAAGGCAATTCCGCAACGCTCAACTATTTGGGTTCTCGGTCGACTGGGCGAGCCTAGCCAGCGCCGAAATGCAGGGCAACCGGACGCGCGCAGACAGCTAACGCACCGGATCACGCACACTCAGCCTTCGGTGATCTTCTGATAAGCAGCCGCCGTCAGCAACCCGTCCGTCGCCGTCGGATCGTTCGGCGTGATCTCCACCAACCAACCCTCACCGTACGGATCAGTGTTGATCAACTCCGGTGTGTCACCCAACGCCTCGTTGCGCGCCGCAACCGTACCGGCCACCGGCGCGTAGATCTCCGACACGCTCTTGGTCGACTCGATCTCACCCAACGAATCACCGGCCGCGACCACCGCACCCGCCTCGGGCAACTGCACGTACACGATGTCACCCAGCGCGTCCTGCGCGAAGTGCGTGATACCGACCCGGATCGAACCCGTGCCGTCACCCGCCACCCACTCATGCTCGGCGGTGTATCGCAGATCCTCAGGAATCACCAGACGCGTCCTCATCCATCGGTGCCCCGAACCACCCAGGTCCGGCGCGGCCGCGCCGGTCAGGAGACCGGACGGGCGTGTTCCAACTTGATCGGAGCGTGCAGCGCCGAAACCTCGGCAACCTCACGCTCCCCAAACGTCACGTTACCGCCGACACCCCGGACGGACGCCACCACCCCACCAGGAATGTTCAACGCCGTACGCATCGTCGCCGGATCACCGATCACCGTGATCGTGAACGGCCCCGTCAACCGACGCCCCTCCACCACCAACGACCCGTTGTCCCCATCGAGGAAGTACGTCGACGCGATGATCCGCACCGTCGCCCGGTCACCACCGGCGATCTGCATCGCCTCCGCGCCCGCACCCCGCAACTCCTGCACCGCGTCCAACACCCGGGTCGCCGTGATCGGCTTGACACCAGCATCAAACTGCACCGTCAACCCCGGCCCCACCGCCGGCAACGTACCCGCCAGGATGCCCAACTCGTTCGCCCGCCGCGTCGCCTCGTCCAACGCCGCCTGACGACCCTGCTCACCCGAGTGCAACTGCCGCTGACTGTCCTCCAGAGCCCGAATGTCCTGCTGCAGACGACTCTCCCGGGCATCCAGATCCGACAGGATCCGCACCAGGTCCTCCTGACGCGTCGCCCCCAACGTCGGATCCGTCGACGTCGTCTTCAACTGCACCACCAACGTGAAACCCAGCAACACCAACAGCGCCACGATCATCACACCGGCCGTACTCCACCGGAACCGACCCGCCGCCACCGGCACCGCCGCCACCCCGGCCGGCTCGGCCAACCCGTCAGCACCCACCACCGGCTCCCCCGACCGCGACACCGCGCTCAGGTCCACCGTCGCACCGTCGCCGTCGACCGGCTCCCCCGCGGGCTCCTCGTCCGGCCGCTCCGCGGGCTCCACCGGCCGCTCCGCGGGCTCCACCGGCCGCTCGGGCGGCTCCTGCGGGGCCAACGGACTCAGCTCATCCGGATCCGGCGCGTCCGGACGCGGATCCGGCTCACCCGCCGGCCCACCCGGGCGCGTCGGCCCACCCGGCTGCGGCCACCCGGTCCCCGTGTCGCTCTGCTCGTCACTCATCGCCGTCAAACCTACGCCCGGAACAGGTGCCGACGGATCGCCGCCACATTGCCGAAGATGCGCACACCCAACACGACCACCACACCGGTGGACAACTGCCCGCCCACCCCGAGCTGGTCACCCAGATACACGATCAGACCAGCGACCAACACGTTCGAGATGAACGACACCACGAACTGCTTGTCGTCGAAGATGCGGTCCAACCTGGCCCGAACCCCACCAAACACCGCGTCCAACGCGGCCACCACCGCGATCGGCAGGTACGGCTGCAACGCCGCCGGCACCGTGGGATCAAGCCACACACCCAGCACCACACCGGCAAGCAACGCCAGCACCGCGATCATCGGCCACCTCCGGAGGGGCTAGCGGTCGTCGTCGAACCAGACGACCCGGGACTACCGGACCGGACACCCGACGCGGAAGGGCTCGGACTGACCGACGGCTTCGCGTAGCGTAGCTGCGGCTCCGGAGCCGCCGGCAGGGTGAGGTCATCCGCCTCCCGCACACCGAACGACAACCCGGTCTTCTGCGCGACCTCCCGCATCAGATCCGCGTTCCGACTGTTCTCGAACTTGCGCCGCATCGACCCCGGCCCGATCGCCGACACCTCGTACGGCCCCATCACCGGCCGGAAATCCACCAGGATCGCGTCACCCGCCGTCCGGATCGTCGACGTCGAGGTCAACCGCTGCCCGTTGATGGAAACCGCCTCCGCACCGGCACTCCACAACGCGTTCGCCACCCCCTGCAGATCGCTGTACAGCACCCGCGACGGCCCCGCGCCAGCACCCGTCACCGCGTCCGCCTTACCCGGCCCGTCCGCCAACCGCACCACCACACCGTCGCCGCGCACCCGACCCAGCCCGGTGCTCGCCTCCAGGTCCCGAAGCCGCGCGGCGGTCGACCCACTCAACGCCGCGTCCCGCTGCCGACCGACCTCCTCGCGCAGCTGGTCCGCTCGCGTGGACAACCGGTCCGTCTGGCCCTCCCGCTCCTTGATCTGCGCCACCAGACCGGAGCGAGCCTGACTGCGCCCCGGCTCGTCCGCCACCGTCTGCCGGTACGCCACCGCGAACAGGAAACCGAGCAACACCACCACGACCACACTGACCGACCGCGCCGGCCAGGCACGCCACCCCCGGACCGGCTCGGTGGACGCCGAACGCCGGCGGGCAGCCGCCGCATCCGCATACCCCGGATCCAGTGGATTGCGAAACAACTCGGTGAGGAAGTCCGGCGCGTACACCCGATCCGGGCGGGGTTTGCCCGGCTGCGGCGCGCTCATGCCGCCGCTCCCGGGCCGCGCACGGCGCGCACCAGCCGCGCGGCCTGCACCACGTACATCCCGCCGGCCACCCAGTAGAGCACCAGCCCCCACCACGCCAACGCCCAGCCGATCGCGGCCGTCGCTGTCGCCGCCGCGGCCCACTCGCTGGCCAACAACAGCACCGGGAACGCCGCCAGCAGCAGGAACGTGGCGGTCTTACCCACGTAGTGCACCGGCGGCGGCCCGTACCCGTGGCGGCGCAGCACCGCCAGCGAGCCGAGCAGCAGCAGCTCGCGGGCCAGCAGCGCCGCGGTGAACTGCCACGGCACCACCTCCCGGGCGGTGAACGCGACGAGGGTGGCGAGGATGTAGAGCCGGTCGGCGAACGGGTCGAGCAACTCCCCGAGTCGACTGACCTGGTGCAGGCGACGGGCGATCCAGCCGTCGACCCAGTCGGTGGTGCCGCCGATGGCCAGGACGACGATCGCCGCCACGTCGGCCCGCTCGACCAGGAACAGATACAGGAACAGTGGGACGCCCAGCAGCCGCACGAAGCTGATCAGGTTGGGCAGGGTGAGCACCTGGTTGCCGGGGGCCTCATCACCGGTGTCCCGCGGTTGCTCTGCCCGAGCCGGACGCGACACCGATCCTCCTCCACGGCACGGACCCCCGGCCGACGTCGTACGCGCTGTCGGGCCGGCCAGCGCCGGCTCCCCTGCGGCCCCGGGTGGGGTCTCTTCCCTGATCCGGCCCGCGATCTCGAAGATCACGGGCCGGGCGAGTGCGCTGTCACTATATCGGGCTCGTCTCGGCTTTCCCGGCGCCGCCGCTCGTGCTCGGTGCGGCTGTTGTCGCACTATGGTGTGGATCACCACCGCTAAAGCGTCCTAGGATACTAGAGGTGCGTTGATGTCGGGGCGTTCACGAGCCCTGGACACCCCGACTTTCTTGAACGCGAGTGGATCACGCGCTCAGGCCGTCTGGACCGCCGAGTCGGTCGGCTGCTCGGGCACCGACTGGGTCGCCGCGCGGCCGAACGCCACCAACGACAGCAACAGATCGTGCTGCATCCGCACCGGCATCCGATCCAGCACCGCCTGCACCGCCCGCTGCCGACGCTCGGCCAGCTCCCCCAGCAGCGTCAGCGCCGCCGGCGTCGGCACCAACCGCACCTCGCGCCGGTCCCGGGGATCGGCCATCCGACGCAGCAGCCCGGTCGCCTCCAGCCGGTCGCAGAGGCGGCTCGCCGACGACGGCACCACGTCCAGCAGCTCCGCCAACGCGTTGACATTGGTCTCCGGTCGACTGCTGAGCAGCGTCAACACCCGCAACTGGGTGGGCGGCACCTGGTGCCGCGACGCGGCCGAGTCGAGCACGGCGATCAGCGTCCCGGCCGCCGCGTCGATAGCAGAGGCGAGATCCGCAGGTCGCTCCACGTGATGTCCCCTGCCGTTGTCGCGCTGGTGCCCGCCAGACGGGTTGGCAGGGACCCTCACCCGCTGCCCCGCCCACGCGGACCGTGCCAGTCCAGACACACCACGACGGCGTCGTCGCGCAGGTCGGAGTCCGCGTGGTAAGCGTGCAGCTCGCGCATTACCGTACCAACCGCCTCGGCCGCCGGCTGCAACCGTGTGGCGCGCAGCGAACGGGCCATCATCCGCTCCCCGTACGGTTCCTGGCCCGGTGGCTCGGCCGCCCACACCCCGTCGCTGACCACGACCAGGCGGTCACCCGGCGCGAGTTGCAACCCCTGCACCTCGTATCGGGTCTCGGCGAACATCCCCAACGGCAACTGCTGGTCCAGCTTGATCGGCTCCACCGTGGCCCCGCGCATCCGCAGCAGGTGCGGGGAGCCCGCGTCGACCGCCCGCACCCGGCCGGTGCGCGTGTCCAGCTCCAGCAGCAGGGTGGCCACGTACCGGCGGCCCCGGTGCTGGTAGAAGACCGTGTCCGAGGCGAGCTCGGCCTGTTCCACCAGGCCGCCACCGGAGCGACGCGCGTTGCGCATCGCGTTCACCGTCACGGCGGTCAGCATCGACGCGGTCAGACCACTGCCCTCGCCGTTGAGCGCCGTCACGGTGAGACGGTCGCCGTCGAGAGACCAGTCGAAGTGGTCCCCACCCACGGTGTACGCCGGTTCCAGCTGGCCGGCCAGCTGGAACGCCTGGTTGGCGACGCTGCGACCGGGCAGCAGATCCCACTGCATCTCGGCGGCCATCGTCAGTCGCTCCCGGCGGCGGGCCCGCCGGTACCGGTCGGTCCCCCGGTCCGCGGCACGCATCGCGACCGCGAGCGCGGCGGCGATGTCGGTCGCCTGCCCGGTGACCGTCGAATTCGGTACGGCGGGAAGCTCGACCAACAGCACGCCCAACCGCTCCCCCCACACCGTCAACGGCAGGTAGAGCCGGCAGGGGCCCTCGCCGGCGGCGTCGCGGACCGGTTGCTGGCTGCTGAAGCACCGCTGCGCCACGGTGTGGCAGGCCAGGAAGCCGGCCGCCGGCAGATCCGGGTCCAGCAGCGGCCACAGGCCGCTGATCCGATAGTCGGCCACGAACACGTCGGTGCGCAGCGCGCCCAGCGTCGACCGGATGGCCTGGTCCGCCGCCTCGGCCAACTGGTCGGGCGGGGCCTCGCGCAGCACGCGCGACACCACCTCCGGCGGGTCCACCATGGTCGTCCTCTCCAGAAGCTTGCTATAGGGCAAGCATCATACGGACACCCCGAGGCGGCGAATCCCCGCGGTCAGTCGGCGTTACGGGTCGCGAGCACACCGTGGAACGCGTCGGGCACCTGCGCCGGCGGACCCGTCGGCCGCCACCGGGCGACCGGCACGATCCCGTCCGCCGTCGGCGCCCAGCGGCCCAGCAGCGGCGCGAACGCCGACGGCGGGCGCATCCGGAACTGTGGCCCCATCATCGCCAGCGCCTGCGGGTGACCCGCCAACTCCTCGGTGTCGAAGTCCACGACGAGCAGGCTGCCCGGCGCCGCGCCGACGTACAGCTCGTCGAGGGTGTGCGTCAGCGTCGCGTCGTCGAGGAACGCGGCCAGCCCGAGAAAGACCACCCCGACCGGCCGACGGCCCCAGCCCGGCACGAAACGGTGCAGCTGCGCCGGGTCGACCGTGCCGATGTCGGTCGCGTCACCGAAGCCGTAGCCGGCCCGGTCACTGCCGGTGAGGATGCTCTGCCCCAACCGGATGGTCACCGGGTCGACGTCGGTGTAGAGCACCGTCGCGTCGGTGGCGACCTCGTGCACGTTGCCCATCGTGGGCACCCCGGCGCCGAACACCAGGAAACCGTCCACGCCGTGGGCGACCATGACCCGCACCGCCCGCCCCAGGAACGCCCGCAGCTCCCGGAACACCGGCGCGCACGGCCCGTACGCCTGCTCGAACGCGCTCGCGGCGGCCACGTCGACCGGGAAGTGGTGCGCCCCACCGAGCCAGAAGTCGATCATGCGGGCGGTGCTCGGCTGGTCCGGTTCACCCATCGACAATCCCCCTCCCGGACCGGTGGTCGCCAGCGTACCGACCCCGGCGCGCTCGGCGGTATCACGACGCGGAGACGGTCCCGCCCGCGATACTGGCCCCGAGCGGGAGGTGGGCGGTGAACTCGGCGAACAGCGCGGCGGTGGTGGTCGGCGTGGACGGCTCGCAGCCGGCCCTACGCGCCGTACGCCTCGCCGCCACGGAGGCGGCGCGCCGACATCGGCCCCTGCGGGTCGTGCACGGGTTCATCTGGCCGCTGCTGCACGTGCCGGTCTCCCCCGCCCCGGACGCGCCGCCCGGCGGTGGGCTGCGCCACCGGGCCGAGGAGCTGGTCCAGGCCGCCGTGGCCGAGGCCGAGGCGACCGTACCGGGGCTGTCGATCTCCGGTGAGATCATCGACGGTGAGGCCGCCGCGGTACTGGTGGGCGAGTCACCGACCGCCGCGCTGATCGTGCTCGGCGACCGGGGGCTGGGCGGCTTCTCGGCGCTCGTGGTCGGCTCGGTCGCGGTGCAGGTCGCCGCGTACGCCGACTGCCCGGTGCTGGTGGCCCGCGGCGCGCAACGGCCCGACGAGCCGGTGTTGGTCGCGGTGGACGGCTCGCCGGCCTCCCGGCTGGCGGCCGACTTCGCGGCCGAGACGGCCGTGTCGCGCGGCGTGCCGCTGGTGGCGGTGCACGCCTACCGGCATCCGGGCAGCAGCGGCCCCGGCGACATGCAACCCCTGGTGTACGACGAGACGACGCTGCACGGCGAGCAGGAGCGGATGCTCGCCGAGTGGCTGACCGGGCTGACCGAGCAGCACCGGGAGCTGCGGTTGACCTGTCGGGCGGTCCGCGGCCGGACCGGCGCCGTGCTGGCCGAGGCGTCCGACGCCGCGCAACTGGCGGTGGTGGGTGGGCAGGGGCGTGGCGAGGTGACCGGGTTGCTGCTGGGGTCGGTGAGCCAGTCGATGCTGCACCACGCGCGGTGCCCGGTCGCCGTGGTCCACGCCCCCCGCTAGCCCCCCGAGGTTGGCCGGCCGCCAGACGGGTAGACGCAGGAGCCCCGACCGCCGAAGGCGGTAGAGGAGAGCCAGACCCGACGAAGGAGGCACCAGATGCCAGGACCACGGCCGGGCAGTAACGCCTATGACAAGCAGCGGGCGCGGTTGCGCAACGCGATCGACGACTCCGGACGCCGGGTGCCCGACGGTAAGGCCAACCAGGTCGCGAACCGGATCCTCCAGGAGGATCGCGGTCAACGAGGCGTGGTGCGCGGCGACCGCACGTACGGCCCCAAGAGCGAGCGCGAACCGGGCGACCCGAAGTGAGCAGGGTCGACCTTGCCGACGGTGCCATCGCTGGTGCCGTCGGCAGCACCGCGCTGAACGTGGTCAGCTTCCTCGACATGGCCCTGCGGGGACGGCCGGAGAGCGACGTCCCCGGGGAGACCGTCGACCGGCTGGCCGGGATCGCGCACGTGAGCCTGGGCTCCGACGGCCGGGCGGCGAACCGCCGCGCGGGCCTCGGGCCGCTTGTCGGCTACGGACTGGGCATCGCCGCGGGCGTCGCGTTCGCGCTCTACGCCGGTGGTCGGCGCCAGCCACTGCCGCTGGCCACCGGCCTGCTCGGCGCCGGCGTAATGACCATGACCGACGGGTCGATCACCGCGCTCGGGATCAGCGATCCCCGCACGTGGCGGCGCTCCGACTGGATCTCGGACATCATTCCGCACCTCGCGTACGGGCTGACGGCCGCCGCCACCTGGAACAGGTTGCGGCGGCCGTCCGGGCGCACTCGTTAGTTAGCGGGTGCCGCTGTCGTCGTCGGCCACCGGCTCACCGGCCGGGCCGTACGGCGACACCTGCCCCTTGGGCACCGGCCGACCCTCGTCACCGCGCGACGAACCGCGGTTGAGTGGATGCCCGGTCGGCGTGGGCCCCTTGCTGTCCTGGCTGGTAGCTCCCTTGGCGTTACGCCGGAACTCCTCCTGCTGCGGGTTGACCACGGTGCGTCTCCCTCCGGTACGCAGGCGGCATCGACCGCCTCCACCGCCGGCATACCCGCCCGCCCCGGCGGCATTCCGACCCCACTCGACGGTGCGACGGCTAGCGGGCCACGCAGTGGGTACCCCTGCGGTGTGGGCAACGATCGAACGGTGGCGCGGGTCCTGTTGGACCGGCGTGGCCGCACGTACGCCGAGGAGGCCGGCATCCAGCTCGCCGACCGCCCCCGGCCGCTCTACCAGCTGCTGGTGCTGGCCACCCTGCTGAGCACCCGGGTCCGGGCGTGCCTGGCGGTGGACGCCGCGCGGGAGCTGTTCGCCGCGGGCTACCGCACGCCGCAGGCCATGGAGGCGGCCAGTTGGCAGGACCGCGTCGACGCGTTGGGCCGGGGCCACTACCGCCGCTACGACGAGCGGACGGCCACCATGCTCGGCACCGGCGCCCGACTGTGCCTGGACCGTTGGCACGGTGACCTGCGCCGACTGCACCGGGAGGCCCAGGGCGACCCGGCCGGGCTGCGTCGACGCCTCACCGAGTTTCCCGGCATCGGCCCCACCGGCGCGGACATCTACCTCCGCGAAGCGCAGGCGGTCTGGTCGGATGTGCGCCCGTACGCCGACCGTCGGGCCCTCGCCGGGGCGAAGCGGCTGGGTCTGCCGGGGTCTCCGGACGGGTTGGCCGGCCTGGTCGACGAACCGGACTTCGGCCGGCTCGCCTCGGCGCTGGTGCGGGTGGCGCTCGGCGAGGAGTCCGCCGGCGAGGTCAGTCGGGTCGCCGCCCGCTGAGGCGGCTCACTTCACCGTCTTGTCCCCCGGCCGGGTCAGGTGCCACACCAGCAACGCGGCGAGCAACGCCAGGACCACCACCCCGCCGGAGATCCCACGCCCCTCCTCGGGGCTGCGCCCGGCGCTGCCGAAGTAGATCACCGCGAGGCCGGCCAGCACCGCGACGAACGTCCGCAAACCTCGGTCCTTCACGAATCGCACCGTAGGCGGACCGCATCCGCCGCGGGGAATGTTCGGCACCGGTGTCCCCCGTCCGGGCGACGCGGTCAACGCTCGGCGGTGAACCCGCGCAACCGCACGCGCCGCACCGCCCGGTCGGCGACCTCCACCACCTCCAGGGTCAGCCCGGGTAGTCGGACCGTCTCCCCCGGCCGGCCGGGCAGGTGCCGCAGTCGGGCCAGTACCAGCCCGGCCACGGTGGTGTACTCCCGGGACAACGGGAAGCTCAACCGCACCCCCAGGTCGGGCAGGTCGTGCAGGGGGAAGTCACCGGGCACCAGCAGCGACCCGTCCTCCTCCCAGACCACCCCGTGCACGTCCCGGTCGGTCTCGTCGTACAACTCGCCGACCACCTCGGCCAGCAGATCCTCCATGGTGACCATGCCGTCGATCCCGCCGTGCTCGTCGACCACCAGGGCCAGTTGCTGATGCTCCTGGCGAAGCTGCCGCATCGCGTCGGCGACCGGCAGGGTCACCGGCAGCAGCACCGGCGAGCGCACCCGATCCCCCACCGGTGCCGTGCCGGCCCGCACCAGGTCGCGGATGTGCACCACCCCGAGCACCTCGTCCAGGCCACCGGGGCCGGTGACCGGAGCACGGGACCGTCCGGCGGCGGCGAGGCGCCGGACGCCCTCGTCGGCGGTCAGGGTGGCCGGCAGCGTCGTCACCTCCCGGCGGGCCACCAGGATCTCCCGCAACGTCCGGCCGGCGATGTCGAACGCGCCGGTCAGGATCTCCCGCTGTTGCGCCGACAGGCCGCGCTGGCTGGCCAACATCTCCCGCAGCTCGTCCTCGGTCATCTCCGCGCGGTTGGCCCCCGGGTCGCCGCCGGCCAGCCGTACCACCGCGTCGGTGGCCCGACTGAGCAGCCACACCGCCGGCCGGGACACCCGGGCGAGCAGGTCCAGCGGTCCGGCGCTGAGCAGCGCCCACCGCTCCGCCCGCTGCATCGCCAGTCGTTTCGGGGCCAACTCGCCGAACACCAGCGTGACGAACGTCAGCAGCACGGTCACCAGCAGCACCGCGGCGGGACGGGCCACGCCGCCGAGGAAGCCCAACGGCCCGACCAACGGCCCGGCCAGCGACACCGCGGCCGCCGCCGAGGCGAGGAAACCGGCCAGGGTGATACCGAGCTGGATGGTCGCCAGGTAGCGGTTGGGATCGCGGGACAGGCGCACCAGCCGGTCACCGGCGCCGCCACGTCGACCCAGCCGCCGCAACTGCCCCTCGCGCAGCGTCACCAACGCCATCTCGCTGCCGGAGAGCGCGGCGTTGACCAGCACCAGCACCGCCACCAGTGCCAACTGCACGAGCTGGCCGCCCATCGCGCACCCCCGTCCGCCGCCTCAGGTCACTCAACCGCAGCGGGGCCGGCTCCGGGTCCGGTTTACGCCCGCGCCACCACTCAGTCGACCTCCAGGTCGTCCAGCGAGATGGCATGGGTCATCAACCAGCGGGCCAGCGCCGACATACCGAACAGCCACAGCGGCACGGATTCGGTGGGGCCGTTGGTGGCGTAGATGGCGAACCGCAGATCCGGCGCACGGTACGCCTCGATCCGCCACCGGTGCTGCCGGTCCCGCCAGACCGCCGAAGGGTCCATGGCGTCACCGTAGGTGACCACCGCGGCCCCGGGGGCCGGTTAGCCCGGCACCACCGGCTCAGCCCGGCACCACCGCCGGCCCGAGCAGCGTGCGGGCGGTGAACACCAGCATGGTGAGGCCGATGCCAGCGAACACCAGCCAACCGAGGCCACGCCAGCCCGAGCCACGGTCGGCGGCCGGCGCTGGTGGTGGTCTCCACAGCTCGCGGTACGACCAGGCCAGCACTCCCAGCCCGAACGGCAGCAGCCCGATCCAGAACCAGAACCACCGGGTGCCGACCAGCGGCGGCGCGCCACCGATCAGCCGACCCAGCCACAGCAGCGGCAGCACGACGGCGAGCAGGTCGACGGCGCCCGCGATCCGGTGCGCGGGGGCACCTGACGTGCCCCACGGGCCCGCAACAGCGGCGAGCCGCGCGTCGCGCCCGCCGTCGACCGACGTATCCGGCCCGGACGGATACGACTGGGCAGCGGGCGGGTCGACCATGGCATAGCGGGTCTGCCCGTTCGGCACGGTCCAGACGAGCATCCAGCCCTGAGCCGAGAACCGTGGGTCCGGCCGATCGCCCCAGTACGCGCCGTCGTCGGCCCAGCCATCGGCGCGCTGGAAGGTCACCACCCGGCCACCGGCCAGATCCAGGTCGAGCTGGGCCTCCGTCGACTCCCGGGGCTGCACCCACCAGGCCAGAGCGGCCCACAGCACCCACAGCACCGCCAGCCCCCACCGCAGCGCCACCGGGACGACGACACGCCACCTGCCACCGGCGGGTCGCGACCGGGGCGGGGACGGCTCGACCACCAGCCCACGATCGCATCCGCGCGCGCCCCTGTCAGCCCCGCAGGGCGAGCGCTCAGGTGACGACGATCCGCGCGTCGTCGGGCAGTCGGCGGGTCGCGCCGCGCCGGTCCAGCAACTCCAGCAGCGGCACCGCGACCCGCCGGGTGGTGTCCAACGCCTGCCGCGCCGCGGAGAGGGTGAACGGCTGCGGCAGCCCGGCCAGCACCCGGACCGCGTCGTCGAGCGCGTCGGGCAGCAACACCACGTTGTCGGCCAACCGCAGCAGGGCACCGGCCCGCACCGCGGCGCCGATCTCCCGGGGGCCCAGGCCCAGGTCGACGAGGTGGTCCGCCTCCGGAGCCCGGAACGGGCGGTCACCGTACTCTTCGCGGACCCGCCGCACGGCCCGCGCCACCGGCTCGGGCAACCCGTCCGCGGCGCCGGCCGCCCCGACCCGACCGGCGTGTACGCGCAGCGGCGGCCGGACCAGCGCCTCGACCAGCACCCGGTCGGGCAGGGCGAGGCGCTGGCGCAGTGCGTCCACCGGCATTCCCGGCTCCAACGGGTGCTCCCGCGCGTAGCGGGCGACCTCCTCGGTGACCTGGTCGCCGAGCCGCCGCCAGTGCTCGGGGTCGGCCAGCCAGTCACCGGCCACCGGCGCGACGTGCACCGGCACGCCCATCCGGAGCAGCGCGCCGGCCCGGACCAGTCGGCGGCGGCGCAGCTCACCGACCAGGTCGGGTCGACCATCCACCGCGGCGAGGACCTGCGCGCGGGCCACCGCGGCCCCTCGGCGGGCCAGCGGCGGCGGCGCCACGTCCAGCACCCGCACCCCGCCGGCGACGTGGTGCCGGCCCGGGTCGCGCAGCAGCGCCCGGTCGCCCACCAGCAGCGGCAGCGGGCGGGACAGGCGCAGCCGTACGGTGTCCGCACCGAGCGGTCGGACCCGCACCGGCACCGCCGCCGACCCGACGTGCAGGGTGAGGGTGGCCGGCAGGTCGGCGGCCGGGTCGCCGGTGAGTCGGACGTCGACCAGGTCGGTGTGCTGGAACCGGCCCGGGGTGAGCAGCGCGTCACCGCGGCCGAGCTGGTCGCGGGGCGTACCGCGCAGGTTGACCGCCACCCGGGCCACCGCGGCGGCCTCCGGGCGGGCCTCGCCGAGCGAGTGCAGGCCACGGACCCGGACCGGTTCGTCGGCACCGGCCAGCTCCAGCGTGTCGCCCACCCGCAGCCGACCGGCCCCGAGGGTGCCGGTGACGACGGTGCCGCTGCCCCGCACGGTGAAGCTGCGGTCGACCCAGAGCCGGACCGGGTCGTCCAGCATGGGCGGCGGCAGGCGGGCGGCGAGCCGGTCCAGGGCGGCCCGCAGCTCCGGCAGACCCGCGCCGGTCCGTCCGCTGACCGCGACTGCCTGCACCGCGCCGAGACTCGTCGCGCCGATCTCGGCGCGGGCGCGGGCCGTCGCCGGCCCCGGATCGGCCAGGTCCGCCCGGGTCACCACCAGCAGGCCGTACGCGACACCGAGCGCGTCGAGCGCGGCCAGGTGCTCGGCCGACTGCGGCATCCAGCCCTCGTCGGCGGCGACCACGATCAGCGCCGCCGGCACCGGGCCGACACCGGCGAGCATGTTCGGCACGAACCGTTCGTGCCCGGGTACGTCGACGAAGGCGACGGTGCCGCCGGACGGCAGTGTCGTCCAGGCGAAGCCCAGGTCGATGGTCATGCCCCGGCGGCGTTCCTCGGCCCACCTGTCGGGTTCCATCCCGGTCAACGCCCGGACCAGTGTCGACTTGCCGTGGTCGACGTGCCCGGCGGTCGCGACGACGAACACGCTCAGTCGTCCCCGGGTACGCGCAGCACGGCCGCGCGGACCGCCTCGTCGGCGTCGGCCGGCACACAGCGCAGGTCGAGCAGGAGCCGGCCGCGCACCACCCGGCCGAGGACCGGCTGGTCTCCGGTGCGCAGCGGCGCCGCGTACCGCTCGGGCAGGCTCAGCGCCCACGAGTCCAACTCGACACCGGGGGCCCCGCCCCCGCCGACCACCGCGACGGCCGGCACCACCTCCGCCTTGCGGCCGTCCGCGCCGAGCCGGTCGCGCAGCCGCTCCACCCGTCGACGCAGCGCACCCGGGTCGGCGTGCAGGGCCGCCCGGGTGGGGGTGTCCGGTTGGTGCAGGGTGGCGGCCAGCGCGGCCAGGGTGAGCTTGTCCACTCGCAACGCCCGGGCCAGCGGGTGGCGGCGCAGTCGGTCGACCAGCGCGACGTCGCCGAGCAGCAGCCCCGCCTGCGGGCCGCCGAGCAGCTTGTCGCCGCTGGCGGTGACAAGCGTGGCGCCGGCGCGCAGCGTGCTCGTCGCGTCCGGTTCGTCGGGCAGCAGCGGATCCGCGGTGAGCAGACCGGAGCCGATGTCGGCGACCACTGGCACGCCGAGGGTGGCCAGGTCACGCACACCGGTGGCCGAAGTGAAGCCGGTGATCCGAAAGTTCGACGGGTGCACCTTGAGCACGAAGCCGGTCTGCGGGCCGAGCGCGGCGGCGTAGTCCGCGAGCGTGGTGCGGTTGGTGGTGCCCACCTCCCGCAGCCGCGCCCCGGTGCTCTCCAGCAGGTCGGGCAGGCGGAAGCCGTCGCCGATCTCGACCAGCTCGCCCCGGCTGACCACGATCTCCCGGCCGGCGGCCAGTGCGGTGGCGGCCAGCACCAGCGCGGCGGCGCCGTTGTTGACCACGTGCACCGCGCCTGCGTCGGGCACGGCGGCGGCCAGGGCGTCGAGCGCGTCGCGGCCCCGGCGGGCCCGCCGGCCGGTGTTCAGGTCCAACTCGACGTCGGTGTGCCCGGCGGCGGCCACCACCGCGGCGAGGGCGGCCGGCGACAGTGGCGCCCGACCCAGGTTGGTGTGCAGCACGACGCCCGTGGCGTTGAGCACCACGCGGGGGCCGGGCGCGGGCAACGCGGCGACCGCCGAGTCGCGTACCTCGTCGGGGTTGATCTCGCCGCGACGGGCCCGGTCCTGCGCGCGCGCGACCACCGCCTTGACCTGGTCGCGGCCCAACGTCGCGGTGGCCGCGGCCAACAGCGGGTCGGCGAGCAGCGTGTCGGTGCGCGGCACCCGACGTCGCGGGTCCACCGGCCCGTCGCCCATCGTGTCATCTCCTGCAGCGGTTTGGCGGAGACGGACGGGAATCGAACCCGCCTGGCCCGGGTCCCGGACCACTCCGGTTTTGAAGACCGGGAGGGGCACCAGCCTCCTGAACGCCTCCACCGGACATTCGATCACACCGCCGGCGGGTCCGCCCGATCAGCTGGAAGATCCATGCCGGCCCGCCGGGCGTCGACCCGCGCACGCTGCGGCACCACCGTGTACCGCGGGTCCCGGGCGGAGGCGACACCGCCGGAGAAGATCCCGAACCGGGTCAGCACCGACGCGGCCAGCAGCGCGGTCCCGGAGAGCGCTCCGACCAACCGACTGCGCCGGCCCAGCAACGCGCCGGCGACCCCGGTGGCGGTGAGCAGCCGGCCGGCGCGCAGCAGCCGACCGGGCCGACCCAACCGGTAGGGCTCGCTGAGCAGGCCGAGGCGGGTCTCCACCCGATGCGCGCCATACAACTCCAGGGCCGCGCCGGCCACCGCCATCCGCCGGGCCGGCCCCGCCTGCGCCGGCGGCGCGGCGAGCAGACCCACGCCCGCGCCGCTGGCCAGGGCGCTGCCCGCGAAGATGACAGGCAACTCGGGGTACGCCTCATGCCACGACGGCACCGCCGTGTCGGCCAGCAACACCCCGGTGTACGTGGCCAGCGCGGGCGCGGTGCCGGCGGCGAGCAGCCCGGCGGCGTGCCCGATCGGCGGCAACACCCGAGCGGCCAGCCCGAGCGGACCGTGGCCGGGCAGCGCACCGGCCGCCTCGGCGATCGCGGCGAGACCCGCCGCCGGCCCGTACGCGGTGAGGATCCAGGTGCCCATCGACATCGGTGACGTTGGCTTGGCCACCCGCAGCATGTGGTGGAACCGCGCCGGCCGGCCCAGGTCTCTGATCAGGAAGACGGCGCTGGCGCTGACGGCGGCCAGCGCGGTGACCCGACCGGCACGTCGCAACGCCGGCCGCCCGGTGAGCTGCCCACCCGCGGCGAGCAGCGACGAGCCGGCGGCCAACCCACCGGTGAACAGGTACGCCGCGATGTCCCACTTCCAGACCGGCGCCTTGAGGATGGGCCGGCCGTAGTAGGAGGTGAACTCGGCCTCCGGCACCCGCAGTTCCTCGCCGCCGCCTTTGCGCCGCCCGCCCCGCCGGCCGGTCGGGGGGCCGGCGCTGCTGCCGACGCTAAGGCGTTCGTCGCTCGCCTGTGGTTGGTCGCTGCCCTCGGCGGCGAGCCGTTCCCGGAAGCGACGGAACCGGTCGCCCACGGGGCGCGGTGGGGTCATGAGGAGCCTCCGACGAACGCGGCGACGGTCGCCGCCGCCATGGCGAGCGCGGCGAGGCCGGCGCGTTTCCACATGGCCGGCAGGTCGCGGGTGGTCACCACCGGGTCGGGTGGCAGCCCGTACACCTCGGGCTCGTCCAACAGCAGGAAGAACGCCCCGTCACCGCCCACGCCATCATGCGGATCATGCCCGTACAACCGGGCCTCGGGGACCCCCCGATTGTGCAGCGTCTCGACCCGGGTGGCGGCGCGTTCGCGCAGCTCGTCGAGGGGCCCGTACTGGATCGACTCGGTCGGACACGCCTGCGCACACGCCGGCGTCATCCCCGCACCCAACCGGTCGTAGCACAACGTGCACTTCCACGCCCGACCGTCATCCTTACGCTGGTCGATCACCCCGTACGGACACGCCGAAATGCAGTAACCACAGCCGTTGCAGATGTCCTCCTGCACCACCACCGTGCCGAACTCCGTGCGGAACAACGAACCCGTCGGACACACATCCAGACACGCCGCATGCGTGCAGTGCTTACAGACGTCCGACATCATCAACCACCGGAAGTCGGTGCGCTCCTCGACGCCCGTGCCCCGACCCGGCGGCTGCGCACCCGGCATCCCCAAGAACTGCGGGCCCGCCTCGACCGGCCGGTCCGGGCCGGCGTCGACCGGGGCGCCCAGGACGTCCGCCGCGCGCTGCCCGGCCGGGCGGGGCTGCTCGATGAACGCGACGTGTCGCCACGAGTTGGCGGTCAACGCGCCGGTGTTGTCGTACGACATGCCGAGCAGGTCGAGCCCGTTCTCCGGGACCCCGTTCCACTCCTTGCAGGCGACCTCGCAGGCCTTGCAGCCGATGCACACGCTGGTGTCGGTGAAGAACCCCATCCGGGGTGGCGCGTTCTCGTAACCGGCCTCGGGCGCCGGGTCCAGCGGGCCGTACAGGCTGTGCGGGTCAGGAAGCACCGCGTTCCTTCCCCTCGTTGTCGGTGGTGACGGCCGGGGCGTGCTGACCCGGGGTGATCCCGGCACGCCGCTGGTAGTCGGCCACCAGGTCGAGCAGCGCCGGCCCGGTGGGCCGCCGACCCGGTCGCACGTCGCAGGTGCCGACCTTGCTCTCCTGGATCAGCACGTTCGGGTCCAGGCTGATGCCGAACAGGTCGTTGGCCGAGTCGCCGGTCACCAGACCCTCGAAACCGAAGTGGTACGGCAACCACACCTGGTGGATGATCCGACCGTCCACCCGCAGCGGCGTGAGCCGGTCGGTCACCAACACCCTCGCCTCGATCACCGCCCGGCCGCTGACCAGGTGCGCCCAGCCCAGATGCGTCAGCCCCACCTCGCCGGCCAGGGCCGGAGACACCTCGACGAACATCTCCGGCTGCAACTCGGCAAGCGGCGACACGGTCCGGCTCATCGCGCCGGCGGTGTGGTGCTCGGTGAGCCGGCTGACCGTGAACACGTACGGGAACACCTGACTGTGCTCCTGCGGCGGGCTCGGGTTCACCGAGTTCACCGGGTGCGCGTACATCTTGCGGGTCGGGTTGGCCTGCTGCCGGTAGAGCGGGTTGCGCACCGGCGACTCCACCGGCTCGTAGTGCGTCGGCAACGGCCCGTCCAGCACGCCGCTGGGCGCGTACAGCCAGCCCTTGCCATCGCCCTGCATGACGAACGGGTCGTCACCGGCGATGCCCTCCGTCCCGGACGCACCGGGTGGCGGCCGGTACGACGGCGGTTTGGTCTTCTCGAAGTCCGGCACGTCGTAGCCGGTCCACTCGGACTTCTCCGCGTCCCACCACACGTAGCGCTTGCGCTCACTCCACGGGTTGCCGTCCGGGTCGGCGGAGGCACGGTTGTAGAGGATCCGCCGGTTCGCCGGCCACGCCCAACCCCACTCGGCGGCCACCCAGTCCTGCTCGTGTCGGGACTTGCGCCGGGCCGCCTGGTTGACACCGTCGGCGTACACCCCGCTGTAGATCCAGCAGCCGATCGCGGTGGAACCGTCCGCGCGGGCCTCGGCGAAGCTGGACAGCGGGCGGCCGGTCGCCACGTCGTACCCGTTGATCTCGCGCAGCACCGACTCGGCGCTCGGCTCCTCGTGCGGACCGTGCGTGGGGTAGTCCCAGGTGAGGTCGAGCAGTGCCCGGTCGCGCGGCAGCGTCGAGGCGGCCAGCTTCTCCCGCAGTCTGCGGCCCAGGTGGTAGAAGAACCACAACTCTGAGCGGGCGTCGCCGGGCGGCTCGACGGCCTTCTCCCGCCACTGCAACAGCCGCTGCGTCTGGGTGAACGTGCCCTCCTTCTCCACGTGCGAGGCGGCCGGCAGGAAGAACACCTCGGTGCGGCACTCCTCGGGCACGATCTCGCCGGTGGCCACCTCGGGGCCGTTCTGCCAGAACGTGGCACTCTCGATCATGAACAGGTCGCGGACCACCAGCCAGTCCAGGTTGGCCATGCCGAGCCGCTGCGCGCGGCCGTGCGCCGAGCCGACCGCCGGGTTCTGACCCAGCAGGAAGTACCCCTTGATCTTCCCGTCGATCATGTTGAGCACCTGCTGGTACGTGCCGTGGTCACCGGTCAGCCGGGGCAGGTAGCCGTAGCAGAAGTCGTTCTCCGGTGTCGCCGCGTCACCCCAGTACGCCTTGAGCAGACTGGCCGCGAACGACCGGGCGTTGCCCCAGAAGCCCTTCTGCCCGGGATGCCGGATGCTGTCCACCCACTCGTCGAAGCTCGGGTGCTCGGCGTGGTGCGGCATCGGCAGGTAGCCCGGCAGCAGGTTGAACAACGTCGGAATGTCGGTGGAGCCCTGGATGCTGGCGTGCCCGCGCAGAGCCATCACCCCACCGCCGGGACGGCCCATGTTGCCCAGCAGCAGTTGGATGATCGCGCCGGTGCGGATGTACTGCACACCCACGCTGTGCTGCGTCCACCCCACCGAATAGATCAGCATGCCGGTGCGGTCCCGGCCGGAGTTGCGGGTCCACGCCTGCGCCAACTCCAGGAACTGCTCCCGCGGGATCCCGCAGACCTGCTCCACCATCTCCGGGGTGTAGCGGGAGAAGTGTCGCTTGAGGATCTGGTAGACGCAGCGCGGGTGCCGCAACGTCTCGTCCCGCTCGGTCTGCCCGCCCACCTGCGCGCCGTGCGACTCGTGCGCCAGCCCCGCGGCGCTGTCGCGCTCCTGAGCGGTGTGCCCACTGCCGGACGAACCCTCGTGCCCCGCGTACTGCCAGCTGTCCTGCACGTAGCTGCCAGTCTCCGGATCGAACCCGGAGAAGAACCCGTCCCCGTCCTCGGTGTCGACGAACTCCTCGCTGACGATCGTCGCCGCGTTCGTGTACGACAGCACGTACTCCCGGAAGTCCAACTCGTTGTCCAGGATGTAGCGCACCACGCCGCCGAGCAGCGCGATGTCGGTGCCCGCCCGGATCGGCAGGTACGAGTCGGCAACCGCGCTGGTGCGGGTGAACCGCGGGTCGACGTGGAAGACCTTCGCGCCCTTGCGCTTGGCCTCCATCACCCACTGGAAGCCCACCGGGTGCGCCTCAGCCATGTTGGAACCCTGGATGACGATCACGTCAGCGTTGGCGATGTCCTGCTGGAAATCCGTCGCACCGCCACGACCGAAGCTGGCCCCCAGACCGGGGACGGTGGCGGAGTGTCAAATACGGGCCTGGTTCTCGATCTGGAGCGCCCCCATCGCGGTGAACAACTTCTTGATGAGGTAGT